>DAORUQ010000109.1:0-4172 GCA_035433265.1 Pseudomonadales bacterium | reverse complement strand
GCGGCGCGCTCGCCCTGCGCGCCGGCCAGGTGCGAGGCGCCGTAGGGCGTGCCGCCGCCGCGGGTCTGCATCAGTCCGGCCTCGCTGTAGGGAAGCCCGCAGAACACCATGCCGTGATGCAGCAGCGGCAGCATCATGCTGAGCAGCGTGCTCTCCTGCCCGCCGTGCAGGCTCGCGGTCGAGGTGAAGGCCGCGGCCGGCTTGTCGATCAGCGCCCCGCTCAGCCACAGGCTCGAGGTGCCGTCGATGAAATACTTGAGCGGCGCGGCCATGTTGCCGAAACGCGTCGGGCTGCCCAGCACCAGGCCGGCGCAGTCGCGCAGGTCCTGCTCCTCGCAGTAGAGCGGCCCGCTGTCGGGCACGTCCGCGGCCACCGCCTCGCAGACCGCCGACACCGCCGGCACCGTGCGCAGCCGCGCGCCGATGCCGCGCACCGAATCCACGCCCTCGCACACCGCGTCGGCGAGCCGCGCCGTGGCGCCGTGGCGGCTGTAGTACAGCACCAGCACCCAGGGATCGCTCATGCGAGCAGCTCCAGTGCGCGCCCGGCCGGGCGCGCCACCACGGCGCGCTTGCCCCGGACCACGATCGGGCGCTGCATCAGGCGCGGCTCGGCGCACATCGCCCCGATCAGCGCGGCCTCGGCGAGGCCCGGATCGCCCAGCCCGCGCTCGCGGTACGCTGCCTCCGAGGTGCGCAGCAGCTCGCGCGCCGGGATGCCGAGCTTCGCCAGCAGCGCGCGCAGTTCCGCCTCCTGCAGGCCGGCCTCCATGTAGGCGATCACGCGCGGGGCGATGCCGCGCTCCTCCAGCAGCGCCAGCGCCTCGCGCGACTTGGAGCAGCGGGAGTTGTGGTAGATCGAGACTTCGGTCATGACGTATCCGCGAGCTTCTGTTCTAATGCCGCACTTCGAGGCCGCGCAGTATAACCGCACGCGCATGACAGCACATTCCCGGCCACCCTCCGGCCACGCCGACACGGGCCTGCGCGCCATGCTGGCCGACCTCGGCGGCTTCCTGCACCACCTCTACGCGCGCATGACGGAGGACCGCACGCGCCAGAGCGCCTCGGCACTCACCTTCGTATCGCTGTTCGCGCTGGTGCCGATGCTCACCGTGTCCTACGCGATCCTCTCGATGGTGCCGGACTTCGAGGCGCTGGACGAGCAGATCCAGGACTTCGTGTTCCGCCATTTCGTGCCCTCCACCGGCGCCGAGGTGCAGCAGTACCTGCGCGGCTTCGCCGAGCAGGCGCGGCGGCTCACGGCCGCCGGCACGGTGATGCTGGTGCTCTCGGCCTACCTGATGCTGAAGACCATCGAGACCCAGTTCAATCACATCTGGCGCGTGCGCGAGCATCGCCACGGGGTGGCGAATTTCCTGATCTACTGGGCCGTGCTGAGCCTGGGGCCGCTGCTGCTCGGCGCCGCGCTGCTGGTCAGCACCTACCTGTTCTCGCTGACGGTTTTCAGCGACGCGCCGCAGACCCTGCGCGTGAAGTCCCTGGCGCTGCAGGCGCTGCCGCAGCTGTTCACCTTCGCCACCTTCACGCTGATGTACCGCGTGGTGCCCAACTGCCACGTGCCGCTGCGCCATGCCGCGCTCGGCGGCGCGCTGGCCGCACTCGGGTTCGAGGCCGGCAAATGGCTGTTCACCTGGACCGTGGGCCAGGGCAGCTACACGCTGATCTACGGCACCTTCGCCGCGCTGCCGCTGTTCCTGCTGTGGATCCACCTGTCATGGCAGATCCTGCTCGGCGGGGCCGAGTTCGTCTACGCGCTCTCGACCTACCGCAGCCGGCGCGCCGCGCAACTGCCCGACCTGCTGGTCGCGCTCGGCGTGCTGGAGCGCCTCTATCGCCTGCACCAGACCGGCAGCGCGCTGCGCGAGAGCGAACTCACGGGCCGCGACTGGCTGTTCGGGCGCTACAGCACGGAGCCCGTGCGCTGGCAGCGCCTGAGCGAGCGGCTGCTCGACGCGCGCCTGCTGCGCGAGACGCAACAGGGCGAATACGTGCTCGGCATCGATGCCGACAGCGTGTCGCTGTGGTCGCTGTACACGCTGGTCGGCACCGCGGGCTCGCTACCCGATGCCAGCGAACGGGAGCAACTGCCGCCGTGGTGCCGCACGGCGCTCGCCACGATCGAGGCCGCCGAGCGCGGGCTGCGCCAGGCGCTGGCGCCCAGCCTCGAGGACATCTTCACCACCGGGGAACAGGAAACAGGCAATGACACCGCGCATTGACAGATTACGGCGCGCGCCGGGCACGCTGCTGCTGGGCGTGCTGCTGGCGCTGGCCGGCTGCGCCCGCGAGGAGGAGCCCACCAAGGCCGCCGACACGCTGCGTCGGCCGGGACAGTGGCTGCTGGTGAACTACTGGGCCGAGTGGTGCAAGCCCTGCCTGGAGGAGATACCCGAGCTCGACGCCTTCGCCGGCAAGCACGCCGGCACGGCGCGCGTGGTGCTGGTGAACTTCGACGGCGTCACCGGCGAGGCGCTGCAGCAGCAGGCCCGCACGCTCGGCATCCCGCCCGAGCTGCTGCTCGACCGCGATCCGGCCACCGAGCTCGGCCTCGCGCGGCCACAGGCGCTGCCCTCGACCTTCGTGATCGACCCGTCGGGCGCGCAGCGCACCGTGCTGCTGGGGCCGCAGACGGTCGCGAGCCTCGAGGCCGCGACCGGGAGTCCCTGAGCATGTGCCGGCGCGCGCTGGTCAGCGGCACGGTGCAGGGCGTGGGTTACCGCGCCTTCGCGCGCCGCGCCGCGCTGGAGCTGGGCATCCGCGGCCGCGCCGTGAACCTGCCCGACGGTCGCGTCGAGGTGCTGGCCTGCGGCGAGGCCGCGGCGCTCGACGCCTTCATCGCCGAGCTGAACACGGGACCGAAGTGGTCGCGGGTCACGCAGGTGGAGGTCAGCGCGGCGCAGTGCACGGCGCAGCCCGGCTTCGGCAGCGGCTGAGCACAGCGCCGTAGGTCGCCATTTATGGCGACATGTGCGTTCCGGATGCCGTTGTCGCCATGAATGGCGACCTACGTGCGACGTGGGAAATTCGCCAGCCGACGGACGCTCGCCCCGTGCCGGCGACCGGTGTAAGGTTGGCTCCCCGTCACCGATGTCATCCGGATCGAGCGCCATGAAACGCCGCACCCTCCTGAAACAAGCAGTCCTCGCCCCGCTCTGCCTTGCCTCGTCCAGGCTGCGCGCCGAAACCGCCGGCGCGGGCTGGCGCAGCTACGCGCTCGACTACGAGATCGAGCTCCCGGCGCTGAAGGGGCCCGGCCAGCTGTGGCTGCCGCTGCCCCAGGACGCCGGCGACTACCAGCGCGTGGGCGAGATCACGTGGCGTGGCGACGCGCCTGGCGCGACACTGCGCCGGGATCCGGTCTATGGCGCCCCGATCTTCCACGCTGCCTGGGACGGCGCGCGCGGCCCGCGCCCGCTGACCGTCAGCGCCGTGTTCGCGACGCGCGACCGCCCGATGGCGCACAAGGCCCCGACGCCCGAGGCGAGCGAGGCCGAACGCTTCCTGCAGCCCACCGCCCACATGCCGGTCGACGGCATCGTGGCCGAGACGGCCGCGCGCATCGTGGGCGAGGCGCAGGCCGCGACGCCCGACGAGCGCGCGCGGGCGATCTACGACTGGATCGTCGACAACACCTTCCGCGAGCCGACGGTGCGCGGCTGCGGCCTGGGCGACATCAAGTTCATGCTGGAGAGCGGCAACCTCGGCGGCAAGTGCGCCGACATCAATTCGCTGTTCGTGGGCCTGGCGCGCGCCGCCGGCATCCCGGCGCGCGAGGTCTACGGCCTGCGCGTCGGCCCCTCGGCGCAATTCAACTGCCTCGGCAAGCCCGCGGGCGACGTCTCGGGCGCGCAGCACTGCCGCGCCGAGTTCCTGAGCGCGACCCACGGCTGGGTGCCGGTGGACCCGGCCGACGTGCGCAAGGCCGTGCTGGAGGAAAAGCTGCCGCTGGAGGACGCACGCATCGCGGCGCTGCGCGAGCGGCTGTTCGGCTACTGGGAAATGAACTGGGTCGCGTTCAACCACGCGCGCGATTTCGAGCTCGCGCCAAAGGCCCGCGCGCCGCTGCCCTACCTGATGTACCCGTACGCCGAGTTCGGCGACACGGTGCTCGACGGCCGCGATCCGGCCGCCTTCGGCTTTCGCATCGT
>DAORUQ010000108.1:8561-10797 GCA_035433265.1 Pseudomonadales bacterium | reverse complement strand
GCAACGATCCGCTGCAGAGCACGATCCTGCCGGTGCAGTGGGTCGGCGCGATGCGGCAGTGGATCCGCACGTTCCGCGAGCATCCGGTCACGGATTTCGCGCCGCTGATCATTCAGGGCAGCGCCGACGAGACGGTGGACTGGCGGTGGAACCTCCCGATGATCCGGCAGAAGTTCCCGCACGCGCAGCTGTGCATGGTCGACGGCGCGCGTCATCACCTGGCGAACGAGGTACGCCACCTGCGCGAGCAGGTATTCGCGGCGCTCGCGCTGTGAGCGACACCGGCGCAGCCGTTGCGCCACTGATCGGGCAGGCGCGCCAGTGCGTGGCGCGCCAGGAGTTTGCGCGCGCCGACGCGCTCTACGGCCAGCTGCTGGAACAGGGTCCGGTCGCCGCGCGCATCGAGAGCCTGCGCTACTTCGCGATGCGCGCCTTCCGTGCGGGCGCTCTCGATCGCGCCGTGGACTTCAGCCGCCGGGTAACGGAGCTCGAGCCCGGCGTGTCGGCACATTGGCTCAATCTCGGCGTCGCCTGCCAGGAGGCCGCGGATCTGCCCGCCGCGCGCGCGGCCTTCGCCGAGGCGTTTCGCCGCGACGCGCGCAACCACACCGCGGCGCTGTGCATCGGCGAGGTGCTCGAGGCCACGGGCGATCGCACCGGTGCGGCGATGGCTTACTGGCGCGCGATCATCGATGCGCAGGCCAGGGGCGCCTGGCGCAACAACGAGACCACGCCGCCGGCACTGCGCCCGCGCGTGGTGCACGCGATGGACTTCGTCGATGTCGAGCGCCCGCGCCTGCTGCAGCAGGTGCTGGCGCCGTTGCTGGAAGCCTATGGCGAGGACGAGATGCGCCGCATCCGCGCCGCGCTGCGGATCTACCTCGGGCAGGAAATGCCGCGCTACCCGGATCCGCGGCAGAAACCCGGTTTCCTCTATGTGCCCGGCCTGCCGACCGCGGCCTTCCTGCCGCTCGATGTCTTTCCATGGATCGAGGAACTGCAGGCGCGCACCGCGGCAATCCGCGACGAGATGCTGGCCGCGGTGGCGGCGCGCGAGGGCCTGCAGCCCTTCCACGACCGCGAGCAGCTGAACCAGCTGGTCGCGGGAGCATCGGCGGAGGGCAGCTGGGACGCGCTGTTCTTCTACCGCCACGGCGAGCGCTTCGACGCGAACTGCGCGCGCTGTCCCGTTACCACGGCGGCGCTGGAGCGGCTGCCGCGCGTCGCGATCCGCGACCACGGCCCGGAAATCCTGTTCTCGCTGCTGCGCCCCGGCGCCCACATCCTGCCGCATCGCGGTGTGACCAACGCGCGCGTGGTGGCGCACCTGCCGCTGGTGGTGCCGCCCGGCTGCGCGCTGCACGTGCTCGGTGAGGAACCGCACGCGTGGCGCGAGGGCGAGGTGATGGTCTTCGACGATACCTTCGAGCACGAGGCGTGGAACCGCAGCGGCGAGCTGCGCGTGATCCTGCTGATGGACACCTGGAATCCCTGGCTCAGCGAGGCCGAGCGACTGGCATGCACGCGGCTCGTCGAGGGCATCGGCGACTTTCGCCTCGGCGGCGAGCGTATCGCCGAACGCAGCCGCAGCGACGAGCTATTCCTCTAGGGCTCAGTTCGCGGGGCTCACGTCGAAGGCGACGGTCAGCCGCTCGCCCGGCGCGGCGAACGCCACCGTGCCGTGCCACAGATACGAGGGGAACAGCACCAGCCGGCCCACCTGCGGCGCCAGCGCAAGCGCGGGCGGGTCCTGCGCAAGCGGCAGCTGGAGGTCGCTGCGCCCGAACTCCAGCCAGCCCTCCCTGCCCTGCAGCCCCTGTGGCAGCGCGACGTAGAGCGCCGAGCTGATCCAGCCCTGGCCATGGGTGTGCGGCACGTGGAAACCCTGGCTGCGCAGCAGCACCGACCACGAGCCCGCGAAGCGCCAGCGTTCGGGGCGCCGTCGCAGGAAGGGATGCTCCGCATCGGTGGGCAGCTGCGCCACGTACTGCGCCAGCACGGCCTCGATCGCACCGCGCAGGCGCACGATGGGCGCTTCGCGGCGCGTTAGCAGGTTGCCCACCGTCTGCGTGCCGCCGCGCAGCGACTGGTCCGGCGGGTGGTGCGTGGCGTGGTGCATGCCGCGCAGCAAGGCGGCGAGCTCGGCGAGGAAGTCCGCATCCAGCCCGAAGTCCAGCAGTGTGTAGCTGCGCACCAGGCGCGCGACATCGAACAGCGCCTCGTGGCGCGCATCGGC
>DAORUQ010000108.1:3623-8461 GCA_035433265.1 Pseudomonadales bacterium | reverse complement strand
TGTAGCTGCGCACCAGGCGCGCGACATCGAACAGCGCCTCGTGGCGCGCATCGGCGCAGAGTTTCCAGGCTGTGCCGAGGTTTGCCAGCAGCAGCTGGTCCCCGGGATGTTGCGCCAGGGCGTGCTCCAGCAGCTGCGCGGCCTCGGGCGCTCGGTCTGCCCGCATCAGGAGGCGCGCGAGATCCAGCCGCGCGCCGCGTTCACCCGGGTGCTGCGCGAGGCAGGCGGCGAGCTCGCGCTCGGCTTGCTCCGCATGGCCCGCAACCACCAGCAGGCGCGCGTGCAGGCGCATGGCCTCGGTGCCGCGCTGGGCGGGCGCCAGGCGCTCGATGACTTCCCGTGCACGCTCGCGCGCGCCGATCCGCTCGTATTGCAGCGCCAGCGCGGTGGCGAGCGCCGGATCGGCGCTCTGCGCGAGAGCCTGTGCCAGGCTCTGCCCTACCCGCTCATGCGCGCCGGTTTCGAAGTGGATCTTGTCGAGCGCCTCGTGCGCACCGAGGTGCGCAGGGTCCTGCGCGATGACGTGCTCGAACAGCGCGCGCGCTGCCCCGATGCGGCCGGTCTCGAGCAGGATCGATGCCCGCTCGAAACGCAGCGCCCCGGGGGCCGCATCGCCTGCCGCGGTGAGCGTGCGCAGCGCCGCCTCGGGCTCGCCACGCATGCGTTGCGCCACCGCGAGGTTCAGTCGCGTGCGCGCATCCGCGGGCTCGTGCGCGAGTTGCGCCTCGAGGTGCGGCGCGGCCGCGTTCCATTCGTGCAGACGCAGGTGCAGCGAGGCTGCCAGCGCGTGTTCGCGCGGCGTACAGGGTGCGTGCGCACCGGGCGCGAGCGCCGTGAGCGCCGCGCGATGCGCGCGACGCTCGTTGTGCAGCAGCGCCAGGTTGAAGCGCGCATCCGCAAAATCCGGCTTCAGCGCGATCGCCTTGCCGTAACAGTCGATCGCGCGCCCGGGCTCGCGCGTTCTCAGGTGGTTGCCGAAGTTGTTCCACGCCGCGGCATCCGCGGACTGGCGCGCCAGATAGCGCTCGAAGCAGCGCGTCGCCGCCTCGTCCTCGCCCGCCAGTGACAGCGCCATCGCCGCCAGCGACAGCGCGCCCGCGGGTTCGCCGGCCGCGCACAGCGGCTCGAGCGTGCGCGCGCATTGCGCGTAACGCTTGCCACGGAACAGCTCGAGAGCTTCGGCGAGGGTCCGGCGCGGGTCGGGCATCGGCTTCGGGTCGTGACGGTTGGAGGCGCGGATTATTGCAGGATCGGGCCGACCCACAACAAAAAAGCCCCTCCGGAGAGGGGCTTGAAGGATGCGGGGTCGCCTCGCGGCGACCCCCGGTCACGCCGGATCAGAACTTCGCGCTGATGCGGGTGTAGTAGTAACGGCCCGCGGTGTCGTAGCTGAAGTTCAGCGTGTTCATGTCGCCGAAGTTCGACACGTAGGGCGGCTCCTCGTCCCACAGGTTGCGTACGCCGGCGGTGAACGTGACGTTCTTCCACTCGTAGTAGCCCTGCACGTCGTGGTAGTCGTAGGCGTCGGCGTCACACGACAGCTGGCTGCCGGCGCAGGTGCTGGCCACGTCCTCCACTTCGTCCATCCAGCGGATGGTGTAGCTGCCGCCCCAGTTGTCGCGCGAGTACGCGGCCACGAAGTTCATCTTCAGCTCGGGGAACGCGGCCGGGACGTCACCCTGGTAGGGATCCGTGCCGTAATAGCCCGAGAGTTCGGTGGCCGGTATGCCCGGCCCCGAGGTGTACTCGTAGCTGTCGAGCCAGGTGCCGTCCAGCGAGAGGTTCAGCGCCCCGTCCCACACCGCGTTGAACACGTAGTTCATCGAGAAGTCGATGCCCTTGGTCTCGAAGGTCGAGAGGTTGCCGAGGCGGATGTCCGGCCCCGAGATCAGGCCGATCACGTTGCGCCGCGGCGAGTTCGGGTTTGCATTCTCGCCCACGGCAGCCGGCCCGAGGATCAGCGAGCACAGCGGCGAGGAGAAGTTCGCGCTGGAGTAGCAGCCGGTCACGATGTCATCGACGCCCAGCGAGCCGATGGCGCCCTCGATCTCGATCTCATACCAGTCCACCGTGGCCGAGAAGTCCTCGAGGAAGCTCGGGGTCCACACGACGCCGAAAGTGGTGGATTCCGATTCCTCGGGCGCCAGGTTCGCGTTGCCGCCCTGCAGGCTCTGTGCCTGGTCCGAGGACAGCGTGAAGTCCGGGCGCAGGCCGTCTGCCGCGCAGTTGGCGCGCACTATCGCGTCGGGGTTGGCGCCCCATTCCACGCAGGGCTCGGTGTAGGTGGCCGCTGTGTTCTCTTCCGGCGATGCCTGCTCGTCGATGTTCGGCGCGCGGAAGCCCTCGGAGTAGGTGTAGCGCAGGCGCAGGTCCGCGATCGGCGCCCACTCCAGGGCGTACTTCCACACGTCCTCCTCGTCGCCAAGGAAGTCGTAGTCGGACACGCGCGTCGAGATCTCGGCCGTCACCGCGTGCGCGAAGGGCATGTCGGCGATCAGCGGCAGGTTCAGTTCGGCGTAGAACTCGTCGACCTCGTAATCGGCCGCGGTGTTGGCGCCCGCGTAGCTGTAGACGTTGCCGGCCAGCACGTTGTCGTCGTAGGTCAGGCTGCCCTCTTCCTCGCGCGTCTCGTAACCGACCGCCCACTGCGGCTTGCCGCCGGGCAGCTCGAGGCCGCCGAAGTCACCGGTCAGGTTGAACTGGATCGTGCGCAGCGTCGACTCGTCGGTGAAGCGCGCGTTCGACAGCCCGTAGGCGATCATTTCCGGCGTCAGCGTGTTGATCGCGAACGGATCCCAGACGCCGGGGCAGGCCGGGTCGGCCGCGCACAGCTCGGGGTCGATCAGCGTGTTCATCTTGGGCACGTTGCCGCGGTACAGGTCCACCGAGTCGTCGCGGTACTCGGAGCGGTTGTACGACAGGTCCCAGCCCCAGCCGTTGTTCAGCTCGCCCTTCAGGCCGATCAGCCCGCGCCAGACGTTGACGTCCTGCTCGGCGCGGCGCCCGCCGGTCTCCACCAGGCGGCGGTAGGCGTAGGCCGGCTCGCCGAAGACGTTGCCGGGGTTGGTGGTGGGCACCAGCGGGCCCCAGAAAGTGCCTTCCGGCGCCAGCAGCTGGGCCGATTCGCGGTTGGAGAACTGGGTTTCCATGAAGGCGCTGACGGTACCGACCGGGCTGCTCTCGATGAGGTCGTAATTGCCCGAGCTGAAGAAGCTGTAGACGTCCTGCGGCGTCACCATGTACGAGGCGGCCGCGTAGTTGAACGCGTCGGTCGCGGCGTTGTAGGGGCGCGGTACGCCGCCGTCCTTCACGAAGGGGCTGGCGAAATCGTTGGCCGAAATGTAGGCCGTCGCGGGGTAGGCAGTGCCCGAGCCGCCGCAGAAGCGCTCGCGCGTGCCGGCGGCGACGCTGCCGCGCTCGCGGAAGGCGCACTCGGAGAAGCTGCGCTCGCCCTGCCAGATCTCGTCGCGCTCCTGGTACTGGCCGTTGACGACGATATTGCCGCGCTCGAAGCTCTTGCCGAAGGTGATCGCGAACAGCTTCTGCTCGCCGTCGCCCTCGCCCGACTCGTCGTACTGGCCCTCGACCTCGACGCCGTCGAAGTCGGACTTGGTGATCAGGTTGACCACGCCGGCGATCGCGTCCGAACCGTAGATGGTGGAGGCGCCGTCGCGCAGCACCTCGACGCGCTCGATCAGCGAGGACGGGATCAGGTTCAGGTCCACGAAGCCGTTGACGCCGGCCGAGGCCATGCGGTTGCCGTTCAGCAGCACCAGCGTGCGCGTCGGCCCGAGGCCGCGCAGCGACACCGTGGACCAGCCCGCGGTGCCGTTGTTGACGCCGGAGCCGAAGTCGGCGCCGCTCACCGAGGGCAGGCTCACGAAGAAGCGCTCCAGCGTCGTGGAGCCCTGGCGGTCCAGCGCGGCCTCGTCGAACACGGAAATGGGGCTCATGCTGGTCAGGTCGGTGCGCCGGATGCGCGAACCGGTGACGACGACCTCTTCAATCTGCTGGGCAGCCGGGTCCTGGGCAAGGGCCGGCAGGCTGCCGGTCGATGCGATGGCTCCCACGGCGGCTGCTACGGATAGCGCCAGACGCGATCTCTTGTACATGCGTTGTCTCCTCGTCGATTGGAATTGGATACGGCCCGACCGCCGGCCGGAAGCCGTTCACAAGACCTGAGACGAACGAAGATGACACTTCCTCAATCGGTGACCACGAAAGAAATGTGAAAAATTACCGCCGCCGCCATCACTCGATCCGCGTCACCCCGACCTGGCGCCCGCTTTCGAGCACGCGCATTTCCCACATGCCGAGCAGGTTCTTTCGGATCTCGACCTCGGGCGAGTCCGCGCGGTGGCGCCAGCTCCCGCTCATGCGCTGCTGCCAGACCTGGCCGTTCTCGAGGCGAAACAGCGTACGCCCGCTCCAGCCCGCGAACGGGCCGGCGATGCGGCTGCGGATAACGGTGGCCTCGCTCTTGCGCACCTCCTCGCGCACGGCGGGGCTGCTCGCGCGCAGCACCGGCGCTTCCCCGGCGGTGTAGCGGATCAGCCAGGCGTTCAGCGCCTCGATCTCCGCGGGCGTCAGCCGGCCCAGCCCGGCGGCGCCGAATTCTTCCGCGCTCATGAGCTCGCGCACGTCGGGCGCCCCCGCGGCGTGGCCGGCGTTGGCGCCGAGCAGGGCGGTGGCGAGCAGCAGTGCGTGCAGAAGCGGGCGTCGCGGAGCGTGCATTGGTGGCTGTTCCTGTTCGATGAAGGAGAAATACGGGCTCAGGCCGGGTCCTCGGCCATCCCGGCCAGGCCCAGCTCGCGCAGGTAGTCGAGGATTTCGCCGAG
>DAORUQ010000108.1:0-3523 GCA_035433265.1 Pseudomonadales bacterium | reverse complement strand
CCTCGGCCATCCCGGCCAGGCCCAGCTCGCGCAGGTAGTCGAGGATTTCGCCGAGCTCGTCGCGGTAATGCCGCCAGCGGCCCGAGGAGCGCTGGTACAGCGGCTGGCGCACCTGCCACAGGCTCGCGGTGCGCACCGTGCTGTCGCGCTCGTGAAAGCGCAGCGCCGCGTCGCTCCAGTCCAGGCCGCAGAACTCGAGCAGGCGCGCGGTCTGTGGCCGCTGGTCGGCCACGAAGCGGTCGTAGTTCACCTCGAGGATGTCCTCGCCGAACAGCGTGCCCCAGTGCGCCATCAGCCGCTGCAGCTGGGCGTTGTAGTGCACGATGTGGCGTAGGTCGTTGGCGTAGTTGAAGCGCGCATCGAGGTTCTGGGCCCAGAGCGACAGCGCGTTGTCGAGCACGTTGCGGCTGGCGTACACGATGCGCGCGCGCGGAAACAACGCCTTGATCAACCCGAGATAGAGGAAGTTGTCGGGGCGTTTGTCGGTCACGCGCGCGGCCCCGGGGAAGGACTCGCGCAGGTAGTCGAGGTAGCCGCTGCCAATCGCCTGGAGCACCGCGGGCGCGATCGATGCGAGCGCCGCGGGGTAGGGCACGATGTCGGCGGCGACACGGCGCGGGAAGTACACCAGCTCGCCGCCCGTGGTGATCGAGGGGTGCGAGCCCAGCACCTGCTCGATCAGCGTGGTGCCGGAGCGGAACATCCCGCAGATGAACACCGGGCTCGCGTCCGCTACCGGCGCCACGCGCTCGAACCACTCGCGCGAGCACTGCGTGATGATCGCGTCGATGAGGCGCTCCTGCGCGGCAGGATCGTAGGGAGGCACGCGTGAGCGGCTCAGCGCATTCGCGGCGGCGTAATGCCGGAAGGCGCGTACGTACTCGGCGCAGTCGTCGTAGGCCTTGCCGAGGCCGTAGTGCAGGCTCTCGCGCGCCCCCGGCGAGAGCGCCGGTGACTCCAGCTCGGCCAGCATGCGCGCGATCAGCGGATCGTCGGCGCGCTCGAACCTGCGCAGCTGCGCCACGCGCGCGAAGACCTGCTCGAAACCCGGGTCGAGCGCGATGACGCGCTCGTAGAGTGCGAGTGCCGTGGCGCGCTCGCCGCGTTCCTCGACCAGCGTGGCCAGGTTGAAGAGTGCCGGCACATAGTCGGGCTTGCACCCGGTCGCGCGCTGCAGCAAGGCCTCGGCCTGCGCGGTCTCGTGCAGCGCGCTGTGCAGGCTGGCCATGCACACCAGCGTTTCCTCGGGCTGATCGATGCCCAGCTCCAGCGCGCGCGCGTACTCGGCCAGCGCCGCGCGCGGCGCGTTGGCCTCCGTGAGCACCTTGGCGAACAGGTAGCGGAACAGCGGCACGCGCGGGTGCATGGCGATCAGTCGCTCGTAGGCCGCGCGCGCGAGCCCGCTCGCGCCGGTGCGCAGCGCGAGCTCCGCCAGCTTCGTGAGATAGCGGGGCTCGGCGGGCCAGGCGCGGCTCAGCGCCTGCAGCGCGTCGAGCGCGCCGTGGAGCTCGCCGCGCTGCACCAGCGCCCAGGCGAGCAGCTCCAGGGCTTCGCGGTCCCCGGGTTCCCGCGCGAGCAGTTCGCGGCACGCTGCCTCGGCTGCCGCCGGCTGGTTCAGGCCCTGGAAGCGCCGTGCCGCCTCGAGGTGCCGGGTGCGTGCGCTCATGCTCAGAATTCCTGGGTCAGCCTGGCGTACCAGTAACGGCCGCGCAGATCGTGGGTGCGGCCATCGACGTTGTCATTGAAGGCCGAGGCGGAGAAGGGCGCCGCGCGATCCAGCACGTTGTCGATGCCGAGGGCCACGCGCAGGCCCTCGAGCAGCCCGAACTGGCGCACCAGCTGAACATCGTGCACCAGCCAGTCGTCGATCTCGCGCCGGCGCATGGAGTTGGGTACCTGTTCCTTCAGCGCGCTCGCATAGTACAGGCGGTAGCTCGCCTCCCAGTGCGCGCGGCTCCATTGCAGCCCGAGGCGCGACTTCCATTGCGGAATGGCGCCCATGCCGCCCGATGCCTCGTCGGCGAACTGGCCCGTGATGTCCTCGCTAGGCGCCGAGGGGTCGAGCTGGTCGAGGTATTCGTGGATGTACGAGGTTTCCAGCGACAGCGTCAGCCGGCCGACGGGCAGCGCGGGCAGGCGGTAGCGCAGGTCGAGGTCCGCCCCCGCGACCTGGCGCTCGCCGACATTGATGTTGGTGGCGTTGACGCGCTGCAGGTTGCCCTCGGCATCGCGCAGCACGCGTTCGGCGAAGGCGCCGCTGCGCGCGTTCAGGTCGAGGATGTACTGCGCGCTGGCATCGACCACGTCGCGCTGCTCGATGCGAAAGGCATCCAGCGCGACCATCAGTCCGGGCGCACCGGCGGGCGTCCAGACCAGGCCGGCGGTCAGGCTGTTCGACTGCTCGGCCTCGAGCTCGGCGTTGCCGCCGATCACCGCGAGGTACTGCGTGCGCGTGGGGTCGCCGGGCAGCGCGCAGCCGGGCAGCGTGCCGACGTTCGCGGCCACCGCGCAGGGGTCGGTGAGGAAAGCCTGCGTGTGCTGGCCGGTTTCGTAGAGATCGAGCAGCGAGGGTGCGCGGAATCCCTGCGACCAGGTGCCGCGCAGCAGGACGCTCGGCACCGGTCGCAGGCGCAGGCCGACCTTGCCGTTGGCGGTGTGGCCGAAATCGCTGTAGTGCGAGTAGCGCCCGGCCAGGTCCAGGTCCACGCGGTGAGCGTCCTCGCCGTCGGCCCATAGCGGTACCAGCACTTCGCCCCAGCCCTCTCCCACCGAGCGGTTGCCCGAGGCCGCGCTGATATCGCTGCCGCCCAGCGCATGGGCGGGGTTGCCCGGTTCGGTGTGCGAGGCGGTGGATTCGTGGCGCCAGCTGGCGCCGGCGGCGAGCACTATCTCGCCGGCCGCGTGGCTCGCGAGTGGCCCGGAGACGTTGGCCTCCAGCCCGTACAGCCTGGACTGGCCGCTCACCTGCGTTGCGGCGCGCAGGTAGTCCAGCTGCCGCGCATCGACCGAGCCGGGCGGGCCGAACAGGTTCACCGGCACGCAGCCGGCGTCGGCGCGACAATCCGCGGCGGGGCCGATGCCATGCTGCAGCCGGTCGCCGTCGATCAGGCGCTCGAGGATCTCCTCGCTCTCGGTGCGGCTCCAGTGCCACGTCGCGTCCCACTCCCAGTTGCTGCCCGCCAGCCCTTCCAGCCCCAGCACGGTGCGCGCGGTCTGCGAGCGATTCAGCTGCTCGCGCGCGCCGAGTTCGACGAAGCGCCGGCGCAGGTCCGTGATGTCCGTGCCGAAGGGGTTGTACGCATTCGCCGCGGAGACCGTCAGCGGCAGGCTCTCGAAGGCCGTGAATACCGGCGTGGGGGCCAGCGTGGCCTCGGACTCGTTGTCCGCGAAGCCGAATTCCGCGATCGCCGCGGTGCGCTCGTTCAGGTCCAGCTGCGCGCTCGCGTAGACATTGCTGCGCTCGGAGGGCACCAGGGCCGAGGTGAACTCGCGAAAGTCGTAGAGGTCCTCGTCGGAGGCGGCG
>DAORUQ010000107.1:2125-10828 GCA_035433265.1 Pseudomonadales bacterium | reverse complement strand
ACCGACCATGGCCCGCTGGTCAAGATCTACCGCCGTGCGCGCGGGCTCAAGGGCATCAAGAAGATCCTGATCGGATCGGGCCTGCGCTATGACCTGGCCGTGCAAAGCCCCGAGTACGTCAAGGAGCTGGCGCAGCACCACGTCGGGGGCTACCTGAAGATCGCGCCCGAGCACACCGAGGAAGGCCCGCTGTCGAAGATGATGAAGCCGGGCATCGGCACCTACGAGCGTTTCAAGGAGATGTTCGACCGCTTCTCGCGCGAGGCCGGCAAGGAGCAGTACCTGATCCCCTACTTCATCGCGGCACACCCCGGCACGCGCGACGAGGACATGCTGAACCTGGCGCTGTGGCTCAAGCGCAACGGCTTTCGCCTCGACCAGGTGCAGACCTTCCTGCCGACCCCGATGGCGCTCGCGACCACGATGTACCACTCGCGCCGCAACCCGCTCAAGCGCGTGCGCCGCGACGGCGAGGAAGTCGAAACGGCGCGCGCGATGAAGACGCGCCGCCTGCACAAGGCCTTCCTGCGCTACCACGACGCCGAGAACTGGCCGCTGCTGCGCGAGGCGCTCAAACGCATGGGCCGCGCCGAGCTGATCGGCAACGGCAAGAAGCACCTGGTGCCGAGCTTCCAGCCCGCGGGCACCGGCAATCGCCGCGGCGAAACGCCGCCCCCGCACCGCAGCACCCGGCCACGCAAGCCCCGTCCCTCGTAGGTCACGGGTTCAATGGATCGACCAGCTGCCGTCGGCGCGCAGGCAGGCGGTCTGGGGGTTCAGTTGACGATGAGCGCCGCCAGCCCCCCGCAGGCGACGAGCACGGCCGTCGCGACCGCGAGTCGCGGGCGCAGCGGGCCGCGCCCCAGCGCCAGCACCATGGTGCATTTCACCAGCGTGTTCGACACCGCGGCGATGCCGATCGCGTGCGTGGCCACCGCGAAGCCGATGCCACCGCGCGAGCCCTGCGCCATCGACAGCGTGATCGCATCCACGTCGGTGAGCCCCGCGACGGCGGCCACGACGTAGAGGCCTTCGACCGGCGCGTACTTTTGCGTGAGCTCCACGATCACCAGCACCACCGCGAACAGCAGCGCGAACTGCACCGCCGAGCCGAGGCTGAACGGGTTCTTCACCGGCAGCGAATCGCCGCGCGCGGTGACGCTGGCACGGCGCAGCCCGCGCACGTAGAAGGCCAGCGCCATCCCTGCCGCCGCCAGCGCCATCACGCCGAATCCGCGCACCAGCGTGGGCAGCAGCTCGCGGTTGACGATCGCGACGGTGATCATCACGCGCACGAACATCACCGCCCACGCGGTCAGGATACCGGCGGCGAGCGCATCGGCGGCCACCGGGCCTGGATCGGTGCGGCTCTGGCGCGCGAAGCTGAGGCTCACCGCGGTGGATGACACCAGCCCGCCGGCGAAGCCGGTGAGCACGGTACCGTGCGCCTCGCCCAGCAACCTGACCGCGACATACCCGACCAGCGACAGGCCCGAGATCAGGATCACCAGCAGCCACAGCGTGTAGGGATTCAGCGCCCCCCAGGGATCCACCGCGTGGTTGGGCAGCAGCGGCAACACGATGAAGCTCGCGATCAGCAGCTTCAGCACCGCGTAGATATCGTCCAGGCCCACGCGCGCCACCATGCCGTGCAGCGGCTGCTTGAAGGCGAGCACCGCCGAGGTCACGATGCCGAGCGCCACCGCGAGCTCGGGGTAGCCGTACATGACCACGCCGCCGAGCAGGAACACCGCGATCGCCGCGAATTCGCTCGACAGTCCCAGCTTGTCGGGCTGCGCGCGAATCTCCAGCACATACCCGGTCACCACCGCCAGCGCGACCGCGCCCAGGGTGATGGCGAACACCAGCGCGCCGCCCACGTGCAGCGCAATCCACGCCGACACCGAACCGAGCAGCGCCAGCAGGATGAAGGTGCGCAGCCCGGCGATCGAACGGTGACCGCTCGCGCTCTGGCTCTTCTCGCGCTCCACGCCGACGAGCGCCCCGATCAGCAGGGCCACCAGGAAGCGCTGCGCGACGCCGATGTCGATCTCGATCATGCGGGTGTCCCGATGCAGGCGGTGCGCGCAGTATAGCGAGCCTGCCGGCACCACGCCGAGCAGCGCGGAATCGGTAAAAAGTTCCGCTTTCGCGCCGTCAGTTATGCCGTGCCCCTCCCGGCGCGCTGCGATAGACTTCGGCCATGCTCACTGCTCCGCGCGTAACTCGTCAGGGCTGACCGATTCGCATGGCACGCTTCATCCTCGGACATCGACTGCGCGCGCTCGGCGAACGCCACGGCGCCATCGAGGCCGTGCTCTACCGCCTCGACCGCGCCTTTTTCGGCACGCTGCTGTGGCTGATCCGCCGCCTGCCGGTGGATGCCGCCTCGCGCCTCGGCGCGCGCATCGGCGCGGCGCTCGGGCCGCGCTTTCGCAAGGGGCGCGCGCTCGATGACAACCTGCGTCTCGCCTTTCCCGACAAGTCCGAGGACGAGCGCAAGCGCATCGCGCGTCAGGCCTGGGGCAACGCCGGCGCGGTGTTCGCCGAATACGCCCACCTCGACGAAATCGCCTTCGGCGAGAACGGTGCGCGCATTGCCATCGAGGTCCTCGGCGACATCCGCACCCTGCGCGACGCCACGCAGCCCTCGGTGTTCGTCAGCGCGCACCAGGCCAACTGGGAAGTCATCGCCGCCGCGATCGCGCGCCGCAACGTGCCGCTCGCGGCAGTGTATGCGCCGCCCACGAATCCCCTGCTCGACGAGTTGCTGAACCGCTGGCGCACGCGGATCGGCTGCGAACTGCTCGCGCGCGACGAGAGCATGCGCCCGATGCTGCACGCGCTGCGCCAGGGCACCTCGGTCGGCATCGTGATGGACCGGCGCGTCGACAGCGGCAAGGACGTCGCGCTGTTCGGCCACCCCAAGTGCACCACGCTGATCCCCGCGCGCCTCGCGCTGCGCTACGGTTTCGACCTGGTCCCGATCCGCGTCGAGCGCCTGCAGGGGGCGCGCTTTCGCGTGACTTTCCATCCGCCCGTCGCGGTGCCCGCGGGCGGGGACGAGATCGAGCGCGCCATCCGCATGACCGGGAGCGTGCATGCGCTGTTCGAGCAGTGGATCCGCGCGCGTCCGGGCGACTGGTTCCCGTCCAAGCGCCTGTGGCCCAAATCCGCCTACGCCGTGCGACGCGGGCGCGTGCAGAATCATGCCGCGCCGACGCCGCCCGCCGCCAATCCGTCGCCAGCAAGGGAGCTCACCGATGGCTGACAACACCCGCACCCTGCAGCAGGAACCCTCGATCCGGCTGTTTCGCAACGACTTCCTCGAGGCACTGACGCACGTGCACCCGATCGTGCCGCTGCTGTTCTGGAGCCCGGTCGTGGCCTGGCTGCTGTGGCGCAGCGTCTTCGTGCACGAACTGCCCGCCGCGGGCCTGCTCGGCGTCGCGCTCGCGGGCCTCATCGTGTGGACGCTGAGCGAGTACCTGCTGCACCGCTTCGTGTTCCACTACCCGGCCACCGGCCGCGTCGGCAAGTACCTGGTCTTCATGTTCCACGGCGTGCACCACGACGCCCCGCGCGACAAGACGCGCCTGGTGATGCCGCCGGCCGGCGCGATCATCGTGATGTTCCTGCTGTGGCAGGTGTTCCGCCTGGTCGTGCCGGCGCCGTGGATCGAGCCCTTCTGTGCCTTCTTCATCGTCGGCTACCTGGTCTACGACTACATCCACTACGCCACGCACCATTTCGCGATGAAGCACCCGTGGCTGCATTACCTCAAGGTCTACCACCTGCAGCACCACTACGGCGCCGAGGGCAAGCGCTTCGGCGTCAGCTCGCCGCTGTGGGACAAGGTCTTCGGCACCTTCCCGGCCGACGGCGTGGCGCGGCGCGCCTGAGCGCGCAAGCGGCGCAAGCGGCATGGCCGAGCACCTGCTGATCCCGAAGCGGCTCGCGCGTGCGCTGCCCGGCCTCAAGCGCGCCGCGTGGTGGCTGGAAGCCGCCTTCATCCGTGGCGTGATCGGGCTGCTGCGCGCCCTGTCGCCCGAGCGCGCCACCGCGCTCGCGATGCGCGTGACCGGCGTGCTGGGCCCGCTGCTGCCGATGTGGGACAAGGTGGCACGCAATCTCGCGATCGCCTTTCCCGCGCTCCCGGCTGACGAGCGCGCGCGGCTGCGCCGACGCATCTTCGCGCACCTCGGCGCCGCGATCGCCGAACTGGTGCAGAGCGAGCGCATCTGGGCCGAGCGCGAGCGGCGCCTCGAGTTCCGCGCCGACCCCTCGATCCGCGGCCTGCAGGAAGGCGGGCGGCCGATGGTGCTGGTCACCGCGCACGTGGGGGCCTGGCAACTCTCCAACCTGGTCGGCGCGCACTTCGGGCTGCCCATCACCTCGCTGTACGCGAGCGAGAGCAACCCGCTCATCGCCGCGCAGGTGCTGCAGCTGCGCGAGCGGCTCCGGGTGCGCTGGATACCCAGCACGGGCGGCATCCGCAGCCTGATCACGGAGCTGCGCGCCGGGCATTCCGTCGGCCTCGCCTGCGACACGCGCCTCGACCAGGGCGAGGCGGTGCCGTACTTCGGCCATGCCGCGATGACCAACACGGTGCCCGCGCGGCTCGCGCTGAAGCAGGACTGCGAACTGGTGCCGGTGCGCGTGGAGCGCCTGGGCGGCGCGCGCTACCGCGTGACGATGGGCGCGCCGATCCGCCCGCGCGATGCCGGCGCGGCGCAGGCCGCGCAGGCGCTCGACATGAGCGCCCAGCTCAATGCGTTGTTCGAGTCATGGATTCGCGAGACACCCGGCGAATGGATGTGCCTCGCGCGACGCTTCCCGAAGGAGCTCGACAAGGCGGCGCGCGGCTGAACGCCGCGCGCCCGGGGGATCACCAGTAGCGCACGCGACCGGTGTCGACGTGGATGAAGTTCGACGCACGGTAGAGCCCCACGCCGCCCCCTTTCAGCCCGACCGCAGCCTGGTGCAGGCGCAGCAGGTCCGAACCCGGCAGGCGGATGTCGATGGCCTTGCCCTGCAGGTGCAGGCTGCCCTGCGCCACGCCGGAGCTGCGCGCGCGCAGCATCTCGTTGCTGGTTGGCGCGCGGTAGCCCGAGATGACCTCGAAGGCGCGCGAATTGCCGACCGCGGCCTGCAGCCGGGCCAGCAGGTCGAGCAGCCCGGTGTCGATGGCATGCACCGCGTTGGCGCGATGATCGCGCAACACGTGGTTGATCTCGGCCAGCGCGTCCTGCAGGTAGCGGCCGTTTTCCCAGTAGGGCACGCGCAGCTTCTCGCCGGTGTGCAGGTTGAGGAAACCGAGCTCGCGCACCGGTGCCGGCGTGCTCACCGGGCCCGGGAGCGCGGCGAGGGCACGGGTACCCATCGCGCCCAGAGCGCCGGCCGCGGCCAGGCGCTTGAGGAATCCGCGCCGGCTGTCCGGACGCGGGAACGCAGAAGGATCGGTCGGATACTGCATGACGACTCCAGTGCGATTATTGGTAGCGAAGCTGCTAAGGTGCACCCGGTCGGAGCCAGCGGATCGTGAGGGTGCTTCGTCAAAATAGCCGCAAGTGACTGATTGGTAAAGCTTGACTCAATGCCGCGCATCCTGTACCCGACGCTTCTCGCCCTGCTGCTCACTGCCCTTGCAACCGCCCCGCTGCGCGCCGACGACGCCCTGGCGCGCGCGCTGGCGCAGCTCGCGCAGCACGGGGAGCTGCGCGTCGGCGCCGCGCGCGTGCGCGACAGCGCGCTGCTGCACGAGTTCTACGTCCTGCGGGCGCAACAGCCGGCGTGGACGGATCCCGCAGCGCGCGCACACCTGCTCGCCGCCGTGCAGGGTGTCGAGAGCGAGGGGCTGCGGCCCGCCGACTACCACCTTGCCGCGCTGCTGGCGGCACCGCCCGACGAGCCCGCCGAGGCTCCGGGCATGGAGCTGCTGCGCAGCGATGCGCTGATCCGCCTCGCCGCCCACCACCTGGGCGGCAAGCTCGATCCGCTCAGCGTCGAGGCGGAAATCGACCTGCACAGCCCGGAACTGGGCGCCGCTGCCATCGCGCAGCTCGCCGCAGCGGTGGACTCCGGCGATATCGCGGGCACGCTGCAGCGCCTGGCCCCGCAGAGCCCCGTCTACCAGGGCCTGAAGCGCGGGCTGGCGGAGTACCGCGGCATCGCCGCGCGCGGCGGCTGGCCGCAAATTCCCGAAGGCCCCACGCTGCGCCCCGGCGAACACTCGCCGCGGGTGGCGCTGCTGCGCCAGCGCCTGCTCGCCAGCGGCGACCTCGCGGCGGATACCGGCGCCGATCCGCAGTTCTACGATCCTGCGCTGGAGGCCGCGGTGCGCCACTTCCAGGCACGCCACCTGCTCGCGGCGGACGCCGCCGTGGGCAAGCGCACGCTCGCCGCGGCCAACGTGAGCGTGGACGCGCGCATCGACCAGATCCGCGTCAACCTCGAGCGCGCGCGCTGGCTGCTGCACGACCTGCCGCCCACCCACGTGCTGGTGGACATCGCCGGCTTCGAGGTGCGTTACGTGCGCGAGGGCGTCGAACTGCTTCGCAGCCGCGCGGCGGTCGGGCGCCCCTACCGCAAGACCCCGATCTTCCGCTCCGCCATCCGCTACCTGGAATTCAACCCCACCTGGACCGTACCGCCCACCATCCTCACCAACGACGTGCTCCCGGAGATACGCAAGAACCTCGGCTATCTCGCCAAGCGCCACATGCGCGTGCTGGGCGCGGACGGGCGCGAGGTCGATCCGGCCAGCGTCGACTGGCGGCGCTACTCCGGCAAGAACCTGCCCTGGGTGATCCGCCAGGATCCGGGGCCGGAGAACGCGCTGGGGCAGGTGAAGTTCATGTTCCCCAACGCCCATGCCGTCTACCTGCACGACACGCCCGAGCGCAAGGTCTTCCTGCAGGCCGAGCGGGCATTCAGCTCGGGCTGCATCCGCATCGAGGAGGCGCGCCGCCTCGCCCTGCTGCTGCTCGAGGCCGAGGGACGCAGCGAGGCCGAGGTCGAGGCGAAGTTCGCCGACCTGAAGACACAGCGCGTGGCGCTCGCGCGACCGGTGCCGATCCTGCTCTACTACTGGACCGTCGCGATCGAGGACGATGGCGACGTGCTCTTCAAGCGCGACCTGTATGATCGCGATGCCGAACTGCTCGCGGCGCTCGACACCACCGACGGAGACTGAGACCGATGGACGACAACACCCTGCTGATCGGCGCCGCGGAGCAGCCCGTGCGGCTGCCGCTGTGCATCGCCAACCGCCACGGCCTGGTGGCCGGCGCCACCGGCACCGGCAAGACCATCACGGTGCAGGGACTCGCCGAGGGCTTCTCGGCGGCCGGCGTGCCGGTGTTCGTCGCCGACGTCAAGGGCGACCTCGCGGGGCTGGCGCAGCCCGGCGAGCCGAGCGAGCGCATCGCCAAGCGCTGGCAGAAGATGGGCCTGCCGCAACCGTCCTTCGCCGGCGCGCCGGTGGCGCTGTGGGACGTCTACGGCGAGGCCGGCACGCCGCTGCGCCTGAGCATCTCGGAGCTGGGGCCGCAGATGCTCGCGCGCATGCTCGAGCTCAACGAGACCCAGGAATCGGTGCTGTCGCTGGCGTTTCGCTTCGCCGACGACGAGGGCCTGCTGCTGCTCGACATGGCGGATCTCAACACCACGCTGGGCCATCTGCTGGAGCATGCCGACGAGCTGGGCGCCGCCTACGCCGCCTTCTCGCGCCCCTCGGTCGCCGCGATCCAGCGGCGCATGATGCTGCTGGAGAACGCCGGCGGCGCCGGCTTCTTCGGCGAGCCCGCGGTGCGTCTCGAGGACCTGATGCGCACCGCGCGCGACGGCCGCGGCGTGGTCAACCTGCTCGATGCGCGCAAGCTCATCAACCAGCCGCGCCTCTACACCACCTTCCTGCTGTGGCTGATGTCGGAACTGTTCGAGGATCTGCCCGAGATCGGCGATCCCGAGCGGCCGCGGATGGTGTTCTTCTTCGACGAGGCGCACCTGCTGTTCGACGGCGCGGCGCGCGCCCTCAGTGATCGCGTCGAGCAGGTCGTGCGCCTGATCCGCTCCAAGGGCGTGGGCATCTATTTCATCAGCCAGAGCCCGGGCGACATCCCCGACGACGTGCTGGCGCAGCTGGGCAACCGCGTGCAGCACGCGCTGCGCGCCTACACCCCCGCCGAGCAGAAGGCAGTGCGCACCGCGGCCGATTCCTTCCGCGTGAACCCGGCCTTCGACACCCGCGCGGTGATCGGCGAGCTCGGCGTGGGCGAGGCGCTGGTCTCGACGCTCGACGAGCACGGGGTGCCGATGATCGTGCAGCGCGCGCTGGTGCGCCCGCCCGCTTCGCGCATGGGCCCGCTGAGCGAGGCCGAGCGCCAGGCGCTGCTGGCCGCCTGCCCGATGCACGCGCGCTACGCCAAGACGCAGGATCCGGTCTCGGCGCACGAGATCCTGCAGCAGCGCGCCGGCGAGCGGCTGCAGCGCGAGGAGCGCGAGGCGCGCGAGGCCGCGGAACAGAAAGAGGAACTCGCGCGCGAGCGCGAGCAACGCCGCCGCGAGCCGGCACCGCGCCGTTCGAACCGCCAGAGCACCACCGAGGCGCTGGTCAAAAGCGTCGCGCGCACCGTGGGCACGGGTCTCGGGCGCAGCATCCTGCGCGGCATACTCGGCTCGATGACGCGCCGGCGCTAGCGC
>DAORUQ010000107.1:0-2025 GCA_035433265.1 Pseudomonadales bacterium | reverse complement strand
GCGCTATCATGAAACGCGCCCCGAATACCGTTCCGCGGAGGTTCCCGTGATACGCCTGCTGATCGTGCTCGCCGTCGTGATCCTGATGGCCTTCTACATGAACTACAACAGCCCGCGCGGCGGTGGCCAGGCCACCAGCCCCGAGCAGCAGTACGAACAGGCAACGGGCGAAGCCCAGGCGCTGGAACAGCAGATGCAGCAGCAGGCGCAGAGCCAGCTCGATGCCATCGACGCCGGCACGCAGTAAACACAAGACCACGACAAGGCTCCCATGCAGAAACCGATCCCGGGCGGGCGCGCCGCGCTGCTGCTCGCCCTCCTTCCCGCCGCGCCCGGCATCGCTGCCCAGCTCGAGACCGTGGTGGTCACCGGCAGCCGCGCGCCGCAACCGCTCTCCGAGCTCGCGGCATCCATCCGCGCCGTCGGCAGCGAGGAACTGCAACTGGTGCGCGCAGTGCACATCAGCGAGGCGCTCTCGCGCGTGCCCGGCACCTGGATCAGCCGCGGCAACGGCCAGGAGCACCTCACCGCGATCCGCTCGCCGGTGTTCACCGGCCCCGGCAGCTGCGGCGCGTTCTATCTCGCCGAAGACGGCCTGCGCCTGCGCCCGGCCGGCACCTGCAACGTCAACGAACTGTCCGAGGTCAACAGCGAGCAGGCCGCGCGCATCGAGGTGCTGCGCGGCCCGGGCACCGCGGTGCACGGGGGCAACGCGCAGCACGGCGTGATCAACGTGATCAGCGCGCCGCCGCCCGAGGCGCGCGATGCCAGCCTCACGCTGACGGGCGGGCCCAACGGCTACGCGCGCGCGCTCGGCAGCTACGGCGAGCGCACGGACAACGGCGCCTGGCGTCTCAGCCTGAACACCACGCACGACGGCGGCTACAAGGACGACTCGGGCTACGACCTGCAGAAGCTGAACTACCGCCACGACGCCGAATGGTCCGGCGTCACGCTGCAATCGCTGCTCAGCCTCGGCAACCTGGAGCAGGAAACCGCCGGCTTCGTGATCGGCCAGGACGCCTACGAGGACTCCGGCCGGCAGAAGGAAAACCCCAACCCGGAGGCCTTTCGCGACAACCAGGTCGCGCGCTGGTACGGGCGCTTCTCCCTGGACGCCGGGCCCGGCGTGCTCAGCGTGACGCCGTTCTACCGCTACCAGGACATGCGCTTCCTGCAGCATTTCCTGCTCGGGCAGCCGCTCGAGGAAAACGGCTTCAAGAGCAGCGGCTGGCAGAGCGAATGGCGGGTGGCGCTGGACGATGCGCTCGAGCTCGTGACCGGCCTCGACGGCGAGTGGAGCACGAGCTTCCTGCAGGAAACGCAGCGCGACGCGGTGCCGGGCAACAGCGTGCTGCCGGCGGGCAAGCACTACGACTACGAGGTCGAGGGCCTGAACGGCGCGCTGTTCGCGCAGCTCGCGTGGACGCCGCTGGCGGCCACACGCATCGACGCGGGCCTGCGCCTGGAGCACCAGCGCTACGACTACGACAACCGCATGCTCGATGGCGCGACGCGCGAGGACGGCACGCCCTGCGGGCGCCCCGGCGCGCCGGTTCCCTGCCGCTACTCGCGCCCGGCGGATCGCGAGGACGAATTCACCGAGCCGGCACTGAACCTCGGGCTGGTGCAGGACATCGGCGGCGGGCAGGAACTGGTGCTGTCGTATGCGCACGGCTTCCGCCCGCCGCAGTCCGCCGAGCTCTACCGCCTGCAGGCCGGGCAGCTCGTCGCGGACATCGACTCGGAACAGGTCGACAGCATCGAGGCCGGCTGGCGCGGCACGCGCGAGACCCTCTCGTGGCAGCTCGCCGCCTACTACATGCAGAAGGAGAACATCATTTTCCAGGATGCCGAGCGGCGCAACGTGGGCGATGCGCGCAGCGAGCACCGCGGCATCGAGTACTCCGTGGACTGGCGCTTCGCCGAGCAGTGGGCGCTCGCGGCCGACGGCACCTATGCCCGGCACCGCTACGACGGTAACGCGCCGTTGCAGGGGCTGCCCGCCGGCACCGGCATCGACGG
>DAORUQ010000106.1:0-10879 GCA_035433265.1 Pseudomonadales bacterium | reverse complement strand
TGGCGCCGCTGCCGGCCGCGGAGCTGGCGCAGAGTGCGTACGCCGCGCGCTTTCGCGAGGCGATGGACGACGACTTCAACACGCCGGGTGCGCTGGCCCTGATGCACGAGATCGCGCGCGAGCTCAATACCGCGGCGCGCGAGGGCGATGCGGCACGGGCCCGCGCGCTGGCGGCGCAACTGCGCGGCTTCGGCGCCATCCTCGGGATTCTCGGTGACGACCCGCTGGCCTTCCGTCGCGGCGGCGGTGGCGATGCGAGCGAGGACGCCGGGATCGATGCGCTGGTGGCCGAGCGCGTGCAGGCCAAGAAAGCGAAGGACTTCGCGCGCGCCGACGCCATCCGCGAGGAACTGCGCCAGCGCGGCATCGTGATCGAGGACACCCGCGAAGGCTCGGTCTGGCGCCGCGAGACGGTGTGAGCGGCACTGGTGCGGGAGCGGGCCCCGCCCGCTACCCGCGCATTCATGTTTTGTCCGTTACGTCCGCCGCGGCGGCGCTGCCTGGCGCGGCACCGTCGCCGATTCAGCGCCGTCGCGCGATATCGACAGCCGGTCGCCGAGATCCGTCTGCGCCAGCAACTCGCGGTACCACACCAGGTAGCCCGCGTCGCTGGGGTGCAAACCATCCGCTGCGCTCAGGTGCGGAGCCCTCGCGAAGGGATCCGCTTCGGGCTCCATAAACAGGTTCACGTAGGCAAGCTGATAGCGCATGGCCGCGGCGCGAACCAGATCGTGCAGGGTGCGCGAGCGCGAAGTCATCAGCCACGAGACCGGCGGCACGAAGAACCGCGCATTGCCCACGTTGCCGGCTGGCATCAGCACCACGTACGTGGCGCGGGCGCTGGCCATCGACGCCACGCGGTCGATGTCGGTGCGCACCGCATCGAGCGCGCGCATGCGGGTGACGTCGTTGCCTCCGGCCAGCACCAGGATCACGTCGTGGCGCTCCTCGCCCTCCAGCTGCTGCACGACGTCGGCAAAGGTGGCGCCGTCGCGGGAGCGGTTGTCGATGTGCAGGCGTGGGTGGTCGCGTGCGATCAGCCCGGCCAGGCTGCCCTGCGCCGAGCTGGCGCCGGTGCCCACCCCGGTGCTGTCGCCCACGATCAGCAGCCGTTGCACGGCGTCGGGCGGTGCCTGTTGCAGCGGCTCGCTGCGCTGCGACAACGCCACGGCTTCGCCGATGCGCGAGGCCGAACAACCGGATGTGCCAGTCAGCGCGGCGACAGCTGCTCCCCCGAGGAGGAACACGAAGCAGCGCCGTTGCATGGCCATTGCGCAGCCGGGAAGGTGACGCTTCAGGAATTCTTGCGGGGGACGACGTTCATGGCGCCTGCTCGATGACGAGTTCCACCGAGGCAACGCGCACACCCCATTTTCCGACCGACGCGTGGTTCAGGACGCGCCCGTCGGCCGTCTTCACCATCACGTCCCGGAAACGCACCTTCATGCCGGGCTCGCCGTTTTCGCCCGGCAGGCGCACATCGTATTCGAGGCGAAAGGCCGGGCCGTCCTGCCAGCCTCGCGCCGCTCCCACGAGATCTTCGCGCGTCCCGGTGTATTGTCCGTCTCCCGCGAGCCTCAGCACCCAGGTCTTGTGGTCGCGCTCTCCGTCGTCGTACTCGAAACGCTCCTTCAAAGTGAACGTGTCGCCGGAGCGCACGCCTTCGAGGTAGACGGTGAAGCCGCGCCTGACGCCGTTGATCGCCGAGAACTCGCCCCGCGCGACCGTGGCGCCCTCGAGATCGCGCTCGATGACGAACGCCGAGGGGGCGGTCTCTTGCGGCAACCCGGGCGCGCGGGCGCAGCCGCCGAGCAGCAGCAGGGACGCGACACTGGCGATGACTGGCAGGAAGGGGCGGGGCATGGCAGTTCTCCGGGGGTACGCCGGTTCTACGCGAACCGTCACCGTATGGACCAGCCGTGGCTACCCCGCGTCGGCAGCTGCCGATGTGGCGTAAATTATGCGGAAAGCCCATGAAAATCACACATCGGCCTTGCATGAAGCCGGATCTGTGCTCTTACTCAGGATAAGTTCATCCCCGAGAGCGCCTCGACATGTGCCGGCTTTACGCGCTGATGGCAAACGAACCCACGCGTGCGGAATGCAGCCTCGTGCGCTCGCAGAACAGCCTGATGCGCCAGAGCGAGGGGGATGCCGAGGGAGTCGTGCACGGGCATGGCTGGGGCGTGGCGGACTATACGGATGGCGCGCCGAGTGTCGAGAAGCAGGCCTGGGCGGCCTACCACGGCGAGCATTTCCCGAGGAAGGCCGCACGCGTGCACGCGCATGCGGTCGTTGCCCATGTGCGGCGCGCAACGGTGGGCCAGACCAGCGTCGAGAACACGCATCCTTTCCGCCACGGGCGCTTCACCTTCGCGCACAACGGGACGATCCCGGACTTCGGGCAGGTGCGCCAGCGCATGCTCGCGGAGACCGATCCGCTGCACCGCGCCGCGATCCGCGGCCAGACCGACAGCGAGCACCTGTTCCACTACCTGCTCACGCGCTGGTCGCGCGGACCGCAGGACGATCTGCCCGGCACGGTGCGTGCGGGCCTGGAGCGCGTGCTGGCGTGGTGTCACGAGATCGCTCCCGGCAGCAAGGTCGGGCTGAACATCGTGCTGAGCGATGGCCGGCAGATGGTGGCCTCGCGGCTGAACCGCAGCCTGTGGTACCTCTGTCGCGACGCGATCGTGCGGTGTTCCGTCTGCGGGCGGGCGCACGTGCACCACGAACCGGGAGCCGCTTACCGCGCGGTGGAGGTGGCCTCCGAGCCGGTTACACCGGAGGAGCCGTGGCGTCTGCTGCCCGATGCCAGCGTCCTCGGCGTGGATCCCGACTATCGGCTGCGCATCCTGTCGCTGCGCGTGCCGGCGCAATCGGCGCCGCGCCGTGGGTCTGAATCCCTGTTCGGATGCGCGTTCGGCAGCCGGACCATGTCCGCATGAATGCGGACCCACGTTACAGGTTCACCACCGGGATCAGCTTGCCACTGCCCGCGCGCTGGCGCCCCAGGTGCATGAGCCACGCATAGCAGCCGAGCAGCGCCGCGGCGCAACCGGCGATCCACGCCGCGGATGAAACCGGATGCGCGGCGAAGGTGCCGGCCTGGTAGACGGTCACCGCCAGCGTGTAGGCGATCACCGTGTTCCAGGTCGCTGAAAAGAACGCCCAGAAACCCCCGAGCTCCTTGTAGATCGCGCCCAGTGTGGCCACGCAGGGCATGTACAGCAGCACGAACAGCACGTAGCTGAACGCGCCGAGCTGGCCGTCGAACAGCGTGGCCATCAGGCCGAGCGTGCCCGAATGCACCGCCTGTTCCTCGGCGATGGCGGCGCTGTCGTCGAGGTTGCCCATGCCCAGCGGATCGCCGAAGGTGTCGCCGAGCGCGGCAAGGTTGGTGCCCACCGAGGCCACGGCCTCCTCGAGCATCGCGCCGATGCTCACGGGCTCCGGCGCCACGTCATCCGCGCGCGCCATGTTGGTGTAGAGCGCGTCCAGCGTGCCCACCACCACTTCCTTGGCGAACACGCCGCTGAAGATGCCGACCGTCGCCGGCCAGTTGGCCTCGGTCAGCCCCATCGGCGCGAAGACCGGCGTGATGCTCTTGCCGATCGCCGACAGCAGCGAGCGCTCGGTGTTCTGGTTGCCGAAGGAACCGTCGGTGCCGATGGAGTTCACGAAGTTCAGCAGCAGCACCACCGCCACGATCGCCTTGCCGGCGCGCAGCACGAAGCCCTGCAGGCGAAACCAGGTGTGGGTGAGCAGCCCGCGCAGTGTCGGCACATGGTAGGGCGGCAGTTCGAGGAGGAACGGCGACAGATCGCGCGCCAGCAGGCGCCGGCGCACCAGCAGCCCGGTCACGATCGCCAGCGCGATGCCGATCAGGTACAGCGCGAACACCACGTTCTGGCCGTTGCGCTGGAACAGCGCGGCGGCGAACAGCGCATACACGGTGAGCCGCGCGCCGCAGGACATGAACGGCGCCATCATCGCGGTGAGCAGGCGGTCCTGCTGGGTGTCGAGGCTGCGCGTGGCCATCACCGCGGGCACGTTGCAACCGAAGCCGACGATCAGCGGCACGAAGGACTTGCCCGGCAGGCCGATCGCGCGCATCAGGCGATCGAGGATGAAGGCCGCGCGCGCCATGTAGCCCGAGTCCTCGAGGAAACTCTGGAACAGGAACAGCGTGGCGATGATCGGGATGAAGCTCGCGACCAGTTGCACGCCGCCGCCGACGCCATCGGCGACGGCGGTCACGAGCCAGGCCGGCAGGCCGAGCGCATCCAGCGCCAGGCGCGGCGCCTCGACGAACAGCGCGCCGGCGGCGATATCGAAGAAATCGATGAAGGCCCCGCCCACGTTGATCGTGAACATGAACATCAGGTACATCACGCCGAGCAGCAGCGGGAAAGCGAGCACGCGGTTCAACAGCACGCGATCGAGCGCATCCGTGAGGTTGAAGCGCTTGGCGTCCTCGGTGCGCACCGCCTGGTCCACGATGGTGCCGATGGCCTGGTAGCGCGCGCCGATCAGCGCATCGCCCGCGTTGCCACCGAGCGTGGCCTCTAGCTCGTCGACGATCGCGAGCACGCGCGCTCGTGCGGCCTCGCCGATGCGTTCCAGCACGGCGGCGTCGCGCGCGAGCAAGGCTCCGGCGAGCATGCGTCCGGCCGGGCCCGCATCCGCGGGATCGAGCGCGGCCTGCACGCGCAGCAGTGCCGATTCGAGCGTGGCGTCCAGCGCCATGCGCTGCGGCGGCGGCTGCCGGGTCTGCAGTCCCGCGCACACTTCCTCGATCAGTGCGCGCACGCCCTCGCCGCGGCTCGCGACCAGCGGCACCACGGGGCAGCCGAGGCAGGCCGCGAGGCGGTGCGCGTCCACGTGCACGCCCTGCGACTGCGCGACGTCGACCATGTTCAGCGCCACCACCACGGGCACGCTGGCATCGAACAGCTGCGAGCTCAGGTACAGCCCGCGCGCGATGCTCGAGGCGTCGATGATGTTGACGATCAGGTCGGCCTCGCGCGCCAGCACGTAGGCCTGGGCAATCTGCTGATCGATCGCGTCGTCGTCGCGCGAGACGTGCAGCGAGAAGGTGCCGGGGAGGTCGACCACCAGGAACTGGCGGCCCTCGTGCGTGAAGCTGCCGGTCTTGCGCTCGACAGTCACGCCGGGCCAGTTGCCCACGCTCTGGTGGGTGCCGGTCAGGCGGTTGAACAGCGTGGTCTTGCCGCAGTTGGGGTTGCCGACCAGCGCGATCGTGAAGGGCTTGTTCACAGTAGTTCCACCTCCAGGCCCGCGGCCTCGGCGCGGCGCACGCTCAGGCGGAAACCGCGCAGGTTGATCTGCACCGGGTCGCCTAGCGGCGCCTCGCGTGCGACCGTGAACTCGGTGCCGGGGGTCAGGCCCAGGCTGAGCAGCCGGTTGCGGTAGTACTCGGGCATGGGGCCAAAGCCCAGCACGCGCGCACGGTCGCCACGCTGCAGCCGGGAAAAACTGGTATTGCTGTTTTCCATGCGCGGAGTCTAGCGGAAAATGCGAATCATTCGCAAAGTGTACGGATTGTCATATATCCCCGTTCCGCCAGCGGCGCTGGCAGGGCGGGGGCGGCGCGGTTAGCATCGCAGCCCCGCCATCCGACCCAGGACCCGGCATGCGCCCCGAAATCGTCGGCCCGGAACAATTCGACACGCTGCTGCGCGAGGGCGCGCACTTCATCGACGTGCGCGCCGAGATCGAGTTCGCCCGCGGCGCGATCCCGGGCGCCGTGAACCTGCCGATCCTCACCACCACCGAGCGCGAGCAGGTGGGCACCACGTACAAGCGCAAGGGGCAGGAGGCGGCCGTCGCGCTGGGCCACCGGCTGGTGAGCGGCAGCACCAGGGAGGAGCGCATCGCGCGCTGGTGCGCGGTGCTGCAGGAGCATCCGGATGCGCTGGTCCACTGCTGGCGCGGTGGGATGCGCTCGGGGCTGGCTACGCAGTGGATCGCCGAGGCCGGGGTGGCAGTGCGCCTGGTGCAGGGCGGTTACAAGGCCCTGCGGCACCGGCTGTTGCGCGAACTGGAGGCGCCGGAGCCGCGCGAACCGCTGTACGTGATCGGCGGGCGCACGGGGTCGGCGAAGACGGACCTCGTCAAGGCGCTGCCCTGGGGCGTCGACCTGGAGGAACTGGCGCATCACCGCGGCTCGAGTTTCGGGCGCCGCGTGGGCGCGACGCCGGCGCAGACCGACTTCGAGAACCGGCTCGCGCTGTTGCTGCTGCGCCGGCGCCATGCCGCGCCCGGGGCGGCGTTGTTCCTCGAGGACGAGAGTCGCACGATCGGCTCGATCAGCGTGCCGCTCGAACTGTACCAGGCCATGAAGGCCGCGCCGCTGGTGATCATCGACGCGCCCTTCGCCTCGCGCGTGGAGCAGATCCTGCGCGACTACATCTGCGAGGACCTGCGCGAGCGCGTGGCGCTGGACCCGGAGCACGGCTTCGCGCAGTTCGGCGCCGCCTTGCACGAGAGCCTGCAGCGCATCCAGCGCCGCCTCGGCGGCGAGCGTTACGCCATGGCCGAGGGGTTGATGCGCGCCGCGCTGCACCAGCAGGGGACGCGTGGCGACCCCTCCGGGCACCGCGCCTGGATCGAACTGCTGCTGCGCGATTACTACGACCCGATGTACGAGTACCAGCTCGGCAAGAGCGCCGGACGCGTGGTGTTTCGCGGCGATTTCGCCGCCGTGCGTGAATGGTGCCTCAGTCGATGAGGACGCCGCCTGGACCCGCCGCCGCGCTGCAGCTGCCGATCACGGCGCAGGCGGGGTAGCCCGCCGCGCGCAGCTCGGCGACGCAACTCTGCGCCCGGGCAGGCGGAATCCCCGCCAGCAGCCCGCCCGCCGTCTGCGGGTCGAGCAGGACTTCGAGCGCCTGCGCGGGCGCTGCGCTCAGCGGGTGCACCAGCGCCGCCAGGTTGGCGCGGTTGCTCTCGTGCAGCGAGCTGCGGTAGCCGCGCGCCAGGCACTCGCGCGCGCCCTCCAGCACCGGTACGGCGTCGATGCTCAGCCGCGCCCCGGTGCCCGAGGCGCGCAGCATCTCCAGCAGGTGCCCGAGCAGCCCGAAGCCGGTGATGTCGGTGCAGGCGGCGGCCCCGTGCCGGCGCAGGATGTCCGCCGCCGCGCGCGAGGACTGCGTCATGCCGGCCAGCGCGCCGTCGATCCAGCGCCCCACGGCCGCCGCGGCGCCGTTGGCCGCCAGCAGCGTGCCGGTGCCGATGGCCTTGGTGAGCACCAGCGCGTGCCCGTCGCGCAGCCCGCTCTTGTAGAGGATTTCGCCCGGCGCGGCGTAGCCGTTCACGCTGAGCCCGAAGGCGAGCTCGGCGCCCTCGCTGCTGTGCCCGCCAACCAGCGCGACACCCTCGGCATCCAGCGTTTTCAGCGCCCCCTGCATCAGCTGGCCGAGCGTCTGCTCCATGACGCGCGCTGCGGCGTAGGGCACGGTCGCGATCGCCAGCGCCGAGTGCGGGCGCGCGCCCATCGCGAGCAGGTCGCCGAGCGCGTGCACCGCCGCCACCTGCCCGACCAGGAACGGGTCGTCGATGAAGCCCCTGAAGTAGTCGACGCTCTGGATCAGGCGCTGTCCGGGCGGGGGGGCGAGCACCGCGGCGTCGTCACCGATGTCCATGCCGGCCTCGACGCCCTCGCGCGGCGGGCGCGCGAGATCCGCCAGCACGCGCCCCAGCGCGTCGCCGCCGATCTTCGCGGCACAGCCGCCGCAGCGCATCGCGGGCGCCTCGCCGGGCTCGGGCGGCGCGGCGGGCTCCACGCGGTACATCGCCATGAAGGCACGATCGATGCGGTCCTTCCAGCGCCAGGCCCAGGCGCCGGCGGCGAACAGCGGGCCGCGCGAGACCACGGCGCGGCGATCCCCCGTGCTCACCAGGCTGAGGAAGCGCCGTTGCGGGCGATAGACCACGGGTTCCCCGCCCAGCGCGACGCGGCGCAGGCCGAGCGCCAGCGCCTGGCCTTCGCGCACCGCGTAGACGCCGCTCTTGGGGCAGGGTTCGGGCAGGGCCGCGATATCGCCGGCGGCGAAGACGTTCGGGTGCGACAGGCTGCGCAGGCATGCGTCGACGCGCACGAAGCCGTTGGCATCGCAGGCGAGCCCGGCCGCGGCGGGCCACGCGGGGGCGCCGGCCTGCGTGGCCCAGACCAGCTGCTCGGCTTGCAGGCGCCGACCGTCCGCGAGCATCACGCCCTGCGCGTCGACCGCCGCGACACGCGCGCCCGAGTGCAGCACGATGCCGCGGCGTTCGAGTTCGCGGCGAAAGTAGCGGCGCACCAGCGCGTTGTGCGAGGGCAGCAGCACGGGGGCGGCGTTGACGATGCCCACGCTGAACAGCGCGGCTTGCGCGCCGAGCGCCTGGCGCGCGCGCCAGGCGCAGGCCAGCGCGATTTCCACCCCGGCGGCGCCGCCGCCCACGATGAGCAGCCGGCAGGGACGCGGGTTGGCGCGCAGATCCTCGAGCAGCGCCAGCCAGTGCGCGAGGAAGCGGTCGATCGGCTTCACGCTGATGCCGTGCGCCGTGGCGCCCTCGATGCCTCCCAGCGCCGGGCGCGAGCCGATGTTGATCGAGGCCCAGTCGTAGCGCAGCGATTCGCGCCCGGCGATGCGCACGCTCTGGCGCGCGGGGTCCAGCGCATCGACCTCGCCGTGGATCAGCCGCACCCCGCTGGCCTCGCACAGCGGGCGCAGGTCGATGTGGCAGTCGTCGAATCCGTAATGGCCGGCCACCAGCCCGGGCAGCATGCCGGAGTAGGGCGTGTGCACGTCGCGACTCACCACCGTGACGCGCAGGCCCGGCACCGGGCGCATGCCGAGGGCGCGCACCACGGCCACGTGGCTGTGGCCGCCGCCGATCAGCAGCAGTTCGCGGCTCAGGGGTTCGCGCGGGTGGGGGGCATGGGCTTGCATATCGGGCGCGACCTTAGCCGGTCGCGGCGCGCCGATCAACGTGCGCGGCGGCGTCCGCTGCTAGAATGGCGTGGTCTCACTTCGGCGGAAACAGCCCCGATGGACCTGGTTCCCTACGCGGTACCGTTTTTCCTGCTCGCGATCGGCCTCGAGTACGCGTGGGGCCGCGCGCGCGGCAACGACACCTACCGCCTCAACGACAGCATCAACAGCCTGAGCTGCGGCGTCCTCAGCACCTCGATCAAGCTGCTCGGCCTCGATATCGGCGGGCGGGTGTTCACGCAGGCCGAGCAGCACTGGGCGCTGGCGCGGCTCGATGCGCAGTCGCCGTGGACCTGGCTGCTGGCGCTGCTGCTCTACGATTTCTGCTACTACTGGTTCCACCGCATCAGCCACGAGCGCACGCTGTTGTGGGCCGCGCACGTGGTGCACCACCAGAGCGAGGAGTTCAACCTCACCACGGCGCTGCGCCAGACCAGCACCGGCTTCCTCGTGGGCTGGGTGTTCTACATCCCGTGCTTCGTCGCGGGCGTGCCGGCGGCGGTGTTCGTCACGGTGGCCTCGGCGCACCTGATCTATCAGTTCTGGATCCACTCGCGCCACATCCCGAAGCTGGGCCCGCTCGAGTGGGTGCTGGTCACTGCTTCGAATCACCGCGTGCACCATGCCCAGAATCCCGCCTACGTCGACAAGAACTACGGCGGGCTGCTGATCGTGTGGGACCGTCTGTTCGGCACCTTCGAGGAGGAGCGCGAGGCCGAGCCCGCCGTCTACGGCATCCTCGGCCCGCTGAAGAGCTGGAACCCGCTGTGGGCGAACCTGCACATCTACGCCCAGATGCTGCGCGATGCGTGGTACACGCGGCGCTGGAGCGACAAGCTGCGCGTGCTGCTCGCGCGCACCGGCTGGCGCCCCGACGATGTCGCGGCGCGCTTCCCGGTGGTGAAGCGCCCGCTCGCGGAGTTTCGCCGCTATGACCCGCCGCTGGCGCCTCGCGCGGCGTGGTACGCGGGGCTGCAGTTCCTCGCCCTGATGGCCTTCGCGCTGTGGCTGGAGCAGGCCGCACCGGCCATGCACGCGACCGGACGCGCGGCGCTGTTCGCCTGCCTGCTGTTCGGGCTGGTTGCCATCGGGGTCATGCTCGAACAGCTGCCACGGGGCAGGGCGCTGGAGCGGCTGCGCCTCGGGGTCACGCTGGCGGCGGTGCTGGGCTTGGCCGTCACCGGCGTGGCGGCCTGGCCTGTTGCCGCGGTGCTGATCGCCTATCTCGCGGCCTCTGTCATCCTGCTGGCCCGAACATCCTCCCGCGGCGCGGCGTTATCCGATTCCTGATCTATCCTCGTGGGTGGGGCGACGGTGCCCGGTAACAGCGATGCGGGTGCTCAGCGGATGAAATTGCGCGGTTCCATAGCCCAGAGGCTCTCCCTGTTCATGGTCGCGCTGGCCATGGCGGGGGCGCTGGCCGCCGCCGCCGCCATGATATGGCGCGAATATCGTGCCGCCAGGGATGGGGTGTTCGCGCATGCGCTGCTGCTGGCCGAGGCGGACGCGCGCACCGATCGGGCGGTGCAGGAGCGTGACATCGCGCTGATCAGTGAACGGCTGGCGCGTTTCATGGCCCTGCCGGGCGTGAAGTATGCGGCGGTCCGCGACGCCGACGGCAGGGAAATCGTGGCGCGACGGGGCGAGGATGCCGACGGGTATCCCGAGGCGGACTTCGGGCGCGCGCGCCGCGGCGTGGCCGCATTCGATCAGGGCGTTGCCACCGACGAGCGACGGGCGGGGCTGGAGCGCTTCAGCGATCTGACGGTACCCGTGTTCGTGACGGCCGGCATGCAACGCGGTGCCGGGCCGCGTGCCTCCGGCGGCGAGACAGGCAGCCGCTACCTGGTCGGCTATTACCACCTGCGCGTCAGCCTCGA
>DAORUQ010000105.1:0-10897 GCA_035433265.1 Pseudomonadales bacterium | reverse complement strand
CTCAGCCCTGGCGCTGCTTGTGGCGCGGTTCGACCTTGCAGATCACGCGCACTGCGCCCTTGCGACGTACGATCTTGCAGTTGCGACACACTTTCTTGACGGAAGCCTGTACTTTCATCCCGGATCTCCTTCAACACGCGCCTCAACGGCGCCCAAAACTCTGCAGGTTCGATTTCTTCAGCAGCGAGTCGTACTGGTGCGACATCAGGTGCGACTGGACCTGCGCCATGAAATCCATCACGACCACCACCACGATCAGCAGCGAGGTCCCGCCGAGGTAGAACGGCACGTTCCATACCACGACCAGGAACTGCGGCAGCAGACACACCGCCGCGATATACGCCGCACCGAACAACGTCAGCCGGCTGAGCACGCTGTCGATGAACTTCGCGGTCTGCTCGCCCGGACGGATCCCCGGCACATAGGCGCCGGATTTCTTCAGGTTGTCCGCCACTTCCTTCGGGTTGAACACCAACGCCGTATAGAAGAAGCAGAAGAACACGATCAACGCCGTGAACAACACGATGTTGAGCGGCTGGCCCGGCCCGATCATGAAGGCCAGGTTCTGCAACCATTCCATTCCGGACGCCGACTGCCCGAACCATTGCGCGATCGAGGCCGGGAACAGCAGGATGCTGCTGGCGAAGATCGCGGGTATCACGCCCGCCATGTTCACCTTCAGCGGCAGGTGGCTCGCCTGCCCCTGCACCACCCGCCGTCCGACCTGGCGCTTGGCGTAATTCACCGTGATGCGCCGCTGGCCCCGCTCGATGCGCACGATCAGGAAGATCACACCCACCGCGATCGCCAGTATCACCAGCAGCACCAATATGTTCAGCTCCCCCTGGCGCGCCTGCTCCAGCGTCTGGCCGAGCGCCGCCGGCAGGCCCGCCACGATGCCGGCGAAGATCAGCATCGAGATGCCGTTGCCCAGGCCGCGCTCGGTGATCTGCTCGCCGAGCCACATCATGAACATCGCGCCCGCCACCAGCGATACGATGGCGACGAATATCACGCTGAAGCCGCTCGCGTAGAACAGCCCCTGCGCGCCCATGCCGACCGCCATGCCACTGGCCTGTACCGCGGCCAGCAACAGCGTCCCGTAACGCGTGTACTGCGTTATCTTGCGCCGTCCGGCCTCGCCTTCCTTCTTCAACTGTTCCAGCTGCGGCAGCACCGAGGACATCAGCTGCACGATGATCGATGCCGAGATGTAGGGCATCACACCGAGCGCCATGACGCTCATCCGTTCCAGCGCACCGCCCGAGAACATGTTGAAGAGGCCGACGATGGTCCCCTGGTTCTGGTTGAACAGCACCTTCAGCTGGTCCGGGTTGATCCCGGGCACCGGGATGTGCGTCCCGATGCGATAGACGATCAGCCCGAGAAACAGGAACCGGATCCGGCCCCAGAGCTCGCCCAGGCCCGCCTGGTTCACCCCGCCCAGCGGCAGCTTTGCCATTTAGTCCTCGACCTTGCCGCCTGCCGCTTCGATCGCGCTGCGCGCACCGGCCGTCACGGCGATTCCCTTCAGCTGGAGCGCCCTGCGAACCTCGCCCGAGGCGAACACGCGAACGCGCTCGATGTTGCGCGAGATCACGTTTGCCGCTTTCAGCGTTTCGAGGTCGACGATCTCACCCTCGACCTGGTTCAGCTCCGCGGTGCGCAGCTGTGCCGTCACGCGCGCGATGCGCGAGGTGAAGCCGTATTTCGGCAGGCGCTGCTGCAGCGGCATCTGGCCGCCTTCGAAGCCGGGGCGCACGTTACCGCTTTTGCGTGCCTTCTGACCCTTGTGGCCACGGCCACAGGTCTTGCCGAGACCGCTGCCGATGCCGCGCCCGACGCGCTTGGGCGCGTGGCGGCGACCCGGCGCGGGGCTCAGCGTGTTCAGACGCATCGTTTCATCGCTCATGATCATGCACCTTCAACTTTCAACAGGTAATTGACCCTGTTGATCATTCCGCGTACCGCCGGCGTGTCCTCGACCTGGACCACGTGCCCGATACGGCGCAGCCCCAGCCCCTTGACGCAGGCGCGGTGGCTCTGGAGCCTGCCCGCGGTGCTGCGCACCAGCGTAACCTTGATTGTCTTTTCGTGGTTCGTCATGACCTGTGTCCTTTGCCTCAGCCGGTGATATCGGCCACGCTCTTGCCACGCTTGGCCGCCACTTCGCGCGGCGAACTCACGGACTTCAGCGCGGCAATGGTCGCACGCACCACGTTGACCGGGTTGGTCGAGCCGTAGCACTTGGCCAGCACGTTGTGCACGCCGGCAATTTCCAGCACGGCCCGCATCGCACCGCCGGCGATGACACCGGTACCCTCGGACGCCGGCTGCATGTACACCTTGGAGGCGCCATGCGCGGCTCGCACCGCATACTGGATCGTGCCGCGATCGAGGTCGACCTGGATCATGTTGCGGCGCGCCGCATCCATCGCCTTCTGGATCGCGGCCGGCACTTCGCGCGCCTTGCCGCGGCCGAAGCCGACCTTGCCCTTGCCGTCGCCCACGACCGTGAGCGCGGTGAACGCGAATATGCGTCCGCCCTTCACGACCTTGGCCACGCGGTTGACCTGGACCAGCTTCTCCTGGAAGCCCTCGTTAGCACCTGAATCCTGCTGCTCGAACGCCATAGTCTTACCCTAGAATTCCAATCCGCCTTCGCGCGCACCATCGGCCAGAGCCTTCACGCGCCCGTGATACCGGAAGCCCGCGCGATCGAAGGCAACCTGGCTCACGCCCGCCGCCCTGGCGCGCTCGGCAACCAGCTTGCCGACCGCCGTCGCCGCTTCCACGTTGCCGGTGCTGCCGCTGCGCAGCTCCTTGTCCAGCGTGGACGCGCTCGCGAGCACCCTGTCGCCCGCGGGCGAGATGACCTGCGCGTAGATATGACGCGGGGTCCGGTGCACGCTGAGACGATAAACGCCCAGTTCGCGCATCTTGGCGCGGCTGCGCTTGGCGCGACGCACTCTTGCTGTCTGCTTGTTGATCATGTCTTTGGCCCTACTTCTTCTTCGCTTCCTTGCGATGAACATTCTCATCCGAATAACGGATGCCTTTGCCCTTGTAGGGCTCCGGCGGCCGGTACGAACGAATCTCCGCAGCCGCCTGCCCGAGCAGCTGCTTGTCCGCGCTCTTCAGCACGATCTCGGTCTGGGTCGGCGTCTCGGCCGTCACGCCTTTCGGCAGTGCGTATTCGACCGGGTGCGACAGCCCGAGCGTGAGGCTCACGGTGTCGCCCTTCGCCGCGGCGCGGTAACCAACGCCGATCAGCTGCAGCTTGCGTTCGAAACCGCTCGAGACGCCGGCAACCATGTTGCCGACGAGCACGCGCATGGTTCCGGCGAGCGCATCGGCCGAGGTCTCGGCGGTGCGCGGCGCGAAGCTCAGCACGTTGTCTTCCTGGGTTACCTGCACCGACTCGTGCACGGTCATTTCCAGGGAGCCCTTGCTTCCCTTGACCGTAATCGCGTTGCCATTGAACGCCACTTCGACGCCCTTGGGCAGGATTACGGGATTCTTCGCAACTCTGGACATGGTTCTTACCTGTCGGTCAATTCGTCACATCAGAACACGGTGCAAAGGACTTCACCGCCGACACCGGCCGCGCGGGCCGCCCGGTCAGTCATCACGCCCTTGCTGGTCGACACGATGGCAATGCCAAGGCCGCCGCGCACTTTCGGCAGCTCGTCCTTGCCGGCATAGCGGCGCAGGCTCGAGCGGCTCACGCGGTCGATCTCGGCGATCACCGCCTTGCCTTCGAAATACTTCAGCGTCACCTCGAGAACCGGCTTGCCGTCCTCGGCAGTGACCTTGAAACCGGCAACATAGCCTTCGTCCCTCAGGACGCGCGCAATGGCGACCTTCTTGGTCGACGAGGGCATCTTCACCGAGGGCTTCGCACGCGCCTGGGCGTTGCGAATGCGGCTCAGCATGTCCGCAATAGGATCCTGCATGCTCATATCGATTCCACCTCGCGTGGACTTACCAGCTGGACTTGACCAGGCCCGGGATGTCCCCGCGCATGGCCGCCTCGCGCAATTTGTTGCGGCCCAGACCGAAGCGGCGATACACACCGTTCGGACGGCCCGTGATTTCGCAACGGGTGCGCAGCCGCGAGGGGCTCGCATCGCGCGGCAGCTTCTGCAGCGCCTGCGTCGCTTCCCAGCGCGCTTCGTCGCTCAGTTTCGGATCGCGGATGCTTTCCTTCAGCGCGGCACGCTTCCTGGCGTATTTCGCCACGGTGCGCTGGCGCTTCTTCTCCCGCATGATCATCGACGTCTTGGCCATCTGAGACTCAGCCCCTGAAAGGAAAGTTGAATGCCCGCAGCAACGCGCGCGCTTCGTCATCGGTGCGCGCCGTCGTCGCGATCGCGATGTCCATGCCGCGCAGGGCGTCGATCTTGTCGTAATCGATCTCCGGGAAGATGATCTGCTCGGATACGCCCATCGAGAAATTGCCGCGACCGTCGAAGCTCTTGGCGCTGATGCCGCGGAAGTCCCGGATGCGCGGGATCGCGATGTCGATCAGGCGCTCGAGGAATTCGTACATGCGCTCGCGGCGCAGCGTGACCTTGCAGCCCACCGGCCAGCCTTCGCGGATCTTGAAGCCGGCGATCGAGGTCTTGGCCTTGGTCATGACCGGCTTCTGACCGGAGATCTTGGCCATGTCGCCCATGGCGTTGTCCAGGATCTTCTTGTCGCCCACGGCCTCGCCCACACCCATGTTCAGGGTGATCTTGGTGATGCGGGGCACCTGCATAACGCTCTGGTAGCCGAACTCGCCCATCAGCTTGGGGACGATTTCGCTGTTGTAGATCTCTTTGAACCTTGCCATTGCCATTACCCGTCGATGAGTTCACCGGAGGAGCGGAACACCCGCACCTTGGTCTTGTCCTCGAGCACCTTGAAGCCCACGCGATCGGCCTTGCCGCTCACGGGGTTCACCAGCGCCACGTTGGAGGCGTGCACGGACGCTTCCTTCCCGATGATGCCGCCGGCGGTGCCGAGCTGCGGGTTGGCACGCGTGTGCCGCTTGACCATGTTGATCCCCGCCACGACCACGCGGCCGTTCTCGAGCACGCGCGTGATCTTGCCGCGCTTGCCCTTGTCCTTTCCGGTGATGACGATCACCTCGTCATTGCGCCTGATCTTTGCCATTGCCTTGCCTCTTGCCGTTGCCGTCGTGCTCAGAGCACTTCGGGAGCCAGCGAAATGATGCGCATGAACTTTTCGGTGCGCAGCTCGCGCGTCACCGGCCCGAAGATGCGCGTGCCGATCGGTGCCAGCTGGTTGTTCAGCAGCACGGCCGCGTTGTCGTCGAAGCGGATGATCGAACCGTCGGGGCGGCGTACGCCCTTGCGGGTGCGCACCACCACCGCGTTCATCACCTGGCCCTTCTTGACGCGACCGCGCGGGATCGCATCCTTTACCGTGACCTTGATCACGTCACCGACCCGCGCATAGCGGCGGTGCGAACCGCCGAGCACCTTGATGCACATCACGCGACGCGCGCCGCTGTTGTCCGCCACTTCCAGGTACGATTCAGTCTGAATCATGTTCTACTCCAACTCGCCACTGCCGCCGCTATCGCTTGTGCCGTCTGCCGCTCACGCATCCACGCGCACGGGACGCTCGTCGATGCTCACCAGCGCCCAGGTCTTGGAGCGCGAGATCGGACGCGTTTCCCGCACCGTCACCAGGTCGCCGGTGCGGCACTCGTTCTTCTCGTCGTGGGCGTGCACCTTGGACGAGCGCGTGATGTACTTGCCGTATACCGGGTGCTTCACGCGACGCTCGATCAGGACAGTGATCGTCTTGTCCATCTTGTCGCTGACAACGCGGCCCGTCACCGTGCGCACGCTCTTGCTCGCTTCAGCCGTCATGGTCACTTACCTGCCTTTTCCTTGAGGATCGTCTTGACCCGCGCAATATCGTGCCGCTGGGCCTTCAACAGATGCGTCTGGCCAAGCTGCCCCGTCGCCTTCTGCATGCGCAGCTTGAAGCGCGCTTCGAGCAGGCGCAGCAGCTCCTTGTTCAGGTCTTCCACGGACTTCCCGCGCAGTTCGCTAACGTTCATCACATCACCGTTCTTTTCACGAATACAGTCGGAATGGGCAGCTTCGCGGCGGCCAGCGCGAGCGCTTCGCGCGCGAGTTCCTCGCTCACTCCCTCGATTTCATAGAGCACCTTGCCGGGCTGGATCTGGGCCACCCAGTACTCCACGCTGCCCTTGCCCGCGCCCATCCGCACTTCCAGCGGCTTCTTGGAGATCGGCTTGTCGGGGAACACGCGGATCCAGATCTTGCCGCCCCGCTTGATGTGGCGGGTCAGCGCGCGACGGGCCGACTCGATCTGGCGTGCCGTGAGGCGGCCGCGATCGGTCGTCTTCAACCCGAATTCCCCGAAGCTCACCTTGCTGCCACGCTGGGCCAGGCCACGGTTGCGCCCCTTGAACTGCTTGCGAAACTTGGTACGCTTCGGCTGTAACATCGCTTTCTGCTCTCGGAATTGTTTCGTCCGGCCTTACTTGGCCGCCAGCTGTGTTTCGCCCGGCCGGCCGATCACTTCGCCCTTGAACACCCACACCTTGACACCGATGATGCCGTAGGTCGTGAGCGCCTCGAAGGTCGCGTAGTCGATGTCGGCACGCAGCGTGTGCAGCGGAACGCGTCCCTCGCGGTACCATTCCGTGCGGGCGATCTCGGCGCCGCCCAGGCGGCCGCTGACCTGCACCTTCACGCCTTCGGCGCCGGCGCGCATCGCGCTCTGCACGACCCGCTTCATCGCGCGACGGAACATGATCCGCCGCTCGAGCTGCTGGGCCACGCCCTGCGCCAGGAGCTTCGCATCCAGGTCGGGCTTGCGCACTTCCTCGATGTTGATCTGCACCGGGACGCCCATGCGCTGCGTCAGATCCTTGCGCAGGCGATCGACATCCTCGCCCTTCTTGCCGATCACGATGCCCGGGCGCGCCGTGTGCACGATGACCCGCGCAGTCTGCGCCAGACGCTCGATCACCACGCGGCTGACCGATGCGTTCTTCAGGCGCGACTCGATGTACGCACGCGCCTTGAGATCCGTGATCAGGTTCTTCGCGTAGTTCTTGCTGTCCGCATACCACACCGAATTGTGCTTGCGGACGATACCGAGCCGAATCCCGGTAGGGTTGACTTTCTGACCCATCGTGTCTCCCGTTTTGCCTCAGCGACCGGCAACTTTGACCGTAATGTGACAGGTGCGCTTCGCAATGCGATCTGCGCGACCCTTGGCACGCGGCATGATGCGCTTGAGCGTCGTGCCCTCGTCCACGAACACCGAACTGACCTTCAGCTCGTCGACATCGGCGCCCTCGTTGTGCTCCGCGTTAGCGATCGCGGAATTCAGCACTTTCTTCACGAGCACAGCTGCCTTCTTGGTGCTGAACGCGAGTGTGTTCAGCGCCTCTTCGACGGGCTTGCCCCGAATCTGGTCCGCCACCAGGCGGGCCTTCTGGGCGGATATCCGCGCGCCACTGAGTTTTGCCATGACTTCCATCGTTGGACCCTCGCCCGGTACGCTTACTTCTTCGTCTTCTTGTCGCCGGCGTGACCCTTGTAGGTACGCGTGGCGGCAAATTCACCCAGCTTGTGCCCGACCATCTCCTCGGAGACGTGCACCGGCACATGCTGCTTCCCGTTGTGGACGGCAATGGTCAGGCCCACCATGTCGGGGGACACCATCGAACGGCGCGACCAGGTCTTGATCGGCCTCTTGTCGCCCTTGGCGGCGGCGACCTCGACCTTCTTCACGAGATGAAGGTCGATGAACGGTCCTTTCTTCAACGAACGTGGCACAGACTGAATCCTCTCGAGCTGTTTCGCGCTTGACTGGCGCCTTATTTCTTGCCGCGGCGGCGCACGATCATCTTGTCGGTGCGCTTGTTGGACCGCGTCTTGTAACCCTTGGTCGGAGTGCCCCACGGGCTGACCGGATGACGGCCGCCGCTGGTGCGCCCTTCGCCACCGCCGTGCGGGTGGTCGACCGGGTTCATCACGACACCGCGCACGGTCGGGCGCACGCCGCGCCAGCGCTTCGCGCCGGCCTTGCCGAGCGAGCGCAGGTTGTGCTCCGAATTCGACACTTCGCCGATGGTCGCGCGGCAGTCGACCAGCACCTTGCGCATCTCGCCCGAACGCAGGCGCAGCGTCGCGTACTGGCCTTCGCGGGCCACCAGCTGCACGCCGGCACCGGCGCTGCGGGCGATCTGGGCGCCCTTGCCCGGCTTCATCTCGATGCAATGCACCACGGAGCCCAGCGGGATATTGCGCAACGGCAGCGCGTTGCCTTCCTTGATCGGCGCGTTCTCGCCCGATACCACCTCATCGCCCGCCTTCATGTTGCGCGAGGCGATCACGTAGCGGCGCTCGCCATCACGGTACAGCAGCAGCGCGATATGCGCGGTGCGGTTCGGGTCGTATTCCAGGCGCTCGACCTTGGCCGGTATGCCATCCTTGGTGCGCTTGAAATCCACCAGGCGATAATGCTGGCGATGCCCGCCGCCCTGGTGGCGCACGGTGACGCGACCGGCGTTGTTGCGCCCGCCGTTCCTGCCCTGCGCCTCGACCAGCGCACGATGCGGTGCGCCCTTGTGCAGGTCCGGATTGACCACCTGCACCACGAAACGCCTGCCCGGCGAAGTCGGCTTCTTCTTTACGACTGCCATCTTCCCTGCTCCCGTTTAATCCGTGACCGTGAAGTCGATGTCCTGGCCGGACTCCAGGCGCACATACGCCTTCTTCCAGTCGGAGCGCTTCGCCACACCGGTCTTGTTCAGCTTGACCTTGCCCTTGACGTTCAGGACACGGACGCTGGAAACCTTGACCTTGAAGAGCTGCTCCACCGCCGTCTTGATTTCCGGCTTGGTGGCATCGCGTGCAACACGGAAGGCGTACTGGTTCGCCAGCTCGGTGGCCGCCGCGGATTTCTCCGAGACATGCGGCCCGAGCAGGACGTTGAACACTCTCTCCTGATTCATCCCAGCATCTCCTCGAACTTGCGCAGCGCCGCCACGGTGACCAGCACCTTCTCGCACCCGACCAGGCTGACCGGATCCACGCCCGCCACGTCACGAACCTCGACGTGCGGAATGTTGCGCGACGCCAGGTAAAGGTTGCGATCCACTTCGTCCGCAACGATCAGCGCGCGCTCGAGCCGGTAGCCGGCGAGCTGCTCGATCAGCAGCTTGGTCTTCGGCTCGGCCAAGGCGATGGACTCCACCACGACCAGGCGGTCCTGGCGCGCCAGCTCGGACAGGATCGAGCGCATCGCCGCGCGATACATCTTGCGGTTCAGCTTCTGCGAGTGGTCCTGCGGCACCGCGGCGAAGGTCACGCCGCCCGAGCGCCACAGCGGGCTGCGGATGCTGCCGGCGCGGGCGCGGCCCGAGCCCTTCTGCTTGAACGGCTTGCGGCCGCCGCCGCTCACTTCCGAGCGCGTCTTCTGCTGGCGGGAACCCTGGCGGGCACCCGACATGAACGCGACCACGGCCTGGTGGACCAGGTCCTCGTTGAATTCCCGGGCGAAAGTCACGTCGGAAACCTGCACGGTTCCCGCGGATGCGTTGCCAGGAGCGGTGATACTCAATTCCATGCGCATATACCCCCAGGGATCCTCAGGCTTTCTCGGCCGGACGCACGATGACGTCGGCCCCCGGCGCGCCCGGGATTGCACCTTTGATGAGCAGCAGATTGCGTTCGACGTCCACGCGCACGACCTCGAGGGTCTGCACGGTCACGCGCTCGTCGCCCATGTGGCCTGCCATTTTCTTGCCCTTGAACACGCGGCCCGGCGACTGGTTCTGACCGATCGAGCCGGGTGCGCGGTGCGAGCGCGAGTTACCGTGCGTCGCGTCCTGCATGCGGAAGTTCCAGCGCTTGATCACGCCCTGGAATCCCTTGCCGCGCGACTGGCCCGTCACGTCAACCTTCTGCCCCGCTTCGAAGGAGGAGACGGTGATTTCCTCGCCGACCGCGGGAGAGTCAACGCCGTCGGCGAGACGAAGCTCCCACAGGCCGCGCCCGGCGGCGACGCCGGCCTTGGCGAAGTGCCCGGCTTCGGGCTTGCTGACGCGCGAGGCCTTGCGCTCGCCGACGGTGATCTGCACGGCGCTGTAGCCGTCGGTGTCGGCGGTCTTGACCTGGGTAACGCGGTTGGGCGTTGCTTCGACGACCGTGACGGGGATCGAAGTCCCGTCAGCGGTGAACACGCGGGTCATACCGGTCTTGCGACCGACAATACCAATAGTCATCTTGTCATCCTCAAGTGTACGGGGCTGAACCCTCTATGGCCGCACGCGAGCGTGCGTTACACATGCCCGGTCACGGCCGGGCAGGTCCCGGCATTCTCAACCGAGACTGATCTGCACCTCTACGCCGGCTGCGAGATCCAGCTTCATCAACGCATCGACGGTCTTTTCCGTCGGCTCCACGATGTCCAGCACGCGCTTGTGGGTGCGGATCTCGTACTGATCGCGCGCATCCTTGTTGGCGTGCGGCGAGATCAGGACCGTGTACTTCTCCTTGCGCGTGGGCAGCGGAATCGGACCGCGGACCTGCGCACCCGTGCGCTTGGCCGTGTCGACGATCTCCTGGGCGGAAATGTCGATGAGGCGATGGTCAAAAGCCTTGAGTCGAATTCGGATACGCTGATTTTGCATCTGACCACTGAGCTCCGGTTCAAGCCTTCATCTGTCCCGTTTCGGGGGCAGTCAAAAAAGAAGCGGAATTCTATTTTCAGCACCCCGGTGTGTCAACACAATTCGCCGGGGGCTGCAGAAATTCCAACTATTCACGCTGCGTTTTTCGGCGGATCACTCGATGATCTTCGCCACCACGCCCGCGCCCACCGTGCGCCCGCC
>DAORUQ010000104.1:0-10951 GCA_035433265.1 Pseudomonadales bacterium | reverse complement strand
AGCCGGGGTCGGTGCGGGTGTCGGGACCGGCGTGGGCTCTGGCGTCGGCGCCGGTGTGGGTGACGGAGTCGGCTCTACGCTCTCCACGATCCGCAGAACCCGAACGAAGTCGTGCCCGTCACCAGGAACGCCGCCGTCAAATCCGGCAGACGTCGCAGGCAGCTTATCCAGGAGGTCCCCACTATCACCCAGGGACTGCAGCAACTGTTCCACGCTGGCGGAATCGACTGCACTCTCGGTGGCGTCAGGCGCCTCCTCCGGCGCCAGTTCGGGACTGATCGCAATCGTCCTGCTTTCACCGATGGCCAGCGTCCCGCCGCTAAGGAACTCTATTTCGACACGGGCGCCGCTTTCAGTGACGATCTCCTCGCCCTGGCGAACCGTCTCGCCGACTCGCAGCCTGCGCAAGCTGCCTTCGGCGTCGCGCGCAAAGGCTGCTCCGGTAAGTGTGACGACGGTCGCGATGGGCTGACCAGTTGGCATTTGTACGCGCTCCTGTGACGACGACGGCTCAAGCGTTGGGCATGCTGAAGCGAAAGTGTAGGCGGGGACCGGTCAACTCGACACTGTACCGAAGAACAATTCGCCGCCCGGAACCCAGGGTCATCGGGAGTCAATCGCGCACTCCGGCCATTCCCGGTACCACGACAGGGTCTCACTCGCCCGGCGGATGGCGGTACGGGTCCAGCTGAAATGTCCCTTGCGGCACTCGACGAAAGCGCCGTTCTCGAAATAGCCGGGTTCGCTGCCGCCTTTACCTGCTTCTCCGCAGTTGATGAAGCGAAACGGAGGGTCTGAACGCGCATCCTGCGCACGACGTCTGGAGTACCAGTGCCGATGGATCATGCCGCTGTAGGTGCTGCCGGGCGTGCCGGAGAATTCGCGCGCATCCCACATCACGATATTGCACACGAAGCCCAGCGACTGCTCGTCGGTGAACGGCAGACCCAGGAATTCCCGTGCAAATTCGCCCACGATGAACTCGTCGAGAAAGACATGACGGGGGAAGGCCGCGGTGATCGGCGCAAAGAATTCCCGGTTGTGGGACTCGTCAGTGCAGATCACCAGCAATTCGTCGCGCGGGAAGGTGCTTCCCAGGGTCTCGAGGATCGTTCCGGCATAATCCGCGCCTTGCGGCAGGAACTGTTTGAAGTCTGTCAGCCTGATGTGTACGCCGTTGAACGGCCCCAGCGCGAGCGAAACCTTCTCTGCGAGATTGCGGTAATCCGCGCGCGGTCGGATATTGTTCAGCAGCGACGGAAGTTCCGGGGTCGGGTTGAAAAAGAATCGCGAGTAAAAGCCGAGATTGCAGGCGTGCAGGTGCCACGAGGCCTCGTTGGGGTCAACCAGGATGTCACGGCCGGCAAGGAATTCCGCCAGGCGCTCCCCGTGTTGCGCCATCGCATCTTCGGCGCTCCGCGCGCCGTGCACGTAGGCCGCCCGCGTCAGCTTGATGTCGCTTTCCAGCGTCTCCAGGCCCTGCGCGGCATCGCGATACGCAGGGTAGTCGAGCAATTCCACGGTCGCGGTGTCCATCAGGTCCAACACCGTGGGATGCCTGCTGTTGTCGAGCACGGCGCTGAAACCCGGCCGCAGGTACTGGTAGTTGCCGCCGCGGATGTGGAGCAGTCTTCGTTCCTCTCCGACCGAGCCGTAAAGCACCAGGCGACGCTTCGTCAGGTGAGCAAGTCCCGCCCCGAGCTCGAAGGAGATCCAGTTGTTGAACAGACCGGAGGCGTAATCCTTGTAAAGCAGATACCTCATCGACCCCATTGCGCGAGGCATTCCTGCAGCGATGCGTACTTGGATTTCAGGCCGCTGTAACGCGCCGGATCCCACTCGGTGGGCCGCCAGTGCAGATACATGTTGCGGTAGTAGTCGCCCTGGAACGGTGTGAGACGGGCGTGCGGGCAGAGGCTCTCGTAGAACAGCGTCTCTCCGGTGGTGAACGTGACCTGATGCAGCACGCCGTCGTGATCGATGAAGTCGAGCGGCCACGGCACATCCGAGCGATCATCGACATGGATGATGCAGCTGATCACGTGCGTGTCCACGCGGTCGCGGTGCAGGTGCAGGATCGACCCGCGCCCGTAGCTGCGTATCCCGTGGCCGAAACTGCGCGTGAGCGGACAACCGGCCCATTCCTCGAGCATGGGCGTCAAGGTCTCGTAGCAGGCATCGAACAGTTCGCCGCTGATCGGCGCGTAGGCGATATCGGGCGCTGCTTCGCCGGAGGCCGATATTCCGCCGCGCTGGCGCGCGCCGTACTCCTCGTCATAGGTGGCCTCACCGCCGACAGGCGCGAAATTCATGCGGGCGTATTCGGCAAGGATGCGGGCCTGCAAGGGGGTGGGGGTCGCGATCTTGCGCAACGCGCAGACCGCGATACGAGGTGGATGCACTGGGGACATGAATCTGTTCCGTCAGTCGTTGCGGCCGGTCTTTTCCCGGAACCACTTGGTGATCACGTACTTGCTGCCCCTGATCACAGGCAGTGCCTCGTGCAGGGTATTGTGGTTGGGCTTGCCGTCGATGTCGCAGTTGTTCCACGCCACGGCGGCGCCGGGCAGCGGAAAGAAATCGCGCCCGATGCGCTCGAAGCGCGTCGCGCCGCCTTCATCCACACGGTTCAGCCAGATCATCACGGTCCAGGTGCGCTGCCCTCCCGGATTCGTGTGCGGCTCGTATTCCTCGGTGTCTGGTGCGAACCAATCGGTGTGCGCCTTGAAGTACTGCCCTTCGTCGTAGCGCTGGCCCTGGATCGATTCGGAGTAGGCCGGATCGACGCCGATCAATTGCGCGATTCGCGCATCGATCTGCTTCATCAGCCCGGGATCCGCCCGGCGCATGTGGCACGTGCGGCTGGTGCGGTAATCCGCCGGTCCGCGCGTGACCGTTGAAGGCTGCAGCGAGGTGTCGATGACGCTCATCAGAATTTCGCATTCCTCCTGCGTCAGCAGGTTGGGAATCTCGTAGACCTGGGCGAGGTCGGTATCCAGTCGCCACGCCCTCGGTTTGTGCTCCGGGCGCGTCAGCGGCGCGTGGAAGAGGCTGTACCACGGTTCCTCGCGCCCGCAGGCGTCGTTGGATGCTGCATGCGGCGGTGCCACCGGTTCCACCGGCTCGGCGGGACGGTAGCCACCCAATTCGGCGGAGATGTCGTCCCCGGAAAAGCCCTGACTCGCTGCGCTCTGATACAGTTCACCCAGTGCGCAGCCGCGTTCGCGGTTCAGGCGCAGCCATTCCCTCCAGTCCTCGGAAAGCGGACGCGCCATAGTGCCTTGTCCTCGCATGGTGTCCTCAGGTCTCTCTTGCCCGGTACAGCGGAATCTCAGGTGCCCTGGGAGCGCATCATCAGCGCCAGGTGCAACCGGTCGCGCACGCCGAGCTTGAGGAAGATCGCGCTCAGGTGCGCCTTGACCGTGCGCTCCGTGATCATCAGTTCGCGCGCGATTTCCTTGTTGCTAGCGCCGCGGCTCACCGCCATTGCCACCTCGCGCTCGCGTGTCGACAGCGTGCTGAGCGGTCCCGCGACCACGGGTTTGCGCACATCCGATGACAGCGCAGAGGCTATGAGCCGTTGCAGCAGGTTGGGGCCGACCCACAAGCCGTGATTGCTGACCACCGTCTCGACCTGTCGCAGCATCGCAGCGCCCGCGTGCGAGTGGCAGTAGCCCACGGCTCCGCGTTCCATCAATGCGAGTGCCTGCTCGTCGGAGGGGGTGTCGGACAGCGCCACGATGCGCGCCGGCGCGAGCCGCGAGGCGCTGCTCCACAGCAACTCCCTGGCAGCGGCGTCGTCGTGCGGCAGGTGCAACCAGACAATGGTGTCGGTGTCCAGCCAGGGCTGGGCTTCAGCAGCACAAGCCAGGCACGGTGCCCCGGGGAAAGCCCCGGACCAGCGCTCCCGCACCTCGGGGTCGGTCGTGATCAGAAGGCTCTGCGTCATCGTTCGGTGAGTGCGTACTGCTTGGCGCGCAAGACGGGTTTCAGCAGGTAGCTTAGCACGCTTTTCCGGCCCGTCATGATGTCCACTTCGGCCACCATGCCGGGAATGATCGGCAGCTTGTCGCGCAGCATCGCCTTGTTCGTGCGCACGCGCACCAGGTAGAACGCGTTGCCTTCATCGTCGGTGATCGTGTCGGCGCCGATGCTCTCGACCTCGGCCTCGAGCCCGCCGTAGACCACGAAATCGTAGGCGGTGAATTTCACCAGCGCATGCTGGCCGGGGCTGAGAAAGGCAATGTCGCGCGGCGCGATTTTCGCTTCCAGCAGCAGCGTGTCATCGAGCGGCACGATCTCGACGATGTCGCGCCCCGGCAGCACCACGCCACCCTCGGTGTTGACCAGCAGCCGCTTGATGGTGCCGCGCACCGGCGAACGGACCTCGGCCTGCTTCACGCGGTCGGACAGGCCGACGCTGCCCTCTGCAAGGCTGTTGAGCGTTGCGGTGGCTTCCGCGAGTTCGTTGCGCTTGGCGTTGCGAAAGTCGAGCGTGACTTGCTCGACCTTGCGTTCGGACTCATCGATAGCCGCCCTGGCGCGGGTCATCTGCGCGGCGGACTGCTCGCGCTCGCCACGCAGGCGCGAGACGTCGCGCTTGAGACGCAGGATTTCCACCTCCGACACCGCGCCGGACGCGAGCAGGGGCTCGGTCTGGCTGAGTTCCTGCGCGGCCAGTTCGTAGTTTCGCGACGACTGCTGGTAGAACGCCGTGGTCTCCTGCAATTCCTGGCGGCGCTGGGCGAGCTGCTGCCTGGCGATGCCGGTCTGGCCTTCCAGCTCGGCGAGGCTCGACTGGTACAGGCGGGTTTCGGCCGCGGCGAGCTCGGGCGCCTCGGCGAGCACCTGCGGCGGCACGTCAAAGGGCTTGCCCTCGGCAAGCGCCGCCAGGCGTGCGGTCTTGGCGAGCAGTGACAGGCGCTGCACGCGGTTTTCGCCGAGCGCCGAGGCGAAGCGCGTGGCGTCGATGCGCACCAGCAGTTGGCCGGCATCGACGACCTGTCCTTCGCGCGCGTGGATCTCGGAAACAATGCCGCCATCGAGCGACTGCACGACCTGCAGCTGGCGTGAAGGGACCACCTTGGCCTCGCCCCGCGTGACCTCGTCGATGCGCGCAAGGGCGGCCCACAGGATGAGCAGCAGCACCACCAGTACGATGACGTGCAGCAGCGTGCGTGCGCGCAGGGGATCGCGCGCGAGGCGCGCGGCGTGTGCATCGGCGGCCCAGTCGACGCTGTCGATGGGGGTGGGGCGGTTCCAGCGCTCGAGCACCCGCTCGAGCCACGGTGAGCTGAGGGCGATCCAGCGCCGCGCCATGCGCCTGAGCGTATCGGCGATGCGCGATCCGCTCATACGCCCCTCCCGACGCGCCCCTGGCGCAGTGCCTCGACCACGCTCTCCTTCGGGCCGTCAGCGACGATCCGGCCGTTGTCGGTGACGATGATGCGATCGACCATGTCGAGCAGCGAGGTGCGGTGGGTGACGATCACCACGGTGCGCTCGCGCGCGAATTCTCGCAGTTGCGCCTTCACCGCTTCCTCGCCCGAGTGGTCCATGGAACCGGTGGGTTCGTCGAGCAGCAGGATTGGCGGATCGTTGATCACCGCGCGCGCGATCGCGACACCCTCGCGCTGGCCGCCGGATAGCGATTCGCCACGCTCGCCGACGGGCATGTCGATGCCCTTCGGATGCTGGTTCACGAACTCGGCGATGTTGCCGATCTGCGTGGCGCGCACGATCGCGGCGTCCTCGATCTGCGGCGCCCCGATGGTGATGTTCTCGCGCAGCGTGCCGTAGAAGAGCATGACATCCTGCGGCACGTAGCCGATGTTGCGGCGCAACTCGCCGGGGTCCAGCTGGCGCAGATCGATGCCGTCGACCAGCACCGCACCGGAGCTCGGGCGGTAGAGACCGAGGATGAGTCGCAGCAGCGTGCTCTTGCCCGATCCGGTGCGACCGAGAATCGCAACCTTGTCGCCGGCGTTGATGCGCAGGCTCACGCCGCGCAGCGCATTCATGTCGGTTCCGGGGTAGGCGAAGCTGACGTCGCGAAACTCGATGTCGCCGCGAAAGGATTGGCGACTGAGAAAGTGGGCACCGCGCGGGCGCTCGACCGGGTTTTCCACGATCTGGTCGAGTGCCGCCAGCGAGGTGATCGCGTTGTGGTACTGCGTCATCAGGCCCGCCACCTGTCCCATCGGTGCCAGTGCGCGCGCGGCCAGCATCGAGCACGCGATGAGCCCGCCCATCGTGAGCTTGCCAGCCGATATCAGGTAGACGCCGATCACGATCGTGCACACCGAGGCGAGCTGCTGGGCGAGCATCGCGGCGTTCAGCGTGGAGTTCGCGAGCAGGCGCAACTGCGCGCCGCGATCGGCGAGGTACGCGGCGCTGCGCTCCCAGCGGCTCTGCATCACGCCCTCGGCGCCGAGCGCCTTGACCGACTCGAGTCCCACCAGGCTCTCGATCAACGTGGCATTGCGCATGGCGCCGGCCCGGTAGGTGGTCTCGGACAACTCGTGCATGCGCGCCCCGACCGTGACCGCGTATCCCACGACGAGCACCATCGCGGCCAGCACCGGCAGCAGCATAGGCCACGCGATCCAGCCGATCACGATGACGAATGTCAGGGCAAAGGGCAGATCGATGAACGCCGTGACCGTGGCGGAGGTGATGAAGTCGCGCGCCGATTCGAAGGATCGCAGGTTCGAGGCGAAGGAACCGACCGAGGCCGGGCGCTGCTCGAGGCGCATGCCGAGCACGCGCTCCATGATGTAGCCCGAAAGCTTCAGATCGATCCGCTTGCTGGCGAGATCAAGGAAATAGCCGCGCATCGAGCGCAACGTGAAATCGGCACCGAGCACGATGACGACGCCGGCCGCGAGCATCCACAGTGTCTCCGTCGCGCGGTTGGGGACCACGCGGTCGTAGACGTTCATCGTGAACAGCGGCAGCGCCAGCGCGAACAGGCTAATCATGGCGGCGGCGAGCAGCACATCGCGGTACAGCGCGCGATGCTCCAGCACGGCGCCCCAGAACCAGTGACGCTGCGCGCTGCCGCCGAGTTCGGGCGCGCGCTCGTCGAAGCCGTAGGCCACGCGCGCGAGGATCGCGTTGCCGAGGTAGCGCTCCCCGAGCGCTTGCGCCGTGATGCGGGTCTCGGTTCCGCCTGCCTCGACCACGCGCAGATGCCCGTCATCGCGCCCGAGCAGCACGCAGGCCTGGTCTTCGCGCAGCAGCAGTATCGCGGGAAACGCCTCGCCGCCGAGCGCCTCCGGGCTGCATTCGACGATGCGCGTCTCGAGCCCTGCGCGCTCGGCGGCGCGTTCGACCAGCGAAGGCACCATGCGGTTCTCGTGCAGAGGCAAACCGGCGGTCAGGCTCTCGCGCGAGATCTGCTTGCCGTGGAAGCGCGCCACGTAGACAAGGGCTTCGAGCAGGGGATCCCGTGAGGGCAGCTCGGAAGCGGGAAGTTGAGGCATCTGCGCTGGTGTCCGTGCGGTGTCGGCGCACCCATCGGCGCCGGTCGACTGCACAGTATAGTCGGCCTTATTCGCCCGCGCGGCGATGCAGGAAGGCCTGGAGCTTCTGCGTGTCCTCGGCGAACTTGCGGATGCCCTCGGCGAGCTTTTCCGTCGCCATCGCGTCCTCGTTCATCTGCCAGCGGAACGCCGCCTCGGTGGGCGCCGCCTTCGCCTCGCCGAGCTCCATCGCGGTGCGCGGATCGAGCATGCGCTGCAGTGGCGCGCTTGCCGCGGCGAGCTCGGCCATCAGCGCCGGCGCGATGGTCAGCAGGTCGCAGCCGGCCAGTGCGCGGATCTCGTCGCTGTTGCGAAAGCTCGCGCCCATGATCTGGGTGCGATAGCCGTTGCGCTTGAAATAATTGTAGATGCGCGTCACGGAGCGCACGCCCGGGTCCTCGGCGGCGGGGTAGGCATCGCGCCCCTCGTGCTTGCGGTACCAGTCGAGTATGCGTCCCACGAAGGGCGATATGAGGGTCACCCCGGCCTCGGCGCAGGCCGCGGCCTGGGCGAAGCTGAACAGCAGGGTCAGATTGCAGTGAATGCCGCGCCGTTCGAGCTCTGCCGCGGCGCGGATGCCCTCCCAGGTCGAGGCGATCTTGATCAGCACGCGCTCGCGGCCGATGCCGGCGTCCTCGTACAGCGCGATCAGGCGTTCCGCGCGCGCGATCGTGGCGCCCGTGTCGAAGGACAGTCTTGCATCGACTTCAGTGGAGACGCGCCCGGGAATCAGCGCCAGGATCTCGCGGCCGAAATTGACCGCCAGCTTGTCCATGATGGCGTCGTCGCGCACGCCGGCATCGACGCGGGCGCCGAAGCCCAGCGCGTCGTCCAGCAGGTGGGCGTAGGCGGGCTTCTGCGCCGCCTGCAGCAGCAGCGAGGGATTGGTGGTGGTGTCGGTGGGTGCAAATTCCGCCAGCGATCCGATATCGCCGGTATCGGCGACGACGGTGGTGAAGGCGCGCAGTTGTTCGAGCTGGTTCATCGGGTCTCAACCTGTTGCGTGTGCTGCCGGTCACGCAGGATAGTGCAGCTTGCGCGTGCTTTCACGAATCCTCGAGGCTGTCACGCGACTCGGGGTCCACGTCGGGGCGTTCCTCGTCCTCCTCCTCGTCCTTGGCCGGCACCAGGGCGCGCGGCTCGTAGAGGTCCTCGGCGCTGGTCTCGATGCCGATGTGGAAGGCGGCGAACCCGGGCAGCACCACCTGGTCGACGGCCTTGCCGATCACGCGGCCGTCGTAGGGCGAGACGATATCGGCGCGCATGTTGGTGATCGGGTCGGTGACGCTGCCGAGCAGATCGCCCTCGGCTACCTGCTGTCCGAGTTCGGCCTTGCCGAACAGGATGCCGCCGGTTTCGGAGCGTACCCAGCGCGACTGGTAGTGCACCGCTACCGGGTTCCCCCAGACGCGCAGCTTGCGGTACATGCCGAGCTGGTCGATCAGCGCGAAGATGCCGCGCACCCCGTGCTCGACCTCATCGACCTGCAGGCGCATCGGTTCGCCCGCCTCCAGGGTGACGGCGGGAATGCCGCGCTCGACCGCTGCGCGCCGCAGGCTGCCCGCGGCACCGGGGCTGTGGATGATCGCGGTCGAGGTGAACGCTTCGGCGACGCGCACCACCTCCGGGCGACGCAGGTCACCGCGTATCTGCGGCAGGTTGCTGCGGTAGAAGGATCCGGTGTGCAGGTCGACCAGGATCGTGCAATGGGAAATGACCTGGTTGAAGAAGGAGTGCGCGATGCGCGAGGCCGAGCTGCCGCGCGGGTTGCCCGGGAAGTGCCGGTTCAGGTCGCGGCGGTCCGACAGGTAGCGCGAGGCACGCTTGAAGCCGATGAGATTCACGATCGGCACCCCGACCACGGTGCCGTGCAACTGCTGCGGATCGATGTCGTAGAGCACGCGGCGCACCATCTCGATGCCGTTCAGCTCATCGCCGTGTACCGCTGCCGTCAGGCACAGCACCGGGCCCTCGGCGGCCCCGTTCACCACCAGCACCGGCGTGGCCACCTCGATGCCATCGAAGGATTCGGCTGGCTGCCAGGCCAGGCGTGCCGAGGTGCCCGGGGCCACCTCGGCCTCGAGCATCACGAAGGGAGCGACGGGACTCTGGGGCAGATGCGCCACGTCGACATCGTCGATGCTGCGCATCGCCTCGTCCTGGGCCTGATCGGACCGGGTCTCGACGTCGCGGCGGAATTGCCTCGTGTAGGCCTCGCCCGGACGCTCCATCACCGGGGCGTCGAGGTCCACGTTGCGTGCGCGCCGCCGCGGCGGCGTGTCGGAAACTGTCGTTTCCGTCGCCGATGCGGGAGCATCAGGTACGGGAAGTGCCTCGTCCGCGGCGCGGGCGAAGCAGGCCGCTGCCAGTGCCAGCACGAGGCCGGCGGTGGCAGCGGCGGGGGCGCTCAGCCGCACTTCGAGTCGCCGCAACTCAGGCAGGTCATGCAGCCGTCCATCATGATCATGGCCTTGGTCATGCACTTGTTGCACAGCTGCGCGCCAGCGGGGTAGGGGTTGCGCTCCTCGGGGGCGGGGGCCGCGTTGAGGCTGCGGGCCTCGAACTGCACGCGCTTCTCGTCCATGATCCGCTTCGCGTGCTCGGGGATCTCCGGCGCCTGGATCATCCCGATGTCCATCAGGTGCTTCTCGATGCACTCGCCGATCTCGGCGACCAGCGAGGGCATGAAGCGGCCGCCTTTCTTGAAGTAGCCGCCCTTGGGGTCGAATACCGCCTTCAGCTCCTCGACCAGGAAGGTGCAGTCACCGCCCTTGCGGAACACGGCCGATACCACGCGCGTGAGCGCGAGCACCCACTGGAAGTGGTCCATGTTCTTCGAGTTGATGAAGATCTCGTAGGGGCGGCGCTGCTCGTGCGCGGTGCCCGGGTTCAGCACGATGTCGTTGATCGTGACGTACAGCGCGTGCTCCGAGAGCGGCGTCTTGAGCTTGTAGGTGGCGCCGGGCAGCGTCTCGGGGCGCGAGACGTTCTCGTTCATGCTCTCTATCGCGCGCTCGAGCTCTTCGGCTACGGCCGGTTTCTCCGGCACGGCATCGAGGATCTTGTAGCCCACGATGCGCTTGGCAATCTTGACGGTCATGTTGCGGGTACTCCTCAGAATTTACCGTAGTAGCCTTCTTTGATGGCCTCGAAGAGGTTCGCGGCGGTGTGCATCTCGCCGTCGTACTCCACTTCCTCGTTGCCTTTCAGTTCTACGGTGGTGCCGTCCTCGAGCTTGAACTGGTAGGTCGTCTTCTCGAGGTCCTTTTCCTTGACCAGGACACCCTGGAAGGCTTCCGGGTTGAAGCGGAACGTGGTGCAGCCCTTCAGGCCGTTCTGGTAGGCGTAGAAATAGACGTCCTTGAAGTCCTCGAACGGGATGTCGGTCGGCACGTTGATGGTCTTGGAGATCGACGAGTCGATCCACT
>DAORUQ010000103.1:0-11068 GCA_035433265.1 Pseudomonadales bacterium | reverse complement strand
CGACGGACACCGCGAGCGCCTGCTTCTTGCGTGCCGCCATCTTGTCGCGCGCGCTGGGGAACCGGGGCTCCCCGAGTTCGTTGCTGATCGTGACCACGGCGGGCAGCGCCCCTTCCAGCACTTCGTCGCCGTCCGGTGTCACGCGCGTGACACGCAGGCGTCCATCCTGGAGCGTCAGCGCGCGCACGATGGGCGCCACCGGCATGTCGAGCGACTCGCCGAGCAGCGCCGGCACCACGCCCTGGTCGTCGTCCGAGGCCTGGCGGCCGCAAAGGACCAGGTCGGCACCCCCGCTGGAGCGGATATAAGCCGCCAGGATGTTCGCCACCACGTGATGATCGAGCGCGCCGGGATCCGCGTCGATGGAGACGATCTCGTCGGCGCCGAGCGCCGCGCAGTGCTTGAGCGGATCCTGCAGTTCGCGCCCTATCGACACCGCCGTGATGTGGCATTCGCAGCCGGCGTCGCGCAGTCGCAGCGCCGCCTCCAGCGCCTGCTCGTCGTAGGCGTTGATCAGCCGGGGTATCCCCGGCACGTCGAGCGTCCTGCCGTCGGCCGCGATCTTCAGGCTGCCGGCGAGTGCATAGTTGTTCACGGCACTGGGGTCCAGCACTTCCTTGATGCACACCACGATTCGCATGTCGATCTCCCGTTATCCCTGCGTTGCTCCGGTCCGGTTGCGGCCGGAAACTTCCCTCCGGCCGCAGCCGGCTCCCGAATCTATTCCCCGCCGGGGTCTTCCTCGATCTCGAGGCTGCCCGCCTCGCACCACACGGTCGCGTGCGGGTAACCCTGCGGTGCGTGACTGAGCGAGCTCATCAGGTACCAGCGCCACGGATAGTCGCCGAAGTCCCGGTAGTCCCCGGTCAGCGTGCCGGCGAAGAACTGGCGACCCGCGAAGCGCGTTCCGGCGACGGCGGCCCCGCCGTCGCACTCGGCGCGCCGGCCCGCTCGCGCGGCGTCGAAGCCGGCGCGAAACGGCGCGCCGTCGCCGCTCTCAGCCCTCGTCATCTGCCGCGAAGCGGTCGAAGACATCGAGCGCCTCCTCGACCATGTCGGAGAGGATCTGGCGCGCCGGCTTCATCTCCGTGACGTAGTCGATGCCCTGTCCGGCGGCCTCGGTCATCAGATCCTTGCGCAGGTAATCGTTGGCCCCGGTGATGTACTCGTTCGACAGCAGCATCTGCAGCGGCGGCTTGAGCGCGCGCGGGGCATCCTCGCGGCTCCACTCCACGTGCCAGGGGCAGCGGATCGTGCGCATCGTGTAACCCGATATGCAGTCGGAGTACGAGGTGTCGTCCGCGCTCGACTCGATCAGCTTCTCCTTCATCGGCAGGTTCACGTCGGACTCGCGCGAGGCGAGCCACAGCGATCCCGTCCACACGCCGTCGGCTCCCAGCGCAAGCGCCGCCGCCAGGTGACGTCCCGTGGTCACGCCGCCCGCCGCGAGCACGGGTACACCGGAACTGCGCGCGGCATCGACCACCTGCGGCACGATCGAGAACGTGCCGATGTTGCCGGTGTGTCCGGCGGCGTCGTAGCCTTGGGCGATGATCACGTCGGTGCCGGCGGCGATCTGCTTTTTCGCCTGGCGCGGCTTGCCGACCAGGCCCCAGACCTGGATGCCCAGCTGGTGCGCGCGCTTGAGCATGAACTCCGGCGAACCCAGGCCGGAGGCGATGACGGGCACCTTCTCGTCGAACAGCACCTCGAGCTGGTCGAGCGAACGCTTCTGGTCGAGCCCGCCCCAGTTCGAGATCTCGAGTTTCTCCTTCGGATCCGGGACCTGGTACTTCTGCTTGATCATCTCGGTGTACTCGCGTTGCGCGCGAGGGATCATCGCGTAGAGCTCCTCGAGGCTCTTTTCCTCGGGAACCGAGGCCGGCAGCACCAGGTCGATGCCGAAGGGCTTGCCGTGCACGCGCTCGCGGATCCACCTGATGTCGGCGGCTATGTGCTCCGGCGGATGCATCGCCTCGCCGAGCACCGCGAAGCCGCCCGCGTTGATGACGGCCACGGCCACGTCCTTGCAGTGCGTGAATGCGACGATCGGGTACTCGATGCCGAGCTGGTCGCAGAGTCTGGTGTGCAGTGGATTGCGCATGTCTGTATTCCCGGAGGTTGGAATTGCGTCTCTGACGAAGCGAATCTAATCGCTCGCCGGCGCAATTGAAACCGGCTGGTGCGCCGGATCGCGCACCTGACCGGATATGAGATCCGATCGGCCTGATTTGATTCGCGGCAACTGGTGGCGCCACGGGCGCAGCGCATAGAATGCGATCGAAGACAGCCGTCACAGCCAACAACGGGTAATCGCGATGAAGCCGGTGCCTTTCGAATATTACGCACCCGAAACCCTGCAGGAGGCCATTGCGTTGCTCGCCGGCTTCGAGGAGGACGGCGTCGAAGCCAAGATCCTCGCCGGCGGCCAGAGCCTGATGCCGATGCTGAGCATACGGGTCGCGCGCCCCGATGTGCTGGTCGACCTGCGCAAGCTGCGGCTGCTCGATTACATCCGTGACGACGGCGAGACGATCGCCATCGGCGCGATGGCCACCAAGCGCGCCGCCGAGGATTCGTCGCTCATTCGCGAGCGCCAGCCGCTGTTCCACGCGGCGACGCTGAACATCGGCCACCGCCAGATCCGCAGCCAGGGCACGGTTGGCGGCTCGTTTGCGCACGCCGATCCGGCCGCGGAATATCCGGCCGCTGCGATCGCGCTGGACATGCGCATGAAGGCGGTCGGACCCCAGGGCGAGCGCACGATCGATGCGCGCGATTTCTTCGTGACCTACCTGACCACGGATCTCGCCTCGAGCGAGATCCTGACCGAGGTGTGCATGCCCGTGCTGGCCGCGGGCACCGGCTGGTCGTTCCGCGAGGTCTCGCGACGCAAGGGCGACTTCGCGCTTGCCGGCGCGGCGGTGCTGCTCTCGCTGGCGGGCGGGCGCATCGCCGGCGCGCGCATCGTGGTGTTCGGCGTCAACGCGACGGCGGTGCGGCTGCCGTCCGCGGAACAACTCGTGCTCGGGCAGGCGCCGGATGACGCGCTGTTCCGGGAGGCCGGGCTCGCCGGGTCGGTCGAGGTCGAGGAACCCCTCGCCGACGTGCACGCCTCGGCGGATTTCCGCCGCCACCTCGTGTCGGTGGTGGTGGCGCGCGGGCTGGCCGAGGCGTTGTCGCGCGCGCGGCCATCATGACGCGGGCGTATTGCACCGATTGCACGGAAGGAGGCAACTGACCATGACGCAGCAACACAAGGTCCGGCTCAGCGTGAACGGCAGGGCGTACGAGCGCGAGGTCGAACCGCGCACGACGCTCGTCGATTTCCTGCGCCACGAGCTCGGCCTCACGGGCACCCACGTCGGCTGCGAGCACGGTGTGTGCGGCGCCTGCACGATCATCAAGGACGGCAAGGCCGTGCGCAGCTGCCTCATGCTCGCGGTGCAGGCCGACGGTGCCGAGTTGCAGACCGTCGAGGGTCTGCACGGTGAAAACGGGTTGCACCCCATCCAGGAAGCCTTCATCGAGAAGCACGGGCTGCAGTGCGGCTTCTGCACGCCGGGGTTCCTGATGACCACGGTGGAATTGCTCGGCGATCACCCGGACCCGAGTGACGAGGACATCCGCGAGGCGCTGGGCGGCAACCTGTGCCGCTGTACCGGATACCAGAGCATCATGGAATCGGTGCGTCTGGCGGCCGCGAAGCTGCGCGCGGGTGCGGCCGTGCAGGCCGACTGAGCAACAAACCGGGAAGGGACACGCCATGAGCACCAGAATACCCACCTCGCTGGACGAGTTGCCGACTACCGCACGCCGTTTCGTGGGCAAGGAGGTCCGGCGCGTCGAGGATCGCGCGCTGGTCACGGGACGCGCGGAATTCATCGACAACCTCGTGCTGCCCGACATGCTCCACTGCGCGATCCAGCGCAGCCCCCATCCGCATGCGCGCATCGTGCGCATCGATACCAGCCGGGCCGAAGCGCACCCGGGCGTTGCCGCGGTGCTCACCGGCGCCGACCTCGAGCGCTGGTGCAACCCGATGGGCACCGCGCCCGCGGGCTGGGGCCCGTACAGCCTCGCGGTCGGCAAGACGCGCTTCGTCGGCGAGCCGGTGGCCGCGGTCGCCGCCAGCAGCCGCTACATCGCGGAAGACGCCTGCGAGCTGATCGACGTGGAGTACGAGCTGCTGCCGGTGGTGGCCGACCCCTGCGTGGCGACCGACCCGGGAAGCGCGCTGCTCTACGAGGAGAACGGCACCAACCTGATGCTGGACCGCGCCTTCACCTGGGGCGACATCGACGGTGTCTTCGCCGCGGCCGACAAGGTGTTCAGCGCCAAGTTCCGCTGGAACCGCGTCGGCGCCAATCCGACCGAAACCTTCGGCTGCGTGTGCCAGTGGGACCTGGTGCAGGAGCGCCTGACCTGCCACGGCGCCTACCAGACGCCGGGCTTCATGGCGCTGGGGCGCGCGCACACGCTGAAGCTGGCCGCGAACCAGATCAACATCATCAGCCATCCGCAGGGCGGGGGATTCGGCGGCAAGGGCGGGCCGCGCGGCACCGACATCGCGGCGCTGCTCTCGCGCAAGGCCGGCGGGCGACCGGTGAAGTACATCGAGGACCGCATGGAATACCTGCTGGCCGGCGGCGGCCAGTCCTGGGACCGCTACTACGATGCGGCGCTCGCGGTGCGAGCCGACGGCACGGTCACCGGATTTCGCGTGAAGCTGCTCGATGACCAGGGCGCGAGCGCGGAGGGTTATGGCACGATATCGGTCGCGAAGCCGCTGGCGGCCTTCACCGGCTGCTACCGCATCGAGGCGGCGCAATACGACGTGAAGGTGGTGAGCACCAACCGCGCGCCTTCCTACCCCTACCGCGGCTACGGGCCGCCGCCGCACAACTTCGTGCTCGAGTCGCTGATGGACATCGCCGCGCGCGGCCTCGGCCTCGATACCGCGGAGATGCGCCGGCGCAACTACATTCGTCCGGAGCAGTTCCCCTACACCATTCCGAGCGGCAACGAGTACGACAGCGGCAACTACGAGGCAACGCTCGACAAGGTGCTGGAGATCGCCGATTACGGGCGCTTGCGCGAGGAGCAGGCGCGCGCGCGTGCCGAGGGTCGTCTGGTCGGGATCGGCGTGGCCAGCACCATCGAGCCGGGGGTGTTCGACTGGAACGCCTATGCCACGGTCGGCGTGCCCGGCGTCGGCGTGCCCGAGGGCGCGTCGGTGGGTATCAACATCCTCGGCGAGGTCACCGTGCGCGTGGGCTTCAACCTGCAGGGGCAGGGCCAGTACACGCTCGCGGCGCAATTGCTGGCCGATTACTTCGGCGTGGAGATGGACGCGGTGCGCGTGGTCTATGCCGACACCGACAACGCGCCGCCGCACTTCGGACCCGGCGGCAGCCGTCTCGGCGTGGCGATCACCGGCGCGATCCTCGGCGCCTGCCAGGCGATCACGGAAAAGCTGCGTCACGTGGCGGCGGTGCTGCTGCAGGCGCCGTTCGAGCAGGTCGAACTCATGGACGGGATGCTCCGCGTCAGGGGCGTGCCCGAGGCGCAGATGCCGATGGCGCAGGTCGTCGGCGCGCTGCTCTCGCGCAGCGACCTGCTGCCGCCGGGCATGGAGGCGAATGCCTCCACGACCAGTGTCTGGACCGCGCCGGGCCGCACCGCACCCGACGCCGACGGACGCTGCAAGAGCTATCTCACCGCCGCGAATGCCTGCCACGTGGTGCTGGTCGAGGTGGACCCCGAAACCGGCAAGACCGAGATCCTGAAGTACTTCATCGCCGATGACTGCGGCACGCGCCTCAATCCCGCGACGGTCGAGGGCATGATCCAGGGGGGTGTGGCGCAGGGCGTGGGCGCCGCACTGCTGGAGCAGTACGTGTACAACGAGAACGCGCAGCCGCTGGTATCGACTTTCATGGACTACCTGGTGCCGTCGATCAACGAAGTGCCGATGACCGAGAAGGCGGCGCTGGTGACGCCGTCGCCGTTCGCGCCGCTCGGCGCCAAGGGCTGCGGCGAGGGTGCGATCCACACCACGCCCGCCGCGATTATCTGCGCCATCAACGATGCGCTCGCGCCGCTCGGCGCGATGGTTCGCGAGACGCCGGCCTCGCCGCACCAGGTGTGGTCGTTGATCCGCGCCGCGCGGGCTGCCAGCCCCCATGTCCCGAAATGAAATCGCGAAGGCCGGAATTGATGCGCTGCGAAACGGGTCGCAACGGGCGCAGCGATTAGGATAGGACCATCGGCTTGGTGATGCACAGCGACGGGTGACGGGCATGAGTGGTGCGCTGGACGATATCGTGGTTCTCGATGTGACGCGCGGCTTCGCACCCTCGATGACGGCCGCGTTCCTCGGCGATTTCGGCGCGCGCGTCATCCGGCTCGAGCCGCTCGGAGGTGCATCGCATCGCCGCGGCGTCGACGAGGACGGCGCGCGCTCCGGCACCTGGAACCACGAGGCCGACCTGATCCATCGCAACAAGCAGAGTCTCGCGCTCGACGTGGCAACGGCGCGCGGGCGTGCGGTGCTCGACGATCTCCTGGCCCGCTGCGACGTGGTTCTCACCGATTGGCCGCTCGCGGAGCTCGCCGCGCTCGGGCTCGATTACGCCGCTGCGTGCGCGCGGCGCCCGGATATCGTCGTGGCGCGTCTCTCCGGCTTCGGGCCCAAGGGCAAGGACCGTGAGCTCCCGGCGATCGACGAACTCGCGGCGGCGCGCACCGGCATGATGCCGATCGTGCAGCAGCCGGGCGAGCCGCCGGTCTACACCGGAGCGGGCGCGATGCACGCGGCCGTGCTGCTCGCCTTCGGCGTCGTCACCGCGCTGCTGCATCGCCAGCACAGCGGCGAGGGGCAGCAGGTCGATACCTCGCTGTTCGCCGGCAATATGTACGGCGCGAGCCTCGACCTGCAGGCCTTTCTCGCGATCGGTTCCGGCGACCGGCTGCTGAACCCGATCTCGCGCCTCGACGTCTCGAACCCGATGTCCGGCTCGCTCTACGCCAGCGCCGACGGGCGCTGGGTGACGCTCACGATGCCCGACACTGACCGGTGGTGGCCGGATCTCGCCGAGATGACCGGGCTGGATGCCGGGGATCCGCGTTTCGACACCCACGAGAAGCGTTGCGATCTGAACCGCCTGGAACTGATCCATGCGTTCGAGGCAGCGTTCGCGCGCCAGAGTGCCGGGCACTGGCGCGCGCTGTTCGCCGCCAGGGGCATGTCGGCGGATATCATCGAGCGCTTCGATTACCCGGCGAGCGATCCGGTGGCGCGTGCCAACCGTTATGTGGTCGAGCTCGATCACCCGAGCTTCGGCCGCGTGAAGAGCCTCGGATTCCCGATCTACATGAGCGAGAGCCCGGCGCGGCTCGCGAGTCTCGCGCCCTGCGCGGGACAGCACACGCTCGACGTGCTCCACGGGCTGCTCGGCTACCCGGTGGAAACCATTCACGAACTCGGCGCCTGCGGCGTCGTCGCCTGAGCGCGGGAGGGCAAGGTGGCCAGAGCACTCGAGGGCATCCGCGTCATCGACCTGACGGTGTGGTTCCAGGGCCCGGTGTCGGCGCAATATCTCGCGGACTTCGGCGCCGAGGTGATCAAGGTCGAACGCCCGCAGGGCGGCGACCAGGCGCGCGGCGTGCGCAGCATCAAGTCGCTCGAGATCGGCGACTGGAACCAGTACTTCCTGGTGAACAACCGCAACAAGAAGAGCCTGGTCATCGACCTGCGCAAGCCCGAGGGCCAGCAGATCATGTACCGGCTGGTCGAGAAGGCCGACGTGTTCCTCTCCAACCTCACGCCCGCGATGCTCGATGGCTGGAACCTGTCCTGGGAGCGGCTGCGCGAGATCAATCCGCGGCTGGTCTACGCGACCAACACCGGCTATGGCCGCTTCGGCGGCGCGTCGCGGCCTGCCTTCGACATGACCGTGCAGGCGTTGACCGGCATCATGGCGCAGCTCGGCGAGCCGGGACAGCCGCCGATCTACCTCGGCATGGGCTCGGGTGATGCCTACGGCGGCATCATGTCGGCGTTCGCCATCGTGACGGCGCTCTACCAGCGCAACCGCGCGGGCCACGGGCAGTGCATCGATGCCTCCCTCTACGGTGCGCAGCTGTTTCTCGCCGCGCCGCAATTGCAGTCCTTCCTCGCGGGCAACAGCGAGCGCGCCCTGCAGCACTCGCGCCGCGAGGCGGCGAACCCGCTGTGGAACCTGTATCCGACGCGCGGCAAGTGGGTATACGTCTGCGAGCCGAACGAGGACGCGCGCTTCCGGTTGCTGTGCGAGGCCCTTGGCGACGGGGCGCTCATCGAGGATCCGCGCTTCGCGAGCGCCGAGGGTCGCGCGGTGAACAACGTCGAGTTGATCGCGGAGTTCGATGCGCTCGCCGCGGCACTCGATCACGAGGCGCTGCTCGCGCATTGCGCGGCGCTCGACATCGTCGCCGCGCCGATCAACACGCTGGCCGACGTGGTCAGGGATCCGCAGGCCTGGGACAACGACTACCTGCTTAAGACCTGGTGCGAGGAAGTCCAGCGCGAGGTCGAGGTGCGCGGACTGCCGGTCACGCTGTCGAAGACGCCGGGTGAAGTGAACACGCTGGGTCTGCAGCTCGGCCAGGACACCGAGCTGTTGATGATGGACCTGCTCGAGTATTCCTGGGACGAGATCGAGGCGTTCAAGGCCGCGGGCGCGATCCCCTGAGCCGGCCACGGCGACAACCATGATCATGGAAGGCGGTGACACATGAGCGAGCCCGAAGCGACGTCGAGCTGGAGCGCGTGGTCCTCGCCGGGTGGCGAGGGGCTCGACAACTTCGCCGAGATCCTCTACGAGAAGAAGTCGCACGCGCGCCTGGGTGGCGCGGTGGCGCGCGTGACGCTGAACAAGCCCGACAAGATGAACACGCTGACGCTGGCGACCGTCGACGAGATGTTCCGCGCCTTCTACGACGCCAACCACGATCCGATGGTCGGGGTGATCATCGTGGCCGCGAAAGGCAAGCACTTCGGCGCCGGCGGCGACGTGGCCTGGGAGCGCTGGGGCCTGCGCGAGGCCTTCTACAACCGTTACCCGCACAACCGCCTGATGCGCATGTCGCGCAAGCCCGTCATCGCGCAGGTGCAGGGTTACTGCCTCGCCGGCCACAACCACATGGCCTACTGCTGCGATTTCACGATCGCGGCCGACAACGCCGTGTTCGGCCAGGCCGGTGCGCGCGTGTCCTCGCCCGCCGACGGTTTCTTCGTGCCCTACCTGACCAAGGTGGTGGGTGCGAAGAAGGCGCGCGAGTTGTGGATGCTGTGCCGCAAATACCCGGCGGCGCAGGCGCTGGAGATGGGGCTGGTCAACACGGTGGTGCCGCTGGATCGCCTCGAGGCGGAAGTGGACCAGTGGTGCGAGGAGATGCTGGCGCTGAGCCCCGGTTGCCTCGAGGTGCTGAAGGCCGCCTTCGACCAGGAGATGGACGGCTATCGTGAGTCGTGCATCACCTCGGCGGCGATGTTCCCCGACTGGTTCGACATGCCCGAGGGCAAGGAAGGCGGTGCCGCGTTCATGGAAAAGCGCGCCCCCGAATTCTGGGACATCCGCCGGCGCGAGGCCGAGGCGCGCGCGCGGCTGCTCGAGGAATACGAGACGCGCCACGAGGGCTGATTCGCGTCGAGGGAAGCTGCGATGGAATTGAAGGACAAGGCGTGCATTGTCGGCATCGGCGAGACCGCCTACTGCCGCAAGCCCGGCTCCGGGCTGAGCGAGGAGTCGCTGCAACTGCACGCATCGGTCGCGGCGCTGCGCGATGCCGGCCTGCGTGGCAGCCAGATCGACGGCGTGCTCGCCTTTCCGAACGTCGGCAAGTGCGAGGCATTCGCCGCGAGCCTGGGCTCGGAAAACCTGCATTTCGCCGCGATCATCCACATGGGCGGCGCGGCGCCGGTCGCCTCACTGCGCCTGGCCGCGATGGCGGTGGTCTCGGGCGCCGCGAACCACGTGCTGATCCCCGCCGGCTGGAATGGCTACTCGGGGGCGCGCGTGCGCCAGACCGTCACCACCGACAAGCATTCGATTCCCGGCGGCGCGATCGCCTGGGACTACTACCTGCCGCAGGGGCTAACGGTGCCGCCGCAGTGGTACGCGCTGATGGCGCGCCGCCACATGCACGAGTACGGCACCACGCACGAGCAGCTGGGCGCGGTCGCGCTGGCGATGCGCCGCCACGCGCAGCTGAACCCCGCGGCCCTGATGCACGGCAAGCCGCTCACGATGGCCGACTACCTCGCCTCGCCGATGCTGGCCGACCCCTATCGCGTCAACGACTGCTGCCTGGAGACCGACGGCGCCGCCGCCTGCATCGTCACCACGGTGGAGCGTGCGCGCGATCTGGGCAAGCCGCCGGTCTACATCATGGGTGCCGCGGCGGGTCAGCCCTATCCGGCCGACGAGATCACCAATCGCAAGGACTTCCATCGCACCGGCCTGAGCATCGCCGCGCCCGAGGCGTTCCGCATGGCGGGCGTGACGCCCGCGGATGCGGATTTCGCGCAGATCTACGACTGCTTCACCTTCGAGGTGATCCAGCAGATCGAAGAAGCCGGCTTCTGCCGGCGCGGCGAGGGCGGTCCCTTCGTCGAGAACGGCGCGATCGAGCTCGGCGGGCGCCTGCCGGTGAACACGCACGGCGGCCTGCTGTCGGAGGCGCACTCGCTCGGCATCGGCCACATCGTCGAGGCGGTGAAGCAGCTGCGCGGCAGCGCCGGCGCGCGCCAGGTGGCCGATGCCGAGATCGGCGTGGTCACCGGCTGGGGCGACTTCGGCGACGGCAGCATCGCGATCCTGCGGCGCTAGCGGAGGAGCGACACCCGATGAGCAGGCAAACGATTCCCTACGACAAGCCGCTGCCGGCGCTAGAAGGCCTGACGGCCGGGTTCTACGCATGGTGCCGGCAGGGCGAGCTGCGCTTCCAGCGCTGCGCGGACTGCGGGACGTTCCGTCACGTGCCGCGCGAGATCTGCGCGCAATGCAATTCCTTCGCCTGGTCG
>DAORUQ010000102.1:0-11214 GCA_035433265.1 Pseudomonadales bacterium | reverse complement strand
GCGAGCGGCCTGCAGGTGCCGATGCTGTTCAAGCAGTACACCGACGCGGTAACCGCGGGTGGTGCCGCCTTCCTCGATTTCGGTATCGATCCCGATTTCGGCAACTGTGTCGACGGGCTCATCCTCGTCGACCTGTCTCGGCTGCGCGATAGCCACCGCGCGCGCTACCTCCAGCCCAGGATGGCGGCGCCGGAGTCGGACCGGCAATGAGCGGCGATCAGGCCAGGCTCTTGGACACCACCTCGAAGCTGTCGCGCGAGAGTCCGGGGCGTTCGAGCAGTTGCTTCAGCGCGGTGCGCATGCCCTCGGCGTAAACGGGCTCGAAGCGGCGCCAGCGCGTCAGCGGCGTGAGCAGGCGCGAGGCCACCTGCGGATTCATCGCATCGATCGCGGCGACCTGCTCGCCGAGGAAGCGGTAACCCGCGTGATCGGCGCGGTGGAAAGCGCCGGGGTTCGAATGCACGAAGGCCCCGAGCAGCGCGCGCACCTTGTTCGGGTTGCGCACGTCGAAGTCCGCGTGCTCGCGCAGGCGTTTCACGTCGTCCAGCGTGCCGGCGCCTGGGCGCAGCGCCTGCACCTGGAACCACAGGTTCATCGCCAGCGCCTCGTCGCGCCAGCGGGTATGGAAATCGGCGAGCAGCTCGCGCGCCGCGTCGCGCCCGGCGGCGCTGTCGCTGTTGACGATGGCCGTCAGCGCGGCCAGCACGTCGGTCATGTTGTCCTGCGCGTAGTACTGGCGGCGGGCGAGCTCGCGGCACGGCGCGTCGTCGAGCAGCAGCAGGTAGGCGAGGCAGGCGTTCTTCAGGCTGCGCCGCGCGACGTCTTCGGCCTCGACGCGGTAGGCCGAGTCGCAGCGGTTGCGCTCGTAGCAGGCCAGCAGCTCGTGGCGCAGCTCGGCGGCCAGCGCGCGGCGCGCGTCCATGCGCGCGTGGTGGATCGCCAGCGGCTCGATGGTCTCGGCGAGCTCGGCGAGGTAGGCCTCGCCGGGCAGCACCAGCATCTGCGCGATCATCGCGGCGTCCGAGCCGGTGTCGGCGAGCAGCACGCGCATCGCCGCGGCGAGGCGCGGATCCAGCGGCTTCGTGGCGCCGGCACGCCGCGCCGCGATCTGCTCCTCCAGCACCTGCACCGCGAGTCCCTGTCCCGCGTCCCAGCGCGCCACGCCGTCGCTGTCGCGCTGCATCAGCGCCGCGAGCTCGTCGCGCGAATAGTCGAAGCGCAGTTTCACCGGGGCCGAGAACTGGCGCAGCAGGCTGGGGATCGGAGGCTCGGCGACGTCGAGGAACTCGAAGCTGTGCTCGGGCTGCGTCAGCTCGAGCACGCGCTCGGTGGGCGCGCTGTCATCGCCGGCCAGGCGCAGCGGCAGGTCGCCGGCAGCACCCACCAGTCCCATGCGCAGCGGGACGTGGAACGGTTCCTTGCGCGGCTGCCCCGGCGTGGCCGGGCAGCTCTGCGCCACCGTGAGGCGGTAGACGCGCCGCGCCGCGTCGTAGTCCCCGCGCACCGCCAGCACCGGCGTGCCGGCCTGCGTGTACCAGCGGCGGAACTGCGCGAGATCGCGACCGCTCGCTTCTTCCATGGCGCGCACGAAATCCTCCGTGGTCACGGCCTGGCCGTCGTGGCGCGCGAAGTACAGGTCCGAGCCGCGGCGGAAGGCCTCGCTGCCGATCAGCTCGCGGATCATGCGCACCACCTCGGCGCCCTTCTCGTAGACCGTGAGCGTGTAGAAGTTGTTGATCTCGATGTAGGAGTCCGGGCGCACCGGGTGCGCCATCGGGCCGGCGTCCTCGGCGAACTGGCTGGTGCGCAGCAGGTTCACGTTCTCGATGCGCCGCACCGCGCGCGATCCGGTGTCGGCGGAGAACTCCGCGTCGCGGAACACCGTGAAGCCTTCCTTCAGGCTCAGCTGGAACCAGTCGCGGCAGGTCACGCGGTTGCCCGACCAGTTGTGGAAGTACTCGTGGGCGACGATCGCGGCGATGCGCAGGAACGAGGCGTCGGTGGTGATCTCCGGGTTCGCCAGCACCGCCGAGGTGTTGAAGATGTTGAGCCCCTTGTTTTCCATCGCGCCCATGTTGAAGTCATCGACCGCCACGATCATGAAGACATCGAGATCGTACTCGCGCCCGTAGACCTCCTCGTCCCAGCGCATCGCCTGCTGCAGCGAGCGCATCGCGAAATCGCATTTGTCGAGATCCTTGGCCTCGACGAAGATGCGCAGCGCCACCCGGCGTCCGGACCGCGTCACGAAGCTGTCCTCGACGCAGGCGAGATCGCCCGCGACCAGCGCGAACAGGTAGCAGGGCTTGGGGAACGGGTCTTCCCAGCGCACCCAGTGGCGCCCGTCCTCCAACCCGCCGCCATCGACGCGGTTGCCGTTGCTCAACAGCACCGGGAAGCGCGCGCGCTCGGCGACGATCGTGGTGCTGTAGAGCGAGAGCACGTCGGGGCGGTCGGGAAAGAACGTGATGCGGCGGAAACCCTCCGGCTCGCACTGGGTGCAGAACATGCTGCGCGAGCGGTACAGGCCCTCGAGCGCGGTGTTGTCCTGCGGGCGCAGCTCGACCTCGCTCTCCAGCACGAAGCGATCGGGCACGCCGGCGATGCACAGTTCCTCGCCGTCGTAGCTGTAGTCCTGCGCGGCGAGCGGCGCGCCGTCCAGCGCGAGCGACACCAGCGCGAGCGCCTGGCCGTTCAGCCGCAGCGCCGCGCCCGGCTCCGTGCCGTCCGGGTTGCGCGCGATCGTGAGCCGGCTCCTGATGCGCGTGGTCTCCTCGCCGAGCGCCACGTGCAGGTCGACGTGGCTCACGAGGAAGGCGGGCACGCGGTATTCGCTGAGCAGGATGGCGCGGGGCTGCGCGTCTTTCATGGCAGATGACTCCGTGTTGGCCGCGGCCTCAGGCGGCGGCGAGGCGCACGTGGTAGGCGGTGAAATTGCGCACGTTCAGCACGCCGCAATCGAGGATCAGGTACTGGCCCTTGATGCCGAGCAGCACGCCCTCGATCAGCGGCGTCTTGTCGAGGTTCAGCGACTGCGGCTTCCCGGGGTATTCGAGCACCGGGTAGTCGATGGGCACGGTCGCGGCGTCCAGGGTGCGGATCGCGTCGTAGCCGAAGCGGATCTGCAGGTCCTCGAGCCCGTTGCGGTGACGTGCGAGCAGCGCGGCGGCCTCGGTGGCGAGGTCGAGCGGCTCGGCCGGTCCCTTCAGCATCGCGCGCCAGTTGGTCTTGTCCGCCACCGAGGCGCCGAACAGGATCTCGGCCAGCCCCGACTGGTGGCGCGTCGCCACGCGCAGCAGCGGCAATGCCTGCACCGCGCCCTGGTCGATCCAGCGCGTGGGCACCTGCGAGGCGCGCGTGATACCGACCTTGAGCCCGGAGGAATTCGCCAGGTACACGATGTGCTCGGTCATGCAGAACTGCTGGCCCCACTCGGGCTCGCGGCAGGTGCCCTGCGCGAAGTGGCAGTTCTCGGGCTTCACGATGCACGAGTCGCAGCGCGCGAGCTTCTGGAAGCACGGGTAGCAGTAGCCCTGGCCGAAGCTCTTCTTGCTGCGCCGCCCGCAGTGCGTGCAGCTGATCAGGCCGAGGAACTCGATGCGCAGGCGCCGCCCGAGGTGTTCGTTCAGCGGCACCTCGCTCTCGCCCACCGGCATGGCGTAGGTGACCGGCGCCGTGAGCGCGGCGCGCAGCTTGTCGAGCGCGCCGCTGCCGAGCTCCTGCATCAGCCGAGCCCCGTGCTGTCGCGCACGATGCGGATCACCGCGGGCTCCTCGTCGTGCGGGTGCGTGGCGCAGAGCTCGCCCTCGGCCTTGGCGCCGCGGTCGATGTAGCCGGTGCGCGCCTCGCTCGCGAGGTGGCGCGCCTCCCAGGCGATGACGGCCTGCAGGCACTGCTCGCGCTGCTCGCGCGTGAGCGCGACACCGTCGGCCCACTTGCCGATCTCGACGGCGCGGCGCAGGCTCGCATGCACCTCGGGGGTGATCATTTCCACGATGGTGTTGAAATCCATGATGAAGTGGCTGCTCAGGGCTGCGGATCGGGGGGCCCCGAGTATAACAAAGCCGCCCCCAGCCCGAGCAGCGCGCCGAGCGCGAGCCCCGCGCCGTGCGCGGCGTTGGCGATCGCGCCGAAGCCGATGGCCTCGACCAGGCCGCTCATGCACAGCAGCAGCCAGCCCAGCATCACGGCCATGAGCCCCGGCGGCAGCACCAGCCCGGGCGCGCCCGAAACGCGGTTCCACACCCAGGCGTAGCCGAGCAGCCCGTAGATCACGCCGGACATGCCGCCGAACATCACGCCGCCGTCGAAGAGGTACTGCGCGATGTTGCCGCCGGCCCCGGTGAGCACCAGCAGCGCGAGCAGCGTGAGGTGTCCGCGCGCGCGCTCGATGCGCCGGCCCAGTTCCCACAGCCAAAGCGAGTTGAACGCCAGGTGCAGCACGCCGAAGTGCAGGAACACCGGCGTCAGCAGGCGCCAGTACTCGCCGCGCGCGTAGGTCGCGGCCACGCTCTCGAAGTCGAGCCGCCCGCCGGGCAGCGCCCGGAAATCCGTGAACGCGAGCCAGCGCAGCCACTCGAGCCGGGTGTCGAACATCACGATCGCCGCACCCAGCACGCTGAGCAGGATGCCGGCGAGCGTGACCGGCTGCGCGCGCCAGGCGCGCGCGATCCGGCCCGGCGCGGGTCGCGGGGCCGGCGCGGCGTCATCGAGGCTGAGTTCGCCGGCGCGCCAGCGCGCGAAGGCCTCGCGCACCGGCGCGACATCCTGCTCGCGCGCCACCACCAGCACCTGGGTGCCATCGGGGGCGTCGAAGATGCGGTGCGCCACGCGCTGCGCCCACAGGTAGCGGCTGAACTGCGCCAGCTCGGTGCCGATGCGCGTCTCGATGGCCTTGAATGCCGGCATCGCGATTCAGTCTGCCGCGCTCGTCATGCCGGCCTCATTCGTCGCCATCGGGACGGCTGCCCCAGCCGAGCTTGGCGCGGCAGATGTCGTAGAAGTTGTGGTCCAGCGGGTGCAGCAGCCTGAGGTGCTCGGGCTTCTTGTGGACGTGGATCATGTCGCCGGGGCTGGCCGTGATGTTCAGCTGGCCGTCGCAGCTGATGGTCGGATGCAGCTCGTTGTACTCGTTGATCACGATGCGGATGCTGCTGCTGCCGTGGATCACCAGCGGGCGGCTGCCCAGCGTGTGCGGGAACATCGGCACCAGCACGAGGGCATCGAGCCCGGGGTGCATGATCGGCCCGCCGCCCGAGAGCGAATACGCCGTGCTGCCGGTGGGCGTCGAGATGATCAGCCCGTCGGAGCGCTGGGTGTAGACGAACTGCTCCTCGATGTAGAGCTCGAACTCGATCATGCGCGCCGAGATGCCGGAGTTCAGCACCACGTCGTTCAGCGCGTCGCCGCGCGCCAGCACCTCGTCGCCGCGCGTCACCGCCACGTCGAGCAGGAAGCGCGATTCGATCAGGTAGCGCCCGGCGAGGACCTCGTCGAGCTGCGCCTCGAGCTGCTGGGGCGAGATATCGGTGAGGAAACCGAGCCGGCCGCGGTTCACGCCGAGCACCGGCGCGTTCTGCGGCGCCAGCGAGCGCGCCGCGCCGAGCAGGCTGCCGTCGCCGCCGACCACGATCACCAGATCGGTGTCGCGCCCGATGTCCTCGCGCCCGCGCACCTCGCCGGGCGTCGGGTCAAGGTGCTCGGCCACCTCGCGTTCCACTACCACGCGCAGGCCGCGCGCGTGCAGCAGCTCGCGCAGATGGACCAGGGTCTCCAGCACCGCGGCGCTGCCCACCCGGCCCATGAGTCCGACGCTGCGGAATTGGCTCATGCTCGCTGGCTCCATTGAAAGCGCGCGGATTATAGCGGCACGGCGTGCGCCGCAGGCAGGATACGCCCGGGTGATGCGCCGCGCGCACCCTGCAGCCCGCCGGTGTGCAGCGCCAGTACCCGCGTGCCGGGCGGGAAACGGCCTTCGCCGACCAGGGTGTGCAGGCCGAGGAACAGCTTGCCCGTGTAGACCGGATCGAGCGGCACGCCGCTGCGCTGCGTGAATTGCGCCATGAACGCGGCCAGCTGCGCGTCGATGCGCGCGAAACCGCGGCCGGCGAAGCGATCGAGGACGTGGAAGCGGGGAGCCGTGGGGGCCAGGTGGGCGGCGGCGCGGGCGGTGATGCCGGCGGCATCGCGCAACGCGGCGATGCCGAGCACGAAGGCCCCGCTGCCGGCCACGACGCCCGCCAGCGTGGTGCCGGTGCCGCAGGCCAGCGCGATCACGTCCCACCCGCCCGCCAGCGCGGCAATCGAGCGCCCCAGCTCGCGGCAGCCCGCGAAGCCCTCGGCGTTGTCGCCGCCCTCGGGGATCACCAGCGCCGGCATCAGCGCGCGCGTCACCTCCTCCACCCACGCCGGGTCGTGGCGGCGCCGGTAATCGGCGCGCGAGACGTGGCGGATGTGCATGCCCCGCTCGTGCAGCTCGCGCAGCGTGGGACCGGGCCGCGGTGGCGCTTCGCCGCGCACGATGCCCACGGTCTGCACCCCGTGCTCGGCACCCCAGGCCGCCAGCGCGTGCAGGTGGTTCGAATACGCGCCGCCGAAGCTGATCACGCGCCGCAGTCCCAGCGCCTCGGCCCGATGCAGGTTCGGCAGCAGCTTGAACACCTTGTTGCCGCCCCACAGCGGGTGCAGCCTATCGAGGCGCAGCACGTCGAGCGTCACGCCGCGCGCAGCGTACCGCGCATCGCGCAGCGTCTCGACGGCAGGCAGCTCGGGAAAGTCGTGACGCCGGTCCCGGCTCAACCGGGCATTTCCGCTGCCGCCTGCGTGCGCGGAAACTGCTTGTGGATCTCGCAGCGATCATGCATGCCGGCGACGAACTCCGCGGGCTTGAGCAGCTTGGTCAGCGGCTTGGCGCAGGGCGCGCCGCTGCCCGCGGTGCCCTGGCAGAGCGGGCTGTTGTAGTGCGCCAGCCAGCGCCGGTAGTGTTCGGGGCTCACGCCGCACTTCTCGGCCACGAAGGCTTCGGTTTCCTCGAGGTAGCGGTTGAGGTCTTCCATCGGGATCGTCAGGTGCCCGGCACCGGGCTGGAAGGCCACCAGCTTGACGCCCTTCTCCTTGAGCTGGGCGAAGAACTTGTCCGCGCCCTCGCCCATCAGCCGCAGCTTGTCGCGGCGCAGCTCCGTGAGCTCGCTGCGCAGGCTGTGCAGCTGGTCCTCCTGGGTCTCGCGCTCGCGCTCCAGGCGCGCCAGCGCCTCGCGCATGCGCGCATCGCGCTCGGCCAGCGCGGCGTCGCGCTCGCCCTCGAGCGTCTGGCGCGCGGCCTCGATCTCGCGGCGCGCCTGCTCGGCCAGCTGGCGGGTCCTGCTGTCGGCAGCGCTGCGCTGCTCCTCCAGCGTGCGGGCCTGCTGTTCCGCGCGCGCCAGCAGCGCGTGCTTCTCGTCCTCGAGCGCCCGCGCATGCTGCTGCAGCACGGCCAGCTGCTGCTGCAACGCCATGCTCTCGCGCTGGTGCTGTTCGCGCGCCAGCGCCATCTGCTGGCTGCTCTGCTGCATCAGGGCCAGCAGCGTGTCGGAGGCCTCGCTGCCCTGCGCGGGGGGCGCGGCCGCTGGCGCCGGCACCGGAGCCGCCGGCGCCGCGGCCCCGGGCCAGGCTCCGGGCGGGGGCTGGGCCAGGTCCTGATCGGCCACGTCGAGCCCGAGGCGGTTCATCAGCACCCGCTCCTGCAGCTGCGCCAGGGTGTTGCCGCCCGCGCCGAAGCGGATGTCCCAGAGCTGATCCTCGTACTGGGGCAGCGGGCACTGGCCGCGCGTCACCAGCCGCACCGGTCCGCCCCCGAGATCGGGTCCGCGCACACCGCGCTCGGCCAGCATGCGCAGCGGCACGTCCCAGTGCTGCTCCGGGAAGCCGTCGCTGTCGAAGGGAATCAGGAACAGCACCACCGTGACCGGGGCGAGGCGCGCATCGAGGCGCACATAGGCGGCCTCCAGGGTCTTGCCGGCGAAATCGCGGATCGGCACCACGCAGTCGAGCAAGGCCTCGAATTCCGGGTACAGCATCTCGCGGCGGATTTCCCCGCCGGCGAAGAAGATCACGGCCTCCTGCGTCTGCGCGGAGGATTTCTGGTGAATGCTCATCCGGACTCCCGTATCGTCGCCGCCGCGGGAGGGAACCCCGCGGTCGCTGGATCGCACCGCATGTTAACAGCCGCCGCCCGGGTTGCCGCCCGCGGCCCCCCCCTGCTAGGGTCACGCCACATGCCGCCCCAGGAAGCGTAGACCAATGGACGACGAAACTCTTGCCCGCGCCCTGCCCGGAGCCTGGGCGCTGGAGCGCTGGGAGATCCGCTACTCGGACGGTCGCGCGCCCAGCCTGCCCTTCGGCGCAGAGGCCACTGGCCTGCTGCTGTACACCCCGCAGGGGTACATGTCGGCGGGTATCGCGCGCGCCGCGCGCCCGCGCTTCGACAGCCCCAGCACGCGCCACGTGCCGCCCGAACGCAAGTGCGCCGCCTTCGACAGCTACTTCCACTACCAGGGTCGCTACCGCACCCGCGATGGTTGCGTGCTGCACGACGTCAGCGACTCGCTGAACCCGGACTTCCCGGGCAGCACGCAGGTGCGCAAGGCCACGCTGGACGGCGATTCCCTGGTGCTCTCGGCCGAGGACCTGTTGCCCGGCACCACGGTGAAGCGCGAACATCGGCTGTGCTGGCGGCGCGCCGGCGCCTGACACGCGGGAGGTCCGCCATGTACCCACGCCTCACATCGGAACTGCGCATAGGGAACATGCGCGTGCGCAACCGCATCATGCTGGCCGCCATGGGCACCGAGCTGTGCGAGCCCGACGGATGCTGCGGCGAACCGCTGCTCGCCTACTACGAAGCGCGTGCGCGCGGCGGCACCGGACTGGTCATGCTCGAGACCACCTCGGTCTCGTGGCCCGCGGGCGCCAGCATGCCGCGCATGGTGGGTATCTCCAATGAGGCGCACCTGCCCGGACTGCAGGCGTTCACCGGGCGCATGCACCGCCACGGCGCGATGGCCGGCGTGCAGCTGAACCACTGCGGCAAGGTCGCGACCGAGGATCGCGTGCAGGGCCGCCCGCTGCTGGTGCCGTCGGTGCCGCACTTCGACAAGAGCGACATGTTCGAGGCCCTCACCCGCGCCGAGATCGCCAGCTTCGTCGGCGGCGCCTCGCAGCCGGTGTACCAGGTGATGACGCAGCAGGATATCGACTGGCTGGTCGGGCAGTTCGCGGCGGCGGCCGCGCTCGCGGTGCGCGCCCGCTTCGACTGCGTCGAGATCCACGCCGGCCACGGCTACGTGCTGTCGTCGTTCCTGTCGCCGCACTACAACCGGCGCGACGACGCCTACGGCGGCAGCGCGGAAAAGCGCGCACGGCTGCTGGTCGAGGTGCTGCGCGCCGTGCGCGCCACGGTGGGGCCGGACTTTCCGATCCTCTGCCGCCTCGATGCCAACGAATTCCGCGTGAGCGACGGCATCACGGCGCAGGACGCCGTGATCACCGCGCGCCTGGCGGTAGAGGCCGGCTGCAATGCAATCGATGTCAGCGCCTACGGCAACCCCACCAGCGGCATCGCGTTCACCGAGGCACCGATCCCGCACGCACCGGGCGCCTTCCTCGGCTTTGCCCGAGCGATCCGCCGCGCCGTCGACGTGCCCGTCATCGCGGTCGGGCGCATCGAAGCCGACGCCGCGGAACGGGGCATCGCGGCGGGGCACTTCGACATGGTCGCGATGGGACGCAAGCTGCTCGCCGACCCGGAGCTGCCGAACAAGCTCGCCGCCAACGACCCGCTGGCGATCCGTCCCTGCATCTACTGCTACGTCTGCGTCAGCCAGATCTTCCTGAACCGCCATATCTGTTGCGCGGTGAACGCATCGACCGGGCGCGAGGCGCAGGACGCCCTGATCGGGCCCGCCGAGCGGCGCAAGCGCGTGCTCGTGGTCGGCGGCGGACCCGCGGGACTCGAGGCGGCGCGCGTCGCGGCGCAGCGCGGCCACGAGGTGACGCTGATCGAGCGCGAACCCGTGCTCGGCGGCACCGCGCGCATCGCCGCGCTCGCCTACGAACCCAATGCGCGCCTCGTGCGCCACCTCGAGGACGCCGTGGCGCGCCTGCCCGTGATCGTCTGCACGCGCACCACGGCCACGGCGGATTCCATCGCCGCGCTGCAGCCCGAGGCGGTGCTGGTGGCCACCGGCGCCCGGCGCATCGCCCCGCCCATCGCGGGACGCGAACTGAAGCACGTGCTCGACGGCGAGGAGCTGCGCGGACTGCTGCTCGGGGGCAACGCGGAGGCCATGCGCAAGCTCGGCCTGTTGCAGCGCGCGGCCGTCGGCGCCGCGCAGCTCACCGGCATCACGCGCAATCTCGACTGGATGCGCGCGCTGAGCCGCGTCTACATGCCGATCGGCAAGCGGGTGGCGATCATCGGCGGCGGGCTGGTGGGGCTGGAGGTCGCGGAGTTGCTGGCCGAGCGCGGCCGCGAGCTCACCGTGATCGAGCCGGGACGCGACCTCGGCGCGGAACTCGCCCTGGTGCGGCGCTGGCGCGTGCTGCACACGCTGGACGAACACGGGGTGCGCCTGCTGCGCGGCACCACGGTCGCGGCCATCGACGCCAACGGGCTCGATTGCGCCACCAGGGACGGCGCCGAGCGCATCGCGGCGGACACCGTGATCATCGCGCTGGGCACGCAGCCCGACACCTCGCTCGCGGATGCGCTGCGCGCGCGCGGCATCGCGGCCGGCACCATCGGCGACTGCGACGAGATCGGCTACATCCAGGGCGCCATCGACAGCGGCCGCGCGGCGGCTCTCGCGCTCTGAGCGGAGGGGGGTTGCGGTTGCCGGGGCGCCCCGCAGGGAACGGCAGCATCGAGGAGGGCCTGAACATCGAGGATATACCGAAGCGACTGCTGACACTTCGCGCACTGGCGGCGCTGCTGGCGACGCTCGCGCTCATCCAGGGCGTCGGTGGCCTCTACCGGCTCGCCGATTACCGGGCGGACCGTGAGACGGCACTGGCCGCGACGCACTGGGCAACCGCCTTCGGCCCGCCCGTGTGGTTCACCCTCCTGCTCGTCACCCTGCTCGGGGCGCTGTCGCTGATGCTGAGCTGGAGGCTGCCGCAGAGCGCGCCCGCGCGCTGGCTCGCGCTCTTCTGCGCGCTGCTCGCGGGCGGCTACGGCGT
>DAORUQ010000101.1:0-11310 GCA_035433265.1 Pseudomonadales bacterium | reverse complement strand
TCACCGCCAGCCAGCCCAGCGCCTGCAGGTTCAGCGGCGTTTCCTGCCACAGCACCACCGGCATGCACAGCACGAGCAACACCCCCAGCGCGCGGTTGCGCTCGCGCCACGGGCCGGCGCGCGGCGCGAACAGCCAGGCGACGAGCGCCGGTGCGGCGAATACCGCCAGCGGGAAGTGGCGATAGCGCGAGTCGAAGGCGAGCCCGAGCATCTCGATGGCGGCCAGCGCCGCCACTATGCCGATCAGCGCCTCGTGCCAGCGCGCCGCCGGGCGCCCGCGCAGGCGCCGGCAACCCAGCCAGCCGAGCGCAAACGCGAGCGCGGCCAGCAGCAGGAACCAGCCGGTTTCGCTCGCGCTGCGACTGAACAGGCGCATCTGCTGCAGGTGGAAGACCACACCGTTGGCGGCAAGCGCCGCGACCAGCATCGCGCCGGGCGCATGCCAGCCGCCGCCGGCGAGCAGCAATCCGGCGCCCAGCAGCAGCGCGGCCCCCAGGCACTCGCACCACTCGGGCAGGTTCGACACCGGTCCGCGCAGGATGTGCTTGTCGTGGCGCGTCGCGTCGAACAGTCCCCAGTAACCGCCGACGGCCCCTTCCTGCCCGCGCTTCCACGGCTGGTCGAAGGCCTCGATCAGGTTGTAGTGCCAGCCCTCGGCGTCGGCGTGCGCCACGAAGCCGCGCACGAAGCGCGCCTGGTTCACGCGCCCCGGCACGGCGCCTTCGCGCTGGCGTCCCTGCGACGGCCAGCCGGTCTCGCCGATCAGGATGTCCTTGCCGGGGAATGCCTTGGCGGTCTGCTCGTGCGCGTGCGTCACCGCCGCGATCGCCGCACCGATGTCGCTGGGGTCGTTCTCCCAGTAAGGCAGCAGGTGGATGGTAACGAAATCGGCGCCCGCGACGATGGACGGGTTCTGCAGCCAGAAATCCCACACGTCGCCGTAGCTCACGGGCTGCGCCACGGCGGCCTGCACGCGCTGCATGTAGCCGAGCAGCTGTGCCGCGGTGCGCTCGCGCCGCAGCAGCACCTCGTTGCCGACCAGCACCGCGCTGATGACGTCGGGATAACGGTTCGCGAGCGCGATCAGGCCGGCGATCTCGCGCTCGGTGTCGGCATCGTCACGGCTGATCCAGGCGCCCGCTATCACCTTCATGCCGTGCTCGCGCGCGACCTCCGGGATCTGCTCCATGCCGCGCACGGAGTAGATGCGCACGCAGCCCACCTGCGGCGCGAGCAGCGCGAAGTCCCGCTCGAGTTGATCGCGCCTGGCGGCGACGAAATCGGCTGGCGTCTCGGTGCCGGTGAACGGCGTGTACGACGCGCACTGCAGGCGCTGCCCCCCGGCCAGCGCGCCAGGCACGTGCTGCTCGCGACCCAGCAGCCACCAGAACGCCACGCTGGCCGCCACGACGAGCAGCAGCACGAACGCGCCCCGGGAACGCGACATCTCAGCTGGCCGGCTGCGTGAGCGTGAGGGGGCTCTCGCGCGGCGGCATCACCGCGAGGAAGGACATCACCACCGCGGCCAGGTAAGCCAGCGACTGCAGCAGCAGCATCGCCAGCCAGGCATAGGCGTCGGTGGTGTCCATCTCGTGCACCACCAGCAGCCCGGCCATCGCGCCCCACAGCAGGATCAGGATGTAGAGCTCCTCGCGCGCCTCCGCCAGCGCCTGCATCACGCCGCCGCGCATGGCCAGCTTCGGCGTGCGGAAGAACGGGATGGTGCGCGTGACCAGCCCGTAGATCACGGCCTTGCCGATGGTGTGCGACAGCGCCAGGCCCGCCACGGCGGCACCGATCGAGGTGCCGACCGGCACGCGCATATGGCGCAGGTATACGTACAGGATCTTCGCCAGCTTGCCGAAGAACAGCAGCAGCGGCGGCAACGCGAAGATCATCGCCGGCGGCAGCGCCTGCTTGGGCACCAGCAGCATCGCGGAGGTCCACACCAGCGCGCCGGCCGTGAAGAACAGGTTCAGCCCGTCCGCGCACCAGGGCAGCCAGCCGGCGAGGAAATGATAACGCTGCCCGCGCGTGAGCGCGGTGTCGCGCCCGAGGAGCAGCATGCCGGCGTGGCGCTTCATGATCTGCATCGCGCCATAGGCCCAGCGGAAACGCTGCTTCTTGTAGTCGATGAAGCGGTCGGGCATCACGCCGCGACCGTGCGATTCCACCACGTAGGCCGCCGAATAGCCCGCGGCGAACACGCGCAGGCCGAGGTCGGCGTCCTCGGTGATGGTCCACTCGCCCCAGCGCAGCCGGTCCAGCACGTCGCGGCGGATCATCGTCATCGTGCCGTGCTGGATGATGGCGTCGCGGTCGTTGCGAGTGACCATGCCGATGTGGAAAAAGCCCTTGTACTCGGCGTAGCAGAGTTTCTTGAACAGCGACTCGTCGCCGTCGCGATAGTCCTGCGGCGCCTGCACCACGGCGATGCGCGGATCGTTGCCGAAATGCGGCGTGAGGTACTGCAGCCAGGTCGGCTCGACGATGTAATCGGCGTCGATCACGGCGACGATCTCGGCGTCCGGCGCGGTGCGCTCCAGCGCGTAGTTCAGCGCGCCCGCCTTGAAGCCGGCGAGCGGGCGCACGTGGAAGAAGCGAAAGCGCGGCCCGAGCGCCAGGCAGTGCGCCTCGACCGGGCGCCAGGTTTCCTCGTCGGGCGTGTTGTTGTCGATCACCAGCACCTCGAAGTGCGGGTAATCGAGTCGCGCCAGCGCATCGAGCGTGCGGATCATCATCTCCGGCGGCTCGTTGTAGCAGGGCACGTGCACCGACACCTTGGGCAGCACGCCGCGCGGTTCGCGCACCGAGGCGAACGAGCGCCGGCGCGTCGCCCAGATGGTCTCGGCGAGCTCGTGCGCCTCGGTGAACAGCACCGTGAACACGCCGATCGCCGATAACACCAGCAGCGCGCCCAGCACGTACTCCAGCAGACCCAGGTACTGGCGCGAGTAGTCGTAGGCGACGAAGACCAGGAACGAGGCCACGCCAAAGGCGATCAACGCGAGGAAGGCGCGCCCGCGCTGCTTCAGCCCCGAGCCGTCGATCAGCAGCAGGCCGAAGGCCAGCACCGCGAGCACGATCGAGACCGCCGCGAGCGAACGCCACTCGGGGATCGCCACCACCGGCCCCTCGAACGGGAACTTCTGCTGGCGGCCCTCGTTGTAGACGCCCCAGTACGCACCGACGTCGCCCTCGTCGCCGGTCTTCCACGGCTGGTCGAAGGCCTCGATCACGAAGTACTCGTAGCCGGCGGCATTCAGCCGGTTCAGCAGGGTGCGCAGGTAGATCGCCTGTTCGGCCGGTTTCGCCTCGGCCTGCCCCTGGGCGCGACCGTGCGAGGGCCAGCCCACCTCGGCCAGCAGCACGCGCTTCTTCGGGAACTGCTTGCGCACGAGCTTGGCCCGCTCGATGGTGCCTTGCACCGCGTATTCCGAGGGCTCCTTCTCCCAGTACACCAGCACGTGCGCCCCGATCACCTTGACGTTGTCGGCGAGCTCCGGGTACTTCATCCAGATGTGCCAGGGCTCGGCCGTGGTGACGAGGGTCTTCACGTTGTCGCGCACGCGATCGATGTAGGCGCTGAGCTGCTCCGGCGTGACGTCGCCGCGATACACGGCCTCGTTGCCGACCATCACGAGATCGATGTTGCGCTCGCGGTTGGCGATGTCGATGGCGCGGTTGATCTCGTATTCGTTGGCGACGAGGTCGCTGCTGATCCACACGCCCAGCGTGACGTTCATCCCGTATTCCTGCGCGATCCGCGGGATTTCGCCCAGGCTGTCGCGCACCGAGTAGGTCCGCAGCCGGTTGGTCTGCTCGGCGAGCATCTCGATGTCGGCCGCGATCTCCTGCTCGCTGGGATAGACGTTGCGCGTCGGGTCCTGCCCGGCGCGAAACGGCGAGAACGAGTAGCCCCAGACGTTCTCGGGCCACGCCGGCGTGGCCACCGGGCGGTTGAAATAGGCCCAGAGCCCGGCGCAGGTCGCCGCGATGCTCACGAGGATCGCGAGGTTCAGGATCAGGTTGCGTCGTCTGTGCATCTGCGTGCGAACCACTCCGGGAGATCAGCCGCGCGCCGCGGCGGGTACGGGACCGTGGACGTCATGCGCACGGATCATTCATTGCGCTCCCGCGACAAACGCGGCGTAGATGGCGCGCAACGCCATGGGGTAATCCTCCGGCGCCACGCCGACGATGATGTTGAGCTCCGAGGGCCCCTGGTTGATCAGCCGCACGTTCACGCGCGCCTCGGCGAGCGCGGCGAAGACCTTCGCGGCGATGCCGATCGCGTGCGACATGCCTTCGCCGACGATCGCGATCAGCGCGACCTGCGGCACGTAATCCAGCTCGTCGGGCTGCAGCGTGCGGCGGATGTCGGCCAGCACGTCCTCGGCCTTGCCCTCCATCTGCCCGGCATCCACCACCACGCTGACGCTGTCGATGCTCGACGGGCAGTGCTCGAAGGCGACCCCGTGATGCTCCAGGATGCCGAGCAGGCGATAGACGAATCCGACCTCGCGGTTCATCAGGTGCTTGCCGATCGTGATCATCGCGAAGCTGGTCTTGCCCGCCACGCCGGCGATCAGCGTGTTCTTCTCGATCTCGGGCGAGAGCTTCGCGACGATGCGCGTGCCGGGATGCGCGGGATCGTTGGTGTTGCGGATGTTGACCGGGATGCCCACTTCGCGCACCGGCGCCATGGCCTCGTCGTGCAGCACCGAGGCGCCCATGTACGACAGCTCGCGGATCTCGGCATAGGTCACTTCGGCCATCGGCCGCGGGCTCTCGACGATGCGCGGGTCGGCCATCAGCAGCCCGGAGACGTCGGTCCAGTTCTCGTAGAGCGCGGCATGGGCCGCCCGCGCGGCGATCGCGCCGCTCACGTCCGAGCCGCCGCGCGAGAAGGTGCGCACATGGCCCTCGGCGTCGCGCCCGTAGAAACCCGGCACCACGTAGCGCCCTCCGGGATCGGACAGGCGCGCGCCCAGCAGCGCGTAGCTCTCCGGGTCCACGATGCCCTGCGGTCCGATCACGATGCACTCGGCCGCCTCGACGAACTCGGCGCCGAGGTAGGCCGCCAGCAGCCGGGCGCAGAAGTGCTCGCCGCGCGAAGCCGCGTAATCGGCAGTGACGCCGCGGGCGAACTCCTCGCGCAGGCGCTCGAGCTGCGCCTCGATGCCCGCATCGAGCCCCAGCTCGCGCTCGATGCCGACAAAGCGGTCGACGATCTGCGCGAACGGCGAGGAGAACTCGGCATCGATGCTGGCCGCGTGGTGGCACAGGTACAGCAGGTCGGTGATCTTGGCGTCCCTGGCGTCGCGCTTGCCCGGCGCCGAGGGCACCACGATGCGACGCCGCGGATCGGCCTCGACGATGGCGCGCACCTTGCGGAACTGCGCGGCGCTGGCGAGGCTGGAGCCGCCGAACTTGCAGACGATGCGGGAGGAGGCTTCCGGGTTCATGAGGTTTTCCGTCCTGGGTGATCCGATTCGGCCGGTGCGCGGCGTCGGGGCGGCGCCGGCCCGGGCGGCGCGCATTCTCGCATCCCGGAGCGAAACTAAACAGGTCACCTTTTGCCGCTATCCGTCGCGCGCCACCAGCTCGAGCGCCAGCAGCACGCCGGATGGCCGGGCCTCGGCCAGCTCTGCCGGCGCCGCGATGCGCAGGCGCGGCGGCTCAACGCCGCGCGCGGCCAGCTCCGCCACCACCGCCTCGGCGCGCCCGCGTGCCAGCGCCTGGAGCTCCGCGCCCGGTTCCGGCGTGCCGTGCACCAGGTGCAGGTACAGCGCGCGGTAATACTCGTGATCCTCGCTGGCGCGCCCCACCAGTGCCAGCGCGGGATTGACGCGCGCGGGCTCCCGGCCGTGCTCGCGTGCGTAAGCCGCGGCAAACGCCGCGGGTGCATCCTCGCCCTCGCGCGCCTCGAGCAGCTTTTCCAGTGCGCGCTGGCTTTTTGCCTCGTCGTAGGCGACCGCGCCCGGGTCTTCGCCCGACGCCAGTTCGAGCCCGAGCTCCTCGGCGTGCGCGCGACGCACGATGAGGCGCCGCACCGCGTAGCCGTCGCGCGCAGGCGCGACGCCGGGCCGCACGTCCACACCGAGGCGCGGGCGTGCCGCGAGCGCATCGGCCAGCCGCGCGATGCGCTCGCGCTCGCGCGGCATGAGTTCCGCGCTGCCCGAGGTGAACCGCACGACGGCAAGGGATTCGCTGTCCGCGGCGCCGCCGAACAGTCCGCCGAGCGCGCGGAACGGCGCCGTGACCACGCCGGTGATGAGCTTGCCGATGGCCTGCCCGATCACGTGGCCGTAGCTGAACTGCGGATCACCGACATCGCCGCTGACCGGCACCTCGACGTCGATTCGCCCCTCGGAATCGCTCAGCAGCGCGATCGCGAGATCGAGCGGCAGGTCGAGCGCGCCGGGGCTCTCGATCTTCTCGCCGAGCTGCAGATCCTGCAGCACGATGCGGTTCTCGCCGGCGAGGATCCCGTCCTGCATCTTGTAATCGAGCGCCACGTCCATGTCGCCGCGCTCGATGGTGCGCCCGGCGAAGGTGGCGCTGTAGGGCGAGAGCGGATTCATCGCGATATTGCGGAAACGGACCTCGATGTCCGTGAAGCGCGCAGGATCGAAGGGTGCGAGCCGGCCGTCGATCGCGGCCTCTCCGAACTCACCCACGCGCCCGGCGAAGGCCAGCGTCGCGCGGCTCTCGGCGCCCGGGGAAATGCCCCGCGCCGAGCCGTTCAGCTGCACGATGCGCGCCGCGAACGGCAGCACCAGGCTGTGATCCGAAAAGTCCACCGTGGCATTCTCGACGCGCACGCGTTCCACCGTGACCGGGAACGCGGCCGCGGCCTGCGGTGCCGCGGCCTGCTCGGGCACATCCGCCGCGGGCACTGCCGGCGGCGACGCGCGCAGCACCTGCGCGAGGTTGGTGCTGCGATCCTCGAGCACGACGAACTTCGCGCCCGGCTCCGTCAGTCGCAGTTCGCGCACCGACAGGCGGTCCGGACCGAGGCCCAAATCGATGCCGGTCGCCAGCAGCTTGCGCCACGCCAGGAAGCGCTCACCGGTGGCCGCCTCGGTGAGCAGCAGCCCGTCCACGCCCGCACTGCCGGTCACTGCGAGCACGGGCTTGCCGTTGGCGCCACGGCGGTAGTCGAGGGCAGCATCGGCGAACAGCGATCCGGAACCCAGCGCCAGCACGGTGCGCTGCGTCACCAGCGGCGCGAGCGGCGCCAGCGCCAGCTGTTCGACGTCGAGCCGCAGCGAGGCCGCGCTGCCATCCGCGGCCGCGCTGCCGCCCAGGCCGATGCGCCCGCCCTGCGCGATCGGCAGCGTGGCCTCGAGCGCGAGCGGCGCGGCGGCGGCGGTGTCGATGTCGCGCAGCACGAGCTTTCCGCCAGCGACCGTGTAGGCGAGCGCGGGCTGCGTCGACGCATCGGCCAGCGCGGCCTCGATGCCCTCGACGGCGAGCTCGCCGAGCGCGACGCTCCACGCCGGCGCCGCCTCGCGAGCTGCCGACTCGGGAACGGCCACCGCGCCTGCATCGCCGGTGGCAGCGAGCAGCGCGAGCTGGCGGATGGTGCCGTCGGCACTGCGCTCGAGCGCGGTCTGCAGCCCGTGCATCGCGAGTCGCTGCGCCTGCACGCGGCGCGCCCCGAGATCCGCCCGCACCCCGGCGAGCGAGAGGCTCGCGAGGCGAGCCAGCGCCTCGCGCTGCGCACCGGCCACGAGCGCGACATCCGCGAGTTCGAGCGCGCCGCCACTCAACTGCAGTTGCGGCGCACCCGCCCCGATCACGCCGGAGACACCGAAGCCCAGGCTGCGGGCGGCGAGATCGAGCGCCAGCGGCGCGGCACGACTCGCATCGGCCAGCGCGAGCGCCACGTCCTGCAGCGCGAAGGCCTCCAGGTCCAGGCGCCAGGGCCGCGCCGGCGCGCCCGAGGCCACCGGCGCGGGCGCCGCCGCGCCCGGCGCATCGGGCACCAGCGTGGACCAGTCGAGCACGCCGGCGGCATCGATGGCGGCCGCGACGCGCCCGCCGTTCACGCGCAGCGACTCCACCCCGATGCTGCGCGCGGCGAGATCCACGCTCCCGCCCTCGAGCTCGATGGCCGCCAGCGCGAGCAGCGGGGCCGCGTCATCGGAGCGCTGCAAGGCGAGATCGCGCAACCCGACGCGCAGCGCGTCGGCACGCAGTGTCGGCGCCCCGCCGTCGGTCGCGAACTCGTAGTCGAACGATGCGTCGATCACGCCCGCGGGCGGTGCCAGCCGCAGCCGCCCGCGCGCGAAATCCCACAGCTGGCGCGGCTCCAGGCCCTGCAGCTGCACCGCGCCGCCCGAGGCGAGCGGGTGCAGGCCGAGCTCCCCGCTCCACGCGAGCCGCGCGCCGCCGGGCAGCCCGATCTGCGCGCTGCCCTGGCCCCGTTGTCCGGCGATGGTGGCGATGTCGTCGAGCTGCAGCGAGAGCGGCCCGAACTCCGCGCGCACCGCTTCGGCGCCGCGCAGATCGGCGTAGCGCAGCCGTCCGCCGACCACCGCGAGGCGCTGCAGCAGCACGCGCGCCGGCTCGCCCGCGGCTGCCGGTTCGGCCGGCGGCAACGCCTCCAGCAGGCGCTGCAGGTTCAGGCGCCCGTCGCGCGCCAGCTGCAGGTCCAGCACGGGCTGTTCGAGCTGCAGATCGGCGAAGGTCCAGGCGCGGTGCAGCGGGCTGGAGAACTCGAAGTCGATGAACAGCCGCGCGAAACCGAGCACCGGCTCGCCGGCGGCGTCGGCCAGCGCGACGTCGCGCGCCTCCAGCGTGGCGAGGAAGGGATTGATGCGCAATTCCCCTACCGTGGCCTGCGCGCCCAGCTGCCCGCGCGCGAAATCCGGCAGCGCGTGGCGCAGCCAGGCCGGAAGCGCCAGGAATCCGAGCAGCGCATAGGCGGCCAGCACACCGACCGGCACCAGGAAACGCGGCCGGCGCCACCATGCCTCGCGACTGGCCAATGCATGGTGCAGGCGCTGGCGCAGAACCGGATCGAGCACGTGAGTCGCTCCCTCAGGGGTCGTCGCCGAACGTTAGCCGATATGCCCGGCGCCGCGAAACCCCGGGCCCGCGCGCCGCGAGAAAGCGGGCGCGCGGCGCCGCCTAGAGGCCCGCCAGCAGCGCGGGAATGTTCGGCTGGCCGTTGCTCGCCGTGAGGCCACCGTCGGCGACCACGGTGGTGCCGGTGACGTAGCTGGCTTCATCGCTCGCCAGGAACAGCGCGACCCGGGCGATCTCCGCGGGATTGCCGGCACGGCGCATCGGGATCGCCTCGCGCCAGGCTCTGGCGAGGGGCTCGACGCCCCTCGTGGCCTCCGTGAGCGGCGTGTCGATCCAGCCCGGGCAGACCGCGTTGCAGCGGATGTTCTGCGCGGCGTGATCGAGCGCCACCGTGCGCGTGTAGTTGATCACAGCGGCCTTTGCGGCGTTGTAGGCGGCAAAGCCGTAGTCCGCACCGATGCCGGAGATCGAGGCGGTGTTGACGATGGCGCCGCCGCCGGCGCGGCGCAACGCGGGAATTGCCGCCTTGCAGCCGTGGAAGACGCCGTTGAGGTCGACGTCGATCACCTGCTTCCACTGCGCGACATCGAGCGTGACGGTGTCGCCGAAGCTGCCGATGCCGGCGTTGTTGAACATGATGTCGAGGCGGCCGAAGTCGCGCTCGGCCGCGGCCACCAGCGCCTCGACCTCGTGCAACTGCGTGACATCGCTGCGCAGGAACCGCGCCACGGGCGCACCGGCCAGCGCGTTCAGTTCCTGCTCGAGCGCATCACCCGCGCCCTGCGCGAGATCGCCCAGCACCACGCGCGCCCCCTCGGCGACGAACAGGCGCGCGGCCGCCGCCCCTATACCCGAGGCCCCGCCCGTGATCACCGCGACCCTGCCGTGGAGCCTGCCCTGCCCGTTGCTGCTCATGCCTGCGCCTCCCTCACCTGAAACTCAGTCGAATCACTTTGCCCTGCCCGCCTTCCATCTGGTAGTAGGGCAGGTTCGATGTCGTGGTCCAGACATTGCCCTGCGCGTCCACCTCGAGCTCGCGCGTGAAGCTCACGCGGCTCGGCAGCAGGTAGGTGCTGAATGTCTCCGTGCGCGGATCGAAATGGATCAGCGTGTCCGAGTTGGTGCCGCACAGCCAGATGGAATCGTCGCGCGTATCGATCGCGAGCGCGTAGACCATGTCGCCGCTCCCCGTGGGCAGCGCATACTCGCGGAAGTCGCGCGTCGCCGGGTCGAAGCGGAAGAACTTGCCCTCGTGGTACGAGGGCACCCACAGCACGCCGCGGCTGTCGATGCGAAAGCGCCGCGGCGCCGGGAACGGCGTGTCGATCATCTCGATCGCGCCGGTGGCCGGCGTGATCACGCCGAGGCGGCTGTTGTTGAACTGCGAGAACCACACCCGCCCGTCGGGCGCGACGTCGATGCCGTAGGGCACCGGGTTGATCTCGGGATCGGCGACCACGGACTGGCCCTTCACCTTGAAGGTGTTGGCGGCCCAGACGATCGCGCCCATCGCGCGCGCCATCAGCCACTGGCTCCAGTTGCGCGTGGGCAGGTCGAACACCTCGAAGGACTCCGTGGCCGTGTCGAAGCGCACCACGTGGTTCGTCATGCTCGCCGTGTACCAGATGTTGCCCTCACGATCGAAGCGCAGCGTGTGCGGGTACTTCACGCGGTCCGGGTGATCGAAGGTGCGGAACTGCTCGGTGACGGGATCGAAGCTGGCGAGGCCCTTGCCCACGCTCAGCGTCATCCACAGCTTGCCGTCGGGCGCCACCTGGATGCTGTGCGGGGCCACCGTGGGCGTGTGGTGGGTGTAGCGTCGCCCGCGCTCGGCCAGTATCCCGAGAATGCCGCCTTCGCGCAGTTCCCCGGTGGGCACCTGCCAGGCCTTCGTTTCATTCGTGCGCGGGTCCAGCCGGTAGAGCTTGTCACCGATCCAGTCCACCGCGTACAGACGCCCGTCCTTGCCGAGCACGCCGTCGTGCAGGAAGGACGTCTGCTCGCCGACCGCCCACTCGTCGATCACGACCCCCGCTGCCGCGGGATCGAGCACCGCCGGATGGTCGGGGAAGCTGTCCAGCGCGCGCGTGTTCCAGTCCCAGGCCGCATTCAGCACCGCGGGCGCCTCGTCGTAGAGCTGCTGCGTCATCACCGCGCCGAACTCCGCCATCATGTCGAAGATGCCGTGCCAGTCCTGTTCGCTGCGCGCGATGCGCGTGGTGCTGGAACCCTGCTGGTGGCACATCAGGCACTGGATGGCGAACTGCGCGC
>DAORUQ010000100.1:0-11510 GCA_035433265.1 Pseudomonadales bacterium | reverse complement strand
TCGGCCAGGTCCTGGCGGCCGATGCCTTCCATCAGCCGCCTGAAGATCGAATCGCCGTTGCCCCCGATCACCACGAACCTGCCGTCGGCGCAGCGGTACGTGTTGGTGGGCACGATGCCGGTCACCGTGGTGCCGGCCGGTTCGCGGATCAACCCCGCGCCCGAGTACTCCGGCACCACGGCTTCCATCAGGTTGAACATCGATTCGTACAGCGCCACGTCGACCACCTGACCGCCGGCGCCGGGCAGCGCATCGCGCGCACGCAGCGCGATCAGTATGCCGAGCGCCGCGTGCAGCGCCGCGATGGTGTCACCGATGCTCAGGTTCGGCCGTACCGGCGCCTCGCCGGGAAAGCCGTTCAGGTAACGGAAGCCGCTGATGCCTTCGCAGACCGAGGCAAAGCCCGGCTTCGAGGCATAGGGCCCGTCCTGCCCGTACCCGGAAATGCGCGCGATCACCAGCCGCGGGTTGATCGCCTTCAGCACCCCGGGCGCCAGCCCCCAGCGCTCCAGCACGCCGGGACTGAAGTTCTCGATCAGCACGTCGGAGCGCTCCGCGAGGCGCCGCACCATGTCCTGGCCGCGCGCCTTCTTCAGGTCGACGCTGATGCACTTCTTGTTGCGCCCGAGGCTGCGCCACCAGTACGAGGTGCCGCCCTCGTCGAGCTGGCGCCAGCCGCGGATCGGGTCGCCCTCGGGCGGCTCGACCTTGATCACCTCGGCGCCGAAATACGCCAGGATCGACGCCGTGAACGGTCCCGCCAGCAGTTGCCCCAGTTCCAGCACCCGCAGCCCGGCCAGCGGCCTGGTCGCTTCGTTCATCGATGCCTCCGACACTCCCCGATCAGGGTTCACCCGCCACGCGCCCGGCCATCTCCGCCGCCACCACCGAACCCTGCGGCGTCGCGTTCACGTGATGCGTGACCGGCACCACCGTGCCCGTACCGGTTCGCAGCAGGTTGTATACGACCAGCGCGCACACGATCACGTGGATAAGCGCCACGAACAACAGGTAGGCACGCGCGTCCACCGCGTCCATCAGCCAGGCCACCAGCACCGGCCCGATGGCCGAGCCCGCCCCGTTCACCAGCAGCACCTTGCTGCTGGCGGCAACCAGTTCGTCGCCCCGCATCTGGTCGCCGGCCAGCGACACGAACACCCCGTACAGCGGAAAGGACAAGCCGCCGTAGAGGAACATCAGCGCGTAGATGGGCAACGCCGCGTGCCCGGGCATCAGCGCCAGCGCTGCGGCAATCACGCTGACCATGGCGCTCAGGCCCACCAGCACGCGGCGCCGGTCCATGCGGTCCGACAGCATGCCGATGGGCCACTGCAACAGCGTGCTGCCGACGATGGCCGCCGCCATGAACCACGCGATCTGCGATGGCTCGAAGCCGATCTCCAGCGCATACACCGGCCCGATCGCATAGAAGGCGCCGTAGCTCAGCGAGACCAGCAGGATGCCCACGACCGTGAGCGGCACCCGGCGCGTGAGAGCCCGCAGGCTGATGGCGGCGTGCTGCTCATGACGTGGCGCCGGATGGCGCGTGAGCATCAGCGGCACCACCGCCAGCGAGCCCAGCGCCGAGATCAGCACGAAGAGCTCGAAGCCGAGCGGATCCGCCGCCTGCAACAGGAACTGCCCCGCCGCCACCGAGCCCTGGCTGACGATCAGGTACAGCGAGAGCAGCCGGCCGCGGTTCGCGTTGGTGGCCTCGGCGTTCAGCCAGCTCTCGACGATGATATAGATGCCGACGATGCAGGCACCGCTCAGCAGGCGCACGATGGCCCACGCCACCGGATCCACGAACAGGGCGTGCGCCAGCGGGGCGAAGGAGAACAGCGAGGCCAGCGCCGCGAACACGCGAATGGGCCCGACCCGCGCAATGAGCCTCGGGGTGGTCCAGGAGCCCAGCATGAAGCCGAGGTAGTAGCAGGCCATCACCGCGCCGGTGACACCGGTCGGGAAACCCGACAGGCTCGCGCGCACCCCGAGCAGCGTGCTCTGCAGCCCGTTGCCCACGATGATGAGCGAAAGCCCCGCGAACAGTGCCCACAGGGAGAATACGACGCTGCGCATGACACGAACGACCTGTTTCTGAAGACGGCATGCTAGCAGCGGGCATGGGGGGTGGCCAGAATCGCGGTGCTGGACTACGACGGCGATTCCGGATTGGCGCTCGGGGCGCAGGCCTGAAAGAATGAACTGCTGGCGAGTTGCCAATGCGAATTCAGGGATCGCGCTCATGCCCGATGTAGATCTATCGCTGCGCCCGCCGCGACCCGGCGCGCGGCGCGCGCTGGCTGCCCTGTGCCTGCTCGCATTTGCGCACACGAGCGCAGCGCAACCCGGCGTGATCCGGGGCTTCGGCGACAGCCTGCTCGACACCGGGCGCGTCTGCGCGCGAACCGGATTTCCGTCCGGCGACTACGGCACCTGCAGCAACGGCAAGGGAACACTGCAATGGTTGCCCGATTACGCGCCACTGGTATTCGATCGCTCCACCAACCTCGCCGAGGGCGGCGCGGGCACCGGCGCATTCAACGTGGCGTCGCTGATCGTTCCCGACGCCGCGGGCGCCGCCACGCAGGTGCAGCGCTTCGTCACCTCGGGTGCCCGCATCGGCGCGACCGACCTCGTGGTGTATTCGGCCGGGCCCAACAATCGCTATCTGCTCGGGCCGGCGGGCCCGCTGTTCGGCTCGCAGTACAACCCGGCACTGAGCGGCGAGGGCCTCGCGGAGCGCTCACTCGCCGAGACGCATGCCAGCATCGGGGCGCTGATCGATGCCGGCGGCCGCAACGTGGTGGTATTCGGCGGACGCGCGCGCACCGTCGAAGGCTCCCCGGAGCAGCGCTACATGGCCGCGATGAACAACGGGCTTGCGCAGGCACTGAACGGCTTCGCGGGAGAAGGAGTGCGGCTGCGCATCTTCGATTTCCAGAGCATCTACCTGCGCGCCATCACGGACCCGCAACGCTACGGACTCGATGAGCCGTTCCTCTACAGCGACTACATCCACCCCACCGAAGCCGGGCATCGCCTGTTCGCGCGCTACATCGCCGCCCTCATTGCTTCCGCCGACGCCATTGCGGCACAGGTCGACACTGCCGAGGCGGCTACGCACGCGTTCAGCGATGCCGTGCTCGAGCGGCTGCAGGCGGTCCGCCCCGTTGCGTCCGCGTCGCAATCGGGTTTCGGGGTCTACCTGCAGCCGCTTGCGGTGCGCGGCGAGCGCGCGGATTTTTTCTCGGCCGACGGCGCGGCAACCGGTTTCGATTACGCGGTGGACGGACTGCTCGCCGGCATCGAGTACCGTGACGGCGCACAGACGCGCTACGGCGCGACGCTCGGCTACGCCGGCGCGGATACCGATCTCGATGATTCCGCCGGCACCTCCGACACCTCGACCACGCAGGGCAGCGTCTACCTATCGCACGATCGGGAGACCCTGTTCGCCGATGCAATCCTGGCCTATGCCGATCACGAGATCGACATCGAGCGGCGCGGCGTGATCGACACGCTGGTCGCGGATACCGGCGGCCGCAGCGCCTTGGCCGGCGCGCGCGCGGGTTACCTGTTCCAGCATGGCAATGTCCGTGTCGGCCCGCTGCTCACGCTCGCCTACACCGACACCGGGATCGACGGCTACTCCGAACGCGGCGACGATGTGCTGGCGCAGCGCGTCGGCGACCAGGGCCTCGAATCGCTGGAGATCGGTGCGGGGATCCGCCTGCGCGCGGCGCTGCGCCTCGCCGGATGCGCGGTAGAGCCGGCGCTCGACATGAGCCTGGTGAACGACGTGATGGCCGACGAGCGCAGGCTCCGCACGGCGAACGTCTTCGCTCCGTCGCTGCCGGTATACACGCTCATCGACGATGACGAGCGCGAGGACCGCTTCGCGCGCATTGCCGCCGGCGTGGGCTTCGCGCTCACGCAGGACCTCGCGCTGACGCTGGCCGCCAAGGCGCGCCTGCCGCACGAGGGCAACCACGAGTACGGCGTCAGCGCAAGCCTCGAGCTGGCGCTGCCCTGACAGGAACAGGAATTTCATGGCCATCGAACTCCCCAAGGAAATCCGGACCCGGGCTGTCGGATCCATCCAGCGCTATTTCCGCGAAAACATGGAAGAGCCGATCGGCAACATGGACGCCGAGGCCCTGCTCGATTTCTTCCTGCAGGAGATCGGCCCGCTCGCCTACAACAAGGCGGTCGCAGACGTGCAGGAACGTCTGCAGCTTCGCGTCTCGGAAATCGATCTCGAGGTGCACGAAGACGAATTCCCGTACTGGCACAAGTCCGGGCGGCAGGGCAGAAAATGATCAGACCGGGAGCGGGCTTCTTTCATGCCGGGGGGTCGGTCGTGGGCGAGTCGCACAGACAGGCAGCCGGAGCGCATGACGCGGGCTCGAATCGGCGGCTAGAATCCGCGGCGAACATCCTGAGGGGAGTCGTCCATGCACAAACCGAGCTTGCTCGAACGACTGCGCGCCAAGAAGCAATCGCCCCGACCCGCGCTGGGGCTCGCCTGGTACGACGAGGCCAACTGGGCGATGGTGAAGGCGACGGCGCTCGATCCCCACCGTTTGGAGAACTCCTTCGCCGAGTGGCTCGCAATGGCCACCCAGACGCTGGACCACCTGAAGCGCTCCGGCGCGGATGCCACGCCGGTGCACATCGTCGCGGCGGAACTGATCGCCTGGTGCCGCGCCTGCCGCAGACAGAACGACGCCGCGGCGCGTGCCGCGTACGTCGCAGCACGCATGCGGGTCCCGAAAAAGCCTGCAGAAAAGCTGCCATGATCCGCGCCGCGTTGAATCAGTTCGCCATTACCGTTTTCGACCCCGCGCGGGCCAATGTCGGCGCAAATCTTCCGCCCGTGACGGAATCCGGCATATTCGGGCCGAGCGAGGCGTAGCAGCCGCAATGCGGTATGCTCGCGCCACTACCAATCAAGATCAGGAGAGACTTCATGGGATTCTTCAGCAAGATCCTCGCAAAACTCGGCATCGGCCAGGCGCAAGCCGCCCCCGCACCCGAACCGGCACCCGCCGCCGCCCCGGTGAGCACGGCTCCTGTTGCACCGCCCGCGCCCACCCCGATCGCGATGGTGGACGTGGTCGCGCAACTCGAGCAACGTGCCGCGGCGAACCCGCAGAAGCTCAACTGGCGCACGTCCATCGTCGACCTGCTCAAGCTGCTCGAGATCGACAGCAGCCTCGCGGCGCGCAAGGAACTGGCCATCGAGCTGGGCTGTCCGGCCGACCTGATGGACGATTCGGCACAAATGAACATGTGGCTGCACAAAACCGTGCTCAAGCGCATCGCCGACAACGGCGGCAACGTGCCCCCGGATCTCCTCGACTGAGCAGGAACCGCCACACCACGCGAAGGAGTCACGCTCATGCAGATCACGGACATCATCGCCCGGATGGGCGGCTTGCAGTCGATGGCACGGGAACTCGGCGTCAGCGAAGCCCAGGCTGCGAACGGGGCCGAGGCCCTGCTGCCTGCCATCCTCGGCGGGTTCAAGAAGCAGGCACAGTCGCAGCCCACGGGGCTGGAAGGGCTCGGCGGGCTGCTCTCGCAGCTCGGTGGGGGCGGGCTGCTCGACGAGGTGCTCGCGCCACGGGCAACCAACCTGGAGCACGGCAACGACGTGCTCGGACAGATCTTCGGCTCCAGGGACGTGAGCCGCACGGTTGCGCAGAATGCGGCCTCGCAGTCGGGACTCGACCCCGCGCTGCTGAAGAAGATGCTGCCCATGCTGGCCATGCTGGTCGCGGGCTTCATGGCGAAGCAGGGCGACACGGGCAGCGTGACGCAGGCCGCGCCAGCGGGCGGAGGGCTCGGCGATTTGCTGGGAAGCCTGCTCGGCGGCCAGACCGGCGGCGCACCGGGGATCGCCTCGATGCTGGACCTGAACGGCGACGGCAACCCGCTCGACGATATCCTGCGCATGGTCGGCCAGGCGAGGCGCTGAACGACTACCCCCCGCACTAGCTGCGGGGGGCCTCCAGCCGAACTACTCCTCCCCGCAGACATTTACGAGCCGTCATGGAAGCCGGCCCGGGCATTGGATACACTCGGCCCCCCCAGCCTCATCGACAGCACAACAGGGAGCAGGACATGGCAACCGACATCGGCCGCCTGGGCGTCTGGTCGTTCATCGACAACCTTTCCGCGCCGGAGGCAGCGGCCTTCGCGCAGCAACTCGAAGCCTGGGGCTATTCCGCGCTGTGGATTCCCGAGGCCGTGAACCGCGACCCCTTCGCGATCATCGGTTACCTGGCGGCGAAGACCAGCAAGCTCATCTTGGCCACGGGCATCGCGAACATCTATGCCCGCGACCCGATGACGATGAAGGCGATTCGCAAGACGCTGGCGGAGCTCGCGCCCGGGCGCATCGTGATCGGGCTCGGCGTCTCGCACTCGCACCTGGTGCACAACGTGCGCGGGCACGAGTACTCGAACAAGCCCGTCTCGACCATGCGCGCCTACCTGGAAGGCATGGAGAAAGCCCTGTACATGGGCAAGGAGCCCGCCGAGGAAGCACCGCTGGTGCTGGCGGCGCTGCGCCAGAACATGCTGAAGCTGGCCGCCGAGAAGACCCAGGGGGCACACCCGTACTTCGTCACGCCCGAGCACACCGCGCGCGCGCGCGCCACGATGGGGCCGGATGCCTGGCTGTGCCCCGAGCAGATGGTGCTGCTGGAGACCGACCCGGCGAAGGCACGCGCGGTCGCGCGCAAGAACATGGGTATCTACCTGGGGCTGCCCAATTACCAGAACAACCTGCGCGAGTACGGCTTCGGCAACGCGGACTTCGCCGACGGCGGCAGCGACCGCGTGATCGATGCGATCTGCGCCTGGGGCGACGAGGCCACGATCCGCGCCCGCATAAAGGCGCACCATGACGCCGGCGCCACGCACGTATGCATCCAGGCCTTCCGCACGGACGGCGAGATGGGCCCGGACCTGCGCACGCTGGAACTGCTCGCGCCGAACCGCAAATAACCGGGGATTCAACCATGGTCGACGTCATCAAGCTCGGCATCAAGCGTCCGGTCACCAGGCCGTTGCTGCCCGACCCCGAGCCGCGCCCGGTCAAGTACACGCTGATCTCCGCGGACGATCACCTGATGGAGCCGCCGCACACCTTCGAGGGCCGCCTGCCGGCGAAGCTGCAGGAGCGCGCGCCACGCATCGTGGAGACCGAGGAAGGCCACCAGGTGTGGTCGATCGAGGGCAAGCCCTACTTCCAGGTAGGTTTCATGTGCGTGGCGGGCCGCTCGCGCGAGGACCAGCGCATGGAGCCCGCGCGTTTCGACGAGATCCGCGCCGGGTGCTGGGACGCGGATGCGCGGATCAGGGACATGGACATCGGCGGCATCTGGGCCTCGGTGAACTTCCCCTCGGGCGTGACCGGCTTCGGCGGGCACCTGTTCTCGCAGTTCCAGGATCAGGAACTGGGGCTCGCCTGCGTGCGCGCCTGGAACGACTGGCTGTTCGAGGAGTGGTACTCGAAGCACCCCGAGCGCATCGTGCCGCTGGGCATCACGCATCTCACCGATCCGGTGAAGGGCGCCGAGGAGATCCGTCGCAACGCCAGGCGCGGCTTCAAGGCCGTGACCATGCCCGAGCAACCGCACAACGTGGGACTGCCGCCGGTGTTCGACACCGCGCACTGGGACCCGATCATCCGCGCCTGCGCCGAGACCGGGACCGTGCTCAACCTGCACGTGGGTTCCGCCGGCTTCGCGAAGATGCCGCCCGGCGCGCCGCTGCTGGAACTGGGCGCAACGCTGTTCGGGCCGATGGCGCTCACCAGCTGCGCCGAGTGGCTGTGGAGCGGTTTCCCGGCGCGCTACCCGGAACTGAAGATCGCGATGTCCGAGGGCGGCATCGGCTGGGCCGCCATGCTGATGGATCGCCTCGATGACATCATGAGCCGCTCGGGCTACGGCGCGGGCTGGCCCGACAAGAAGAACTCGCCGAGCGAGGTGCTGAAACGCAACTTCTGGTTCTGCATGATCGAGGATGCCTCGACCATCTGCACGCGCCATCGCATCGGCGTCGAGAACATCCTGTTCGAATCGGACTACCCGCACGGCGACGGCACCTGGCCCGATACGCAGAAGGTGATCGAGCGCGTGCTGGGCGCGCTGCCGGTCGAGGAGATCCGCATGATCACGCATGCCAATGCGGCGAAGCTCTACCGCCACCCGCTGCCGGCGAAGATCGTGCCCTGAGCGCATCGATATCGGGGCGACCGAAACGTCCAAGGCTGCGGAGACAGCACACATGAAAAGACTGGGCATCATCGACTCGGCATTCATCAACATGGAGAACCCCACGGTGCCGCAGCAGATCGGCAGCCTGGGGATCTACGACCCCTCGACGGCGCCGGGCCATTTCGTGCGCTTCAAGGACGTACTGGCCAGCTTCGAGCGGCGGCTGCAGCGCCTGCCGCTGTTCCGCACGCGGCTGGTGGAAGTGCCGTTCGGCCTCGACCGCCCGTACTGGGTGCTGGATCCCGCCTTCGACGTGGAATTCCACATCCGCCACATCGCGCTGCCGCACCCCGGCGACTGGCGCCAGCTGTGCATCCAGGTTGCGCGCCTGCACGCGCGAGCGCTCGACATGAGCCGCCCGCTGTGGGAGGTGTACGTGATCGAGGGCGTGGACCGCATTCCGGGGCTGCCGAAGGGCTCCTTCGCGGTCTACACCAAGATGCACCACAGCATGGTCGACGGCGCCGGCAGCCAGAACTTCATGGCCGCGATACACGACCTCGAGCCCTCGCCGCCGAAGGACGCGCCGCTGCTGCTGCCGGCCAAGTCGCAGCTCCCCGACATCAGCGCCACCGACGTGCACCTGCTCGGCCGCACACTGCTGAATGCCCTGCCCGACACGGTCGCGCGCGTGCGCGCCACCATGGACGTGGCAGGCCGCCTGACACGCATGGCAGTGAAGATGGCACGCAAGGAGCTGCCGCCCGCGCAGATGCAGGGACCGAAGACGCGTTTCGATGCGCCCGTGGGGCCGAACCGCGTGTTCGAGGCGCGGCTGTTCGATCTCGAGGACCTGAAAGCGCTCAAGAACGCGGCCGGCATGACGCTGAACGACGTGGCGGTGGCCATCGTTGCGGGTGCGCTGCGCCAGTACCTGCTGGCGCACGGCGAGCTGCCCCGGGAGTCGGTGCTGGGCTCGATGCCGGTGAACATGCGCACCCGCGTGGGCGAGACCGGCGACAACAACCAGGTCGGCGCGATGACCGCGAAGATCCACACCGACATCGCCGACCCGATCGAGCGCCTGCACGCGATCAAGAAGAGCCTGGACGAGGCCAAGGCCTACATCGACACGCCGCTGGTCGAGATGTCGAAGGTCATGGGAATGCTGCCACCGCTGCTGTCGAAGCCCATCGCCGCGACCTACGTGCGCAACCAGCTGACCAGGCTGCTGCCGCTCGGCGTGGCGACGGTGATCACCAACGTCATGGGACCGCCCTTCCCCGTGTACTGCGCCGGCGCGCAACTGGTGCAGTTCTACCCGTTGGGCCTGCTGAACCCCGGCCTCGGCCTGTTCCACGCGGTGTTCAGCATGTCCGGCAATGTGAGCATCACGGTAACGGCCGACCGCGACCAGATGCCGGACCCCGAGTTCTACGGCGAGTGCATCGCCGCCAGCTATGAAGAGCTGCGTGATGCGCTGCTCGCCAAACCCGCCCCGCCCCGCCGCAAGTCCGTGGGTCGGGCTTCAGCCTGACCCACAATTCCCGTGCCTCATGACACGCGCCACTTGGTGTCTGTACACTCGCTCGCAACAGGCTCTTACCCGGGACAATCCGCATGCGCCAGCTCGGCATCATCGACTCCGCGTTCATCAATCTGGAAAACCCGACGGTGCCGCAACATATCGGGGGCCTCGGGATCTATGACCCCTCGACCGCTCCGGGCGGCTTCGTGCGTTTCAAGGACGTGCTGGCCGGCTTCGAGCGGCGGCTGGCGAGGATGCCGATATTCCGCACCCGCCTGGTCGAGGTACCGTTCGGTCTCGACCGCCCGTACTGGGTGCTCGACCCGCACTTCGACGTGGAATTCCACATCCGCCACATCGCGCTGCCCAAACCGGGCGACTGGCGCCAGCTCTGCATCCAGATCGCGCGGCTGCACTCGCGCCCGATAGACATGAGCCGCCCGCTGTGGGAGGCGTACATCATCGAGGGCCTCGACAACATCCCGGACCTGCCGAAGGGTTCCTTCGCCGTCTACACCAAGATGCACCATTCACTGGTCGACGGCGGCGGCGGGGCCAACTTCATGGCCGCGATACACGACCTCGAGCCCGTGCCGCCCGCGCCGGACGAATCGCGCGACCCACCGGCACGCTTCGGCGACCTGCAGCCCTCCGACGTGCGCCTGATCAGCAAGTCGCTGCTGCGCACCGGCACGCGACTGGTGTCGACCGTGAGGGGCACGGGGCGGCTCCTCGGCGAGTTCACCTCGATGGCCAGGCGCATACTGAACGAGGAGCTGCCGCCCGCCCAGCTCTCGAGCCCGAAGACGCGCTTCGACCAGCCCGTGGGCCACAACCGCGTGTTCGAGGCGACGCAGTTCACGATGGACGAGATCAAGGCGCTGAAGAACGCCGCCAACGTCACGGTGAACGACATCTGTGTCGCGATCGTCGCGGGCGCGATGCGCCAGTACCTGCTCGCGCACAACGAGCTGCCGGACGAGTCACTCGCCGCCTCGATGCCGGTGAACATGCGTTCACGCGTCGGCGAGACACAGGACAACAACCAGGTCGGCGCCATGCAGGCGCAGCTGCACACCAACATCAAGGACCCGCTCGAGCGCCTGGCCGCGATCAAGAAGAGCCTCGACGCAGCCAAGGCCTACATCGACACGCCGCTGGTCAGGATCGTGGCGCTACCGGGCGCCCTGCCGCCGCTGATCGCCAAGCCGCTCGCGCGCACGTACGTGCGCAACAAGCTCACGCGCTACCTGCCGATGGGACAGGCCACGGTGATCACCAACGTGCCCGGCCCGCCCTTCGATCTCTACTGTGCCGGGGCGCGCATGGTCACCTACTACCCGCTGGGACTCATCAACCCGGGCCTGGGCCTGTTCCACGCGATCTTCAGCTGCGCCGGCAAGGTCGCGATATCGATTACCGGCGATCGCGACCAGATGCCGGACCCGGAGTTCTACCGCGAGTGCCTCGACGCCTCCTACGATGAACTGCGCAAGGCGCTGCTGGGCACGGGCGTGCCAGCCCTCGCGGCAAAGGCGACCGCGAAGCGCACGGCGAAAGTAGTGCGCAAGGCAGAGGCCAAAGCCACGCGTGCGGCGAAGCCACGGGCGAAGGCAAAACCACAGGCGAAGGCAAAGGCAAAGGCAAAGGCAAAGGCAAAGGCAAAGGCAAAGGCGGCGCCCAAGCGCGCAAGACGGTCACAACCGTAGGTTCGGCTTTACCGAACCGTGGGCTTGGATCGGCATTCA
>DAORUQ010000099.1:2134-12153 GCA_035433265.1 Pseudomonadales bacterium | reverse complement strand
GTTGTCGCGCGGGTGCAGGCCGATGGTCGGCTCGTCGAGGATGTAGCACACGCCGCGCAGGTTCGATCCCAGCTGCGCGGCGAGGCGGATACGCTGCGCCTCGCCGCCGGAGAGCGTCGGGGCCGAGCGCTCCAGCGCGAGGTAGCCCAACCCCACCTGGCGCAGGAAACCGAGGCGCGAGCGCAGCTCGGGCAGGATGTCGCGCGCGATCTCGCGCTCGCGCCCGTCGAGCTTCAGCGTTGCGAAGCAGCGCTCGGCCGCATCCACCGTCATCGCGTTGTAGGCCGCGGGACCGCGGTCCCACAGCCGCACCGCGAGCGCTTCGGGGCGCAGGCGCTGGCCGTGGCAGGCGCCGCAGGGCTGCTCCTGGCCCTGCCACCAGTCGTTCCAGAAATGTTCCTCGCCGCTCTGCTCGGCGTCGAAGCCCTCCATGCGCAGGCCCGTGCCATAGCACGAGGCGCACCAGCCGTGCGCGGAGTTGTACGAGAACAGCCGCGGGTCGAGCTCGGCGAAGCTGCGCTCGCAGCGCGGACAGGAACGCCGCGTCGAGTAGCCCTGCAGTTCGCCGGCACGCGCGCCGCCGAGCGCGAGCACCTGCACCGTGCCGTTGCCGGCCGCGAGCCCCTCCATGATCGCCTCGCGCAGCCGTTTCTCCTCGCGCGCCTTGACGTCGAGCACGGCCAGCGGCAGCTCGATCCAGTGCTCCCTGTAGCGGTCGAGCCGCGGCCAGGGCTCGGTCGGCAGCATCTGGCCGTCCACGCGCAAGTGCGCCTGGCCGCGCCTGGCGGCCGCCTTCGCCAGCTCGGTGTAATAACCCTTGCGCCCGGCCACCAGCGGCGCGAGCACCTGCACGCGCTGGCCGCGGAATTCGCGCAGCACGCGCCCGACGATGACCTCCGCCGGCTGTGCGTCGATCGGGATGTCGCAGTCCGGGCAGTACTGGGTGCCGAGCTTCACGAACAGCAGCCGCAGGTAGTGGTGCACCTCGGTCATGGTCGCGACCGTGCTCTTGCGCCCGCCGCGGCTGGTGCGCTGCTCGACGGCCACGGCGGGCGGGATGCCGCGGATCGAGTCGACGTCCGGGCGCACCGCCGGCTGCACGAACTGGCGCGCGTAGGCGTTCAGCGATTCGAGGTAACGCCGCTGGCCCTCGGCGAACAGGATGTCGAAGGCCACCGTGCTCTTGCCGCTGCCGCTGATGCCGGTGATCACCGTGAAGGCTTCGCGCGGTATCGCGAGGTCGATGTCCTTCAGGTTGTGCTCGCGCGCGCGGTGGATCTCGATCGCCGCGGCAGGGCGCGTGCGCTGCGCCCGCTTCCCCCGACCGCGCGGCATGCGTCCGCGCGCCTTGCGGTACTCGGCGAGCGCGACGCCGGTATGGCAGCCCGGCAGCGCGACGATCGCCTCCGGCGTGCCGCAGAACACCAGCTCGCCACCGGCCTCGCCCCCCTCGGGGCCGAGCTCGATCAGCCAGTCGGCGCAATCGATCACGTCGAGGTTGTGCTCGATCACCAGCAGCGAGTTGCCCGCCGCGAGCAGCTTGTCGAAGGCGCCCAGCAGCCGCGCGATATCCTCGAAGTGCAATCCTGTCGTCGGCTCGTCGAACACGAACAGCGAGCCCTTCGCGCCCCTGCGCCGCGCGCCGGCCTCGGCGAGATGGCCGGCCAGCTTCAGGCGCTGCGCCTCGCCGCCGGAGAGCGTCGGCACCGGCTGACCGAGCGCGAGGTAATCGAGCCCCACGTCGACCAGCGGCGCCAGCATCGCGGTCACCTCGGGATGGGCGGCGAACTGCGCGAGCGCCTCGCTCACCGTCATCGCCAGCACCTCGGCGATCGAGCAGCCGCCCTCAAGACGTACTTCGAGCACCTCGGGACGGAAGCGCTTGCCGTCGCAGTCCGGGCAACGCAGGTACACGTCGCTCAGGAACTGCATCTCGACGTGCTCGAAGCCGCTGCCGGTGCAGGCCGGGCAGCGTCCGTCGCCGGCATTGAAGCTGAAGGTGCCCGGCGTGTAGCCGCGTTCGGCCGCCAGCGCCGTGCGCGCGAACAGGTTGCGGATCGCGCCCCAGGCGCCGACGTAACTCGCCGGGTTGGAGCGCGCGCTCTTGCCGATCGGCGACTGGTCGACGAACACCACGTCCTGCAGTTGCGCCAGCCCGCGCAACTCCCGGTGCGCCCCGGGCAGCTCGAGCGGGCGGCCGAGTTGCTGGCGCGCGGCCTGGTACAGCACGTCGCCGATCAGCGTCGACTTGCCCGAACCGCTCACCCCGGTCACGCAGACCAGCGCACCGAGCGGGAAGCGCACGTCGATGTGCTTGAGGTTGTTCGCGCTGACGCCGAGCAACTCCACGCACGGACCCGCCGGGTCCACGGTGCGCCGCTGCGCGCGCTCGACGCGGCGCTCCCCGCGCAGGTAGGCGCCCGTGAGGGAGCCGGCTGCCGCCCCGATCCCGCGCGCCGGGCCGTGGAACACGATGTCGCCGCCCTCCTTGCCCGGGCCGGGGCCCATGTCGATCAGGCGGTCCGCCGCGAGCATGATCTGCGGGTCGTGCTCGACCACCAGCAGCGTGTTGCCGGCATCGCGCAGGCGCTCCAGCACCGTGACCACGCGCCCCACGTCGCGCGGGTGCAGCCCGATGCTGGGCTCGTCGAGCACGAACAGGGTGTTGACCAACGAGCTGCCGAGCGCGGTCGTGAGGTTGATGCGCTGGACCTCGCCGCCGGAGAGCGTGCGCGACTGGCGGTCCAGCGCGAGATAACCCACGCCCACCTCGACCAGGAAACGCAGGCGCGAGCGGATCTCCGCGAGCACCATCGCGCTGGCCTCGTCGTCGAGCGCCGGCAGCCGCAGGCCCTCGACGAAGGCGAGCGCGCGGCTCACCGGCAGTTTCGAGAAAGCGTGGAAATCGAGCCCGCGTTCGCCACCGGCAGCGCTGGCGATGCGCCACAGCAGTGCGTCGGGCTTCAGGCGCGCGCCGTGGCAGGCGCTGCAGAGCTCGTAGCTGCGGTACTTCGACAGCAGCACGCGGATGTGCATCTTGTAGCTCTTCGATTCGAGCCACGCGAAGAAGCGCCGCGCGCCGTACCACACGCCGGTGTCGATCTCGCCCTCGCCCTCCACCACCCAGTCGCGCTGCGCCGGCGCGAGATCGTGCCACGGCACATCGAGCGGGATGCCGCGCTTCTTCGCGTAGCGCTCCATGTCCTGCTGGCATTCGCGAAAGCTCTCGGTCTGCCACGGCTTGATCGCGCCCTTGCGCAGGCTCAGCGCGGGATCGGGCACCACCAGGCGGTAGTCGATGCCGATCGAGCGTCCGAAGCCGCGGCAGGTATCGCAGGCCCCGAGCGGCGAGTTGAACGAGAAGGCGCCCGGCGTGGCCTCGGCGTAGGCGATGTCGCACTGCGCGCAGTGCAGCATGTTCGAGAAGCGCAGCTCGCGCGCGGGCTCGCCGGCAGCGACCGCGAGCTTGCCGCGCCCGAGGCGAAACGCCGTCTCCAGGCTCTCGGTGAGCCGCGAGCGGTTCTCCTCGCGCAGCCGCAGTCGATCCTGCACCACCGCGAGCATGCCGGCGCCGGCCTCGCTGACGCGCGTGTAGCCCTGCGCCGCGAGCATCTGCGTCATCTGCGCAGCGTCCATGCCGGGCAGCAGCTCGACGCGAAAGCTCACCGTGGCGGCCTGTTCCGCCAGCGTCGGGTCGGTGAGCAGCGTCCGGGCCACGGCATCGGCGCTGTCGGCGCTCACCGGGCGCTCGCAGCCGCGGCAGTGCAGCGTCGCCACGCGCGCGTACAGCAGCTTCAGGTAATCGTTGAGCTCGGTCATCGTGCCCACGGTGGAGCGCGAGGTGCGCACCGGGTTGCTCTGCTCGATGGCGATCGCCGGCGGGATGCCGCGGATCGCGTCGACCTGCGGCTTGTCCATGCGCTCGAGGAACTGCCGCGCATAGGGCGAGAAGGTCTCGACGTAGCGGCGCTGGCCCTCGGCGTAGATGGTGTCGAAGGCCAGCGAGGACTTGCCCGATCCGCTCACCCCCGTGATCACCGTGAGTTCCCCGAGCGCAAGCTCGAGGCTGAGGTTGCGCAGGTTGTTCTGGCGCGCGCCTTCGATGCCGATGCTGTCTTCCACGTCGTGCCCGTAATCCGGTGATGTCGCAGGGGGGATGCGAGCGGCATCTTCGCCGAGCCGCGGGAAGCATTGCAACGGCCGCCGCCGGCGCTTGACCCCGGTCAAGGAAAGGCCATCCGGTGCTTCAAAACCGCTACCGCAGCCGCTAAGTTCCGGGCGGTCGCACACGCGCGCAGCAGCGGAGAGCAAGCAGCATGAACAACAGCCGGCGCAGGATCGTGATCATGGGCGCGGCCGGACGCGATTTCCATAATTTCCTGCAGGTGTTCCGCGACGATGGCAACGTCGAGGTGGTGGCGTTCACCGCGGCGCAGATCCCGGGCATCGCCGGACGACGCTTCCCCGCCTCGCTCGCCGGCAGCGCCTACCCCGAGGGCATCGCCATCGTCGACGAGCAGTTCCTGGAGCAGCTGGTCAGCGAGCACGGCGTCGACGAGGTGGTGTTTTCCTACAGCGACATCAGCCACCTCGCGGTGATGCACCAGGCCTCGCGCGTGCTCGCCAGCGGCGCGAGCTTCGCGCTGCTCGGTCCCGCGCGAACCATGCTGCGCTCGAGGCGCCCGGTGATCGCGGTCTCAGCGGTGCGTACCGGGTGCGGCAAGTCGCAGGTCGCGCGCTGGCTGGTGCAGCGCCTGCACGCGGCGGGCCTGAAGAGCGCCGTGATCCGCCATCCGATGCCCTACGGCGACCTCGAGGCCCAGCGCGTGCAGCGCTTCGCCTCGCGCGCCGACCTGCAGCGCGCTGACTGCACCATCGAGGAGCGCGAGGAATACGAACCGCACATCGAGCGCGGCGCGACGGTATTCGCGGGCGTGGATTACGCCGCCGTGCTGGCCGAGGCCGAGCGCGAGGCCGAGGTGATCGTCTGGGACGGCGGCAACAACGACTTCCCGTTCGTGCGCCCGCAACTGCACATCGTGCTGCTCGACCCGATGCGCGCCGGCGACGAGGCCACGCACCACCCCGGCGAGGCCGTGCTGCGCATGGCCGACATCGCGCTGATCGCCAAGTCCGACACCGCCACGCCCGCGCAGATCGCGCAGCTCATCGACAGCGTGCAGGCGCTGAATCCGCGCGCGACGATCCTGCGCGGCGCGTCACCGGTGACGCTCGAGGGCGCCGCGACGCTCGCCGGCAAGCGCGTGCTGGTGATCGAGGACGGCCCCACGATCACGCACGGCGGCATGGCGCACGGCGCGGGCTGGCGCGCGGCCAGCGATGCCGGCGCCCTGATCGTGGACCCGCGCCGATGGGCCGGCCCGGAGTTGCAGGAGACCTACCGGCGCTACCCCCACATCGGACCGGTACTGCCCGCGCTCGGCTATTACGCCGCGCAGATCGAGGCGCTGCGCGACTGCATCGACGCCTGCGATGCCGATGCCGTGGTGAGCGGCACGCCGATCGACCTCGCGGCGCTGCTCGGCGTGAACAAACCGGTGCTGCGCGCGCGCTACGAGTTCGCCGACCTCGAGAGCCCCGGGCTCGCGGGGGCGCTGCGCGAATTCCTGCGCGAGCACGGCCCTGGTCAAAGCAGCCGGCCGCTACCTTGCCCCCCCGTAGCTCCGCATTCATGCGGACAATTGTCCGGCTGAAGAGGGTGTCGTAAAACTATCCGTGCTCTGGATAGCTGCCTGACAATCCCGCGCATCGCGGGCCCCTCGCCGTGGTGGAAACCCGCGAAATGGCGGGCAGCACAGCCAGCGACGCACCAGGCCGCTCGCTCGCAACCTGATGGCTCTTGCGACACCCTCTGAATCCGGACCTACGCGGAGGCGATGCAGTTGGCTGCCACGTAGCCGAAGACCATCGCCGGTCCCAGCGTCGAGCCGGAGGCCGGATAGGTGGTGCCGGTGACCGGCGAGGAGCAATTGCCGATGGCGAAGAGACCCTCGATCACGCTGCCGTCCTCGCGCAGCACGCGGGCGTTCTCGTCGACCGCGAAACCGCCCTTGGTGCCGAGTTCCCCGGGGTAGATCTTCACGCCATAGAAAGGCGCCTTCTCGATCGGTCCCAGGCACGAGTTGGGCCCCACGCTCTGGTCGCCGTAGTAACGGTCGTAGTTCGCATCGCCGCGCTGGAACTCCTCGTCCTTGCCGCTGCGCGCAAAGCCGTTGAAGCGGCTCACGGTGGCCGCCAGGCCCTCGGGATCGACGCCCAGCTTGCGGGCGAGCTCGCGGATGTCCATCGCGCTCGGAATGGCCTTCTTGATCGCCCCCGGCACCGCGAAATCGGGCTGGAAGGTACTCGGCAGCATCGGCCCGATCGGGTAGCGCTGGCGATAGGTCGCATCGAAGATCATGTAGGCGGGAATGGATTCCGCGCCCGGCTTGTTGGCCGCAAACAGACCGCGCGTCACCTTGGTGTACGAAGAGCTCTCGTTGACGAAGCGCTGGCCCAGCTTGTTGACGATGATCGAGCCGGGCAGGTTCTTCTCGATGATCAGCATGCGCGCCTGTGGCTCCCCGGGAACCAGGAAGGTCGGCCCCCACCAGCCCTCGGCCATGAATTCCAGTTTCGCGCCGAGGCGCGTGGCCGCCGCGATGGTGTCGCCGGTGTTGCCCGGGCTGCCCGCGGTCCACGCCGCGTCGGTGGGCTGGTCGAGGTACTGCTGGCGCAGCGCGTTGTTCTTCTCGAAGCCGCCCGCGGCGAGGATCACGCCCTTGCGCGCGCGGATGCGCGCACGCACGCCGTCGTGGCGCGCCAGCACGCCGGCCACCCGGCCGTCTTCCTCGATGAAGTCCTCGAAGGGGCTGTTCAGCCACAGCGGCACGCCGCGGTCCAGCATCGAGTGGCGCAGCGCGCCGACCAGCGCGCCGCCCAGCACCAGGCGGCGGTCGCGGCGCGAGCGCAGGCGCCACGGAATGTCGAGCAGGTAACGCGCGACCATGCTGAAGGCGACCTTCAGCCAGCCCTTCCCCCGTGCCTGCAGGATCAGCGACTCGCTCGGTGTCCAGCCGATCAGGCCGAACAACGCGGTCTGCGGGTGTTGCGGGCGCAGGTTCAGCACTTCATCGGCCGGCAGCGCGCGGGCGTGGAACGGCACCGCCTCGTGGCAGCGGTGCATCTTCGCATCCGGGTTGTCGGGGTACATGTCGGGGAACTGCGGCAACGGCGCCAGGCGCAGGTGGGTGCTGCGGTGCAGGAAGTCGATGAACGCCGGGATCTGCTCTACGTAGGCATCGATGCGCTTGTCGAGGTGCGGCTCGTCGATCACGCTCTTCATGTAGCGCTTGCCTTCCTCGGCGGAGTCCGAGCCGCCGGCGCCCGCCACCAGCGGGCTGTTCGGCAGCCACAGCACGCCGCCCGACATCGCCGAGGAACCGCCGTACTGCCCGGTCTTCTCGATCACCAGCACCTCGAGCCCGAGATCGCGGGCACGTACCGCCGCCGTCAGCGCTCCGGCGCCGGATCCCACCACCACCACGTCCGTTTCGTATGCCCAGTTGCCGCTACCCGCCATGCCTTGTTCCACCCCAGTCGATCCGAATTGACGCCGGCGCGAAGCTTAACCCGGATCGCATCCACCCTAGTACCCCCGAACGGACGAGGTCGGCTGCGCCGGACGGTGCCACGCTAAAGCGTCGGCTATACTTGCCCGGGATCATCACCGCGGACCTTCCAGCATGTCGCACGCACACCTGCGCAACGCCATCGCCGCCACCGTGCTCGGTGCGGCGCTTGCCACGCCCGCGGCCGCGTTGCCACTGCTCGGGCCGAGCTGCCTGGAGAAGCTCACCGCGCAAACGCGGGCATGGGCCGAATGCACGGAGCGGTTCGACCGTGTCGACAACCGTTGCAGGCAGCCGGCGGCGAAGATGAATGCCTACATGCAGGAGTGTGCGAGCAAGGGCAAGAGCAAGGCCCGGATCGATGCCGCGATGACGGAGGGTTATCGCCAGGCGGGCAACCGCCCGGTGGGCGCGAAGGGCGGCACCCCGAAGCCGCCGGCGACGACGCAATCGCCCGCCACCATGGAGAACGTGCTCAGCAAGTACGCGCAGGAGCCGCGCAGCGCGCAATAGCCTCGCCCCAGTAGTTGTAGCCCGCGATCCGCGGGGTGCCCGGCAGGTACATCGTCTCCAGCCGCACGATATCGAAGCCCGCCTCGCGCAGCAGCGCAGGGATGTCGCGGTTGAGGTTGCAGCCGCCGGCGCAGCGCCGCCAGCCCGCATTCATCCGCTCCTGCCAGCGCCGCACCGGCGCATCGGGCGCCGCACCGTGCTCCAGGAACAGCAGGCGCCCCCCGGGTTTCAGCACGCGCAGCATCTGCGCGAGCGCCGCACGCCAGTCGGGGATCGTGCACAGCGTGAAGGTCAGCACCACGGTATCGACGCTGTGGTCGTGCAGGGGCACCTGCTCGCCGGGCAGGTCGAGCCAGTGCAGTTCGACACGCGAGCGCGCCACGTTGTGCCTGGCGAGCTCACGCATTCCGTGGTTGGGCTCGAGGCCCCACACCAGTTCCACCCTGTGCGGGTCATAGAGCGGCAGGTTGTGTCCCGATCCGGTGCCCACGTCGAGCACCCGGCCCGAGGCCAGCGGCACGATCTTCAGCCGTTGCTTCGTGATCGGCGAGCTACCGCAGGCGAGGTGAATGATGCGCGGGAGGATCAGTCGTTCGTAGATGCCCATGGGGCGCAGACTACATGATCTGCACGCCGCGGCGCACGTATTCCTCGACCCGGATGCCGTGGGCACCGTTGGGTACCACGGCCCGGGTCAGCCAGCCTTCCATGCCCCCCTGCCCGGAAAGCTTCTGCAGGTCGAGCACGCGCTCGGCGCAGGGCTCGTGCTGCTCGTCGCGCACCAGCAGCACGCGCGGCAGATGACGGTTGCGGTAGTTGGTGCTGAGCACGATGCCATGCGCGCCGTTCACCAGCTCCACCACGCTGCCCGTGGGGTACAGGCCGATGCAGCGCACATACTCATCGACCAGTCGCTCGTCGTACTTGCTGCCGCGCCCGCGCTGCAACACGTCCAGCCCGCGCAGCGAGGGCTGGCCCTTGCGGTAGCAACGATCGGAGGTCACCGCGTCGTAGACATCGCACAGCGTGACGATGCGCGTCATCTCCGGGATGCCCGAGGCCTTGAGCTTGCGCGGATAGCCGGTGCCATCGAGCGCCTCGTGGTGCCCGTAGGCCACGTCGACCGGGCCGTGGCTGAGATTGCGGTGCGCCATCAGGATATTGCGGCCCTCGGTGGTGTGGGCCTTCATGAGCTCGAACTCCTCCTGCGTCAGCGCGCCCTCCTTGTTGAGAACCTCCAGCGGCGTGAGCGTCTTGCCCACATCGTGCAGCATCGCGGCGATGCCGATGGTGTTGAGATCCTCCTCGCCATGGCCGAGGTGGCGCGCGAAATTGATCGCCAGCAGCCCGACGTTGACGCAATGCTCCGAGGTGTAGGCATCGCGGTGGCGGATCCTGGACAGCCACATCACCGCGTCGGGACTGTCGATCACGTTCTTCACCGCCGCGGAAACCGTGCTCCTGATCTCCTTCACGTTGATCACGCGCCCGAGGCGAACGTCGTCCATGATGCTGCGCGTCAGCGCGCGCGCATCGTCCTGCAGGCGGGCCGCGCTCTCGTAGGCCTTGACCGTCGGGGCGTGCGCGACAACGGGCCGCAGGCGACGCGCCGGGGTCCCGGGCAGCGCGTGCGCGGTCGGCGGCACCCACTGGTCCTCGTCGTACTCGACCACCACTTCCCGGCAGTACTGCGCGACCTCCGCGATCTGCTGCACGTTCTCGAGCCGGAAACCCTGGAACACGAACGGCGTGTCGGTCCACGGGCAGTCGAGCTCCACCACGCGCATGCCGACTTTCAGCGCCTGCACGGAAATACGCGCCTGCCTGGCGGCGGCGTGGAAGTATCCCGGTCTCGTTCTGAGCACCTTCGACATC
>DAORUQ010000099.1:0-2034 GCA_035433265.1 Pseudomonadales bacterium | reverse complement strand
CTGCCTGGCGGCGGCGTGGAAGTATCCCGGTCTCGTTCTGAGCACCTTCGACATCGGGCATCCCGTGGACAATGCAGACAGCGCATCCCCCTGAAAGATAGTCGAGCACCCGCGTAACAGCCAAAGCGCCGGGCGCCGTTTCCGCGACCCCCGTCACGGAACGCAGGGTAGCCGGCGCTCAGGCCGCCTCCTGCTCGAGCGTGCGGATCTGCTCGGCGAAGCGGTTGCTGCCCAGCAACCGCGCGAAATCCTCGGCGGGGACCGGCTTGCTGAACAGGAACCCCTGGATCACGTCCACCCCCGCCTCGTGCAGGAAGCGGTACTGCGCGCCGGAATCCACGCCCTCGGCGACCAGGCGCAGGTTCAGGCTCTTGCCCATCGCGATGATGGCGCTGACGAGACTCGCGCTGCGCGGCCCGCTGTCGAAGGCGATCACGAAGCTGCGATCGATCTTGAGCTCGTCCAGCGGAAACTCGCTGAGGTAGCTGAGCGAGGAATAGCCGGTGCCGAAATCGTCGACCGACAGGCTCACCCCCAGCCGCTTCAGGTCGTGCAGCGAGCGGATCGAGGCCTCGGCGTTGCTCATCAGCACCCCCTCCGTGAGCTCCAGTTCGAGCATGCCGGGGTCGATGCCGAAGTCCGCGATGGTCTTCTGCACCAGGGCGGTGAAGGCCGCGTTGAACTGCAGGCTGGACACGTTGACGGATATCTTGGGCGGCGTCAGACCCTGGCGCTGGAACGCGCGGATCTGGCCGCAGGCCTCGACCACCGCCCAGGCGCCGAGCTCGATGATCAGGCCCATCTCCTCGGCGAGCGGGATGAACTGCCCCGGCGGCACCAGCCCGCGCTCGGGGTGATTCCAGCGCACCAGGGCCTCGGCGCCGACGATTTCGCCCGTTGCCACCTTCACCTGGGGCTGGTAGTGGAGCACCAGTTCGCGCCGCTCGAGCGCCCGGCGCAGTTCGGCCTCCAGCTTCAGCCGTCCGACCCCGCTGCCGCTCATCTCGGGGGAGTAATAGGCGTAGTTGTTCCTTCCGGCCGACTTCGCGTGATACATCGCGGTGTCGGCGAGCTTGAGCAACTCGCTCACCGAATCCGCGTGGTCCGGCGCCAGCGCGATGCCGATGCTGGGCGTGACCACCAGCTCGTGCCCCTCGATCAGCATCGGTGCGCGCAGCGACTGCAGCAGCCGCTCTGCCACCATGCCCGCGCTCTCGGGGCGGTCGATGTTGCTGAGCACCACCGTGAACTCGTCGCCGCCGAGGCGCGAGACGCTCGACGGCACGTCCCCGCCCGAGCCGACAGCGAGGAAGTCGCTGCTGCGCAGGCAACGGGAGAGCCTGCCCGCCACTTCCTTCAACATCACGTCGCCGGCCGCGTGGCCGAGCGAGTCGTTGATGCGCTTGAAGTTGTCGAGATCGACGAAGAGCAGCGCGACGATGCGTTGCTCGCGCCGGGTCAGGCGCAACAGCACGTCCAGCTGCTCGATGAACAGGCGGCGATTGGGCAGCGCGGTGAGACTGTCGTAATACGCGAGCTGGTGCAGCTGCTCCTTGCTCTTCGTGACCTGCTGCACGGCCTTGTTGAGCTCCTCGTTGCGCCGCGACAGCTGCTCGGTACGCTCGTCCACCTTCCTGCTCAGCAGCACATTGCTGGTATCGGTCTGCAGCTTGTAGGTATGCAGTTCCGATATCAGGGCATTGATCGTCGAGGTGATGCGATCGACCTCGCCCCCGCCCTTGACGATCAGCTTCTGCTCCAGGTTGCCGGCGGAAACGCGCTCGACGAGCTGTTCCAGTGCGCGCAGGGGGGCGGAGATGCGCCGCGTGACGCGCAGCGTCAACAGGGCCGTGAGCGCCACGAACAGGGCGCAGGCCAGCGCGACCCGCAGCGCGTAGCCCTGCACCGATCGCCACACCTCGTCGAGGCTGACGCGCAGGTGGTAATAGCCGACCAGGTAGCGGCTGCCTGCCTCGCCGCCGGAGGCACGCGGCCCGGCACCGCGCTGCATGTCGGCCGTCACGAACACGGGTA
>DAORUQ010000098.1:0-12325 GCA_035433265.1 Pseudomonadales bacterium | reverse complement strand
ACCATGCGGTCGTTGGTGTGCCGCCCGAGGCAGGTGATCACGCGCACCCCGTTCGAGTGCACCCGGTCCATGAAGCCACCCAGCGTGTCGAGGTCCGGCACTTCCACCATCAGGTGCACCAGGTCCCCGGGCAGCGGATCCTTGGACTGGAACAGCGCGAGACTGTGGTGGCGCGGGTTGCTCGCATGCAGGAAATGCAGCCCCTGCCCGGGATCCGCCGGATCGGGCGAGAAGTGCAGGTGCAGGTAATCCGTCTGGCCGAATCCCATGACTTCGGTGAAGAAGCGGTGCGAGGCCTCCAGCTGCGGCGTGGCTGCGGCGATATGGCCCAGCCCCATGGTGCCGTTGAAGCCGGTGACGAAGGCCTTCACGCCGACCGGCGAAACCAGCGGCAGGTAATCGAGTTGCAGGTAGTAGAAGAGTTCGCAGCGCAGGCCGCCCGGTGCGGTGAAGGCGACCATCTCGCTCAGCAGCCGCGCCTTGCACGCCCCGGCCGGGGCGCGCTCGCAAGCGATGCCGGCTGCCTCGAGTTCGCGCACGGCCTGCGCGAACTCCTGCGGGCCGGCGACTTCCCAGCCGGCGGCCCCGAAGCGGTCCTGCTCGCCTTGCACGATGCGAAAGCGGTACGGGTACTCGTCCATCTTGAGGTAGAGCACGCCGTCCTCCTGCACGGACGGCGCCACCATCAGGCCCATCACCCGGGTGCCGAAGTGCTCCCACTTCGCCAGGTCGGTCGTCTCGATGACGACATAGCCCAGTGCCTTGGTATCGATCATGCGCTGCAAACTCCTGTCGCTGTGGCCGGCCTCAGAGAGACACGTGTTCCTTGTGCTTCACGAGGTCTTCCGGGATGTCGGCCACGTTCAGGTAGAACTGGCTGTACCACTTGCGCAGCATGTGGATCGGGCCGTCGCCGTCGCACAGCACCGGGTTGCCCACGCGCACCTTGTTGTCCCAGATCTCGACGTCCTGGATGAAGGAGTCGATGCTCATGCGTGTGTACTTGTCGACCATGTCGCGGTTCACGACGTCGGGCAGGTTCGGGTCTTTCTTCATCATGACGCCGAAGTTGATGAGGAACTTGTTCATGTGCACCGGGTAATGGCTGACCAGCAGGTGCACGGTCACCGGACGGCCATAGAGACTGCCGGTCATCGTGGTGGTCATGTAGGCCGGGCCTTCGTAGATCGCGGTCGTGGTCATCCCGGTGGTGCCGTCCTCGAGGATCTCGTGGCCGCCCTCCATCACCTGGATGTAGCGGTGCCCGTCCTGGATGTTCTTGAAGCTCTTGACGCGCGAATAGTGCACGGGGCCGAAGTGGCCGAGATCCGCCATGTTGTCGACGAGTTCGCGGCAATTGTTCTCGATCGGCACCTGCGTCATGGTCCAGTCGGTCCACGCGCCGGAGTAGTAGTCTTCCATGCGCGCGGGCTCCTGCGCGGCGATCGGCGGGTTGTTCTCCGGGTCGTTCCACACGAACAGCAGGCCGTTCTTCTCCAGCACGGGCCAGGATTTGATCACGGCCTTGTCGGGGATCTTCTTGGCGTAGGGGATGTCGTTGCACACGCCGTCACCGCCCCAGCTCCAGGCGTGGAACGGACAGACCAGCGAGTCGTCCTTCACGTAGCCCTTGCTGAGGTCGGCGCCCATGTGCGGGCAGTAGGCGTCGAGTACGTGGACCTGCCCGTCCTTGTCGCCGCGGTACACGGCGAGGCGCGTGCCGAAGACGTCGAACATGCGCGGCTTGGTCGTGAACTCGGATGCCTTGTCGAGCACGTGCCAACCGCGCGCGTAGCGCTCGGGCATCGTGTCGGCGACGATGATGTGCGGTTTGCGGGGGGTGGCGGGCTGGTTCATCTGCGCTCTCCTGTTGGTGCCGGCTGGCATGATTGTCTGGCGTGGCGCCATTCTTTGTTGCCGGCTTGCGACATGAATCGTCCGAACGGAGGATGGACCAGGCTATTGCAGTGCTGAATGATCTGGATCAAGAAATGCCGGTGCGCTCATGCCGCGTGCGCCCGATGCGTGCTCAGCGCGCGCGCGTGGCCATGAACACCGCGCGCAGCGGCGCCGGGTAGCCCTCGCGGGTCAGCCGCGGGTCCGCCGGGTCGAGGAAATCCGCGAGCGACTCGAAGCGCATCCACGGCGTACGGCGCTGCTCCTGCGTCGTGGTGGCCGCGACATCGACCAGCCGCACATCGCGAAAGCCCGCGCGCCGCAGCCAGCCGAGCATCGCCGCGGGGCTGGGGATGAACCAGACGTTGCGCATCATCGCGTAGCGGTCCGCGGGCACCAGCACGCGCTCGGCATCGCCGTCGACCACCAGTGTTTCCAGCACCAGCTCGCCCCCGGGGCGCAGCGCATCGAGCAGCTCGCCGAGGTGCTCGAAGGGCGAGCGGCGGTGGTAGAGCACGCCCATCGAGAACACCGTGTCGAAGCAGCCCAGGCGCGGCGGCAGGTCCTCGGCGCGCAGCGGCAGCAGCAGTGCGCGCGGATCATCGAGGTAGTGCTGCAGCGCGCGAAACTGCGCCAGGAAGCGCAGTGTCGGGTCGATGCCGAGCACGTAGCCGGCACCGGCGCCCAGCATGCGCAGCGCGTAGTAGCCGTTGCCGCAGCCGACGTCGAGCACGCGGCGCCCGCCGAGATCCAGGTGCGGCGCGATGCGTGCCCATTTCAGGTCGGAGCGCCACTCCGTGTCGATATCGATGCCGAACAGCGAGAAGGGCCCCTTGCGCCACGGGTGCAGTTGCTGCAGCGCCTCGTGCAGGCGTGCGCGGGCCTCGGGGTCGATCTGCGCGGCGCTGCCGATGCGCACCGCCGCGTTGCCGAGGTCGACGTCGGTCGGGCGCAGCGCGGGCAGCGCCGCCAGTGCCGCCTCCCAGTCGCCGGCATCGCCGTGGCGCAGCTGCGCGAGGCAGCGCTGCAGCGCTTCGCCCAGCGGTGCGACGGCGCCGCCCAGCGGCGCCGTTGCCAGCGCATCCCCGAGCCCTGCGAGCAGGCTCATTTCTCGGCCAGCAGCGAGGCGAAATTCAGGCACTGCAGCCCGAGCGTGACGCGCCTGAAGCCGGCCGCGAGCAGGCGGCGGCGATGCGTCGCCAGCGTCTCCGGGATCAGCACGTTCTCGATCGCGGCGCGCTTCTGCGCAACCTCGAGCGCGCTGTAGCCCTGCAACTGCTTGAAGTCGTGGTGCAGCGTCTGCAGCAGTTCCTGTTCCGCGGGGTCGTCGAAGGCGAGCTTCTCGGAGAGGACGAGGCAGCCGCCGGGACGCATGCCGGTGGCGATGCGCGCGAGCAGCGCGGCGCGGCCCGCGGGCGGGATGAACTGCAGCGTGAAATTCAGCGTGACCAGCGAGGCATCGCCCAGTGCGGTCTCGCACACGTCCTCGCAGCGGATCTCCACCGGCACTGGCGAGGGGTCGGTGGCGACGATCGCGCGGCAGCGCTCGACCATGTCGGCGGAGTTGTCGATCCCGATCACGTGGCAAGCCGCGGGTGCATTCTGCCGGATCGCCAGTGTGGAAGCGCCCAGCGAGCAGCCGAGGTCGTAGCAGCGGCTGCCGGGTTGGGCGAACCGGCGCGCCGCGACCGCGATCAGTTGCAGCGTGAGCGCGTAGCCGGGCACCGAGCGCGCGATCATGTCGGCGAAGACCTCGGCAACCGCGGCATCGAAGCGAAAGGCGGCGATCTGCTCGCGCGCCTCGGCGTAGACCGCGTCGCGCGCGCCGTGGCGCGGCGTGTGCTTCGTGCTCATCGCGCCGCCTGTCGCGCGGCGCCAGGAGTGGAGGGACGCCACTGCCGGTGCGCGTCGTCGAGGCCCTTGCGGGCCAGCAGTTCGCCAAAGCCCGCGTGGTCCAGCGCGTCGTGCTCGCGCAGCACCGCCGCCAGCCCGAACAGCCGCCCGGCATATAGCGCGCGTCCCGGCGCGCTCATCGCGCCAGGCGCGAGCTGCGCGCTGTGCTCGGCGAGCGCCGAGCGCATGCCGGCCGGCAGGTTCCAGGCCACCGCCAGCGCATGCGCCGCGGCGTCGGCGCGTTCCGTGACCAGGCGCACGAACACTTCCGCGCGCGGCGCCAGACCGGGCGTCGCCTGGTAGTGCGCCAGCGCAGTGCGGAACACCGTCACGGCGCCCAGTGCGTGCACCAGCCCGAGCACGTGCGCCGCGACCGGGTCGCCGCTTGCGCCGGCGCGCGCGAAGGCGGCTGCCGCCAGCGCCGATTGCAGGCCGAGCTGCCAGGCGGCGCGGCCGAAGGCGGCGAAGGGTTGCGCGGGCAGCGCAAAGGCCGGCTGCAACAGGGCGCTGGCGATCAGGGCGCGCAGCGGCGCGGCGCCGAGCGCCTCCAGCGCGTGTTCGAGCCCGGTGAAGGGCTCGCCGCAATGGCCGAAAGCCGGGTCGGCGGCGAGTTCCAGCACTGCGCCGGCGAGCGGGGGATCGCGCCGCAGCGTGTCGAGCAAGCCGTGCAGCGCCGCATCATCCCCGCCGGCGGCGAGCAGCGGCACCAGCAGCGCGGGCGGCTCGGCGACGGGTGCGAGCGCGGCGCGGCGCAGCGTCTCGAGCATCGTCTCGTGCTCGTCGGGCAGCGCGTGGGCGAAGCGGGCGACGCCAAACGCGCACCGGTTCAGCTCGCGCAGCATCGCATCGGCCATGGGGTCGCGAAACGGCGTGCCGGGCGGGATCGCCGGTGCCGGCGCCGCGCCGGCGCTGGCGATGCCCGTGCCGCGCGTCACGGGGGCGAGGCGGCGGTTGTACTGGCGCGCGCGCCAGGCCAAGGCGATCGCCGCGAGGCTCACCGCGAGCAGCAGCGCGACGCGGATGAGCAGGTCGTCGTTGGACATCGTTTCCCTGGCTGGGGGGGCGGGGAGGCAGGCGCAGTATAGCCGCGATGGGGTACATTAGACGAAGTCCCTGCGGCGGAATGGCCATGACCGAGCGCGACAAGACCACGCTGAAACGCATCCGCACCGGCAGCTTCGAGCGCCGCCTGAGCCTCACGCGCTCCGGGCTCCTGGCCGGCACGCGCTACATGGCGCAGTCCGCCTCCTCGCTGCTGCTGCCGCGGGCGCGGCGCGCCGAGCACCGTCGTGCCGCGCTCGGCGCGCAGGCCCGCTACCTCGTCGAGGAGCTCGGCAAGCTCAAGGGCAGCGTGGTCAAGATCGGGCAGATGATGGCGCTCTACGGCGAGCATTTCCTGCCCGATGAAGTCACGGTCGCGCTGCATGTGCTGGAGGATCGCACCGTCGCGCTGGAGTGGCCCGTGATCCGGCGCGTGCTCGAGCGCGAGCTCGGGCGCCAGCGGCTGGCGGAGCTCGACATCGACCCGGTCCCCATAGGCGCCGCCTCGCTGGGGCAGGTACACCTGGCGCGCCGGCTCGCGGACGATCGCGCGCTGTGTCTGAAGGTGCAGTATCCGGGCGTGGCCGACTCGATCGACGCCGATATCGACGCGGTGGTGCGGATGCTCGAGCTCGGACGCATGGTGGCGCCCACCGAGGAGTTCCGTTCCTGGCTCGAGGAGGTGCGCGAGATGCTGCACCGCGAGGTCGATTACACGCTCGAGGCCGCGAAGACGCAGCTGTTCCACGAGCGGCTGAAGCGCGACCCGCGCTTCGTGGTGCCCGCGGTGATACCGGAGTTCTCAACCGCGCACGTGCTGGCCACCAGCTTCGAGCAGGGCTACGCGGTGACCAGCGCCGATGCCGAGGCACTGCCGCTGGCGCGGCGCAACGCGCTGGGGCGCGCGTTCCTCGAGTTGTTCCTGCGCGAGATATTCGAGTGGAAGGAACTGCAGACCGATCCGAACTTCGGCAACTATCGCGTGCGGCCCGCCGCGACGGCGCGCGGGCGCGACCGCCTGGTATTGCTCGATTTCGGCGCCGTGCAGCAGTACCCCGACAGTTTTCTCGATCCGCTGAAGCAGATGATCCGCGGCGCGTACCAGGGTGACATCGAGCAAGTGCGCCAGGGCGCGCTGGAGCTCAGGTTCATCCGCCCGGAATTCCCCGCACACGTGCAGCAATCCTTCGCCGAGGTCTGCGCCGGCGTGATCGAGCCGCTGGTGTGCCGCCCGGGCAACGTGCCGGCGCAGGCGCTGAACCGCGAGGGCCAGTACCGCTGGCGCGACAGCGATCTGCCCTCGCGCATCGCCTCGCGCGCCGCGAAGGCGGCCTTCAGCACCTATTTCCGCGTGCCGCCACGCGAGTTCGTGTTCCTCAACCGCAAGCTGATCGGGGTCTACACCTTCATCGCGGTGCTGGGGGCCGAGTTCAACGGCGCCGACATCCTCGAGAAGTACCTATGAGCCCAGCGCCTGGCGCAGCCGCTGGAGCTGCGCGACGATGATCGCGCGATTGCGCGGCCCCATGCGGATCAGCAGCTTCTGCGACTCCGGCAGCGCCTCCAGCGCCGGGTCGGCGTACTTGTAGAACACTGCCGGCTGCTTCAGTTCCAGCTCGCCCGCGGGGGCGGGCGCGGCCAGCATCAGCTCGATGCCGTCGAGGATCGCCTCGCGCACGCGCTCCTCGCCGTTGCCGAGTTCCTCGTACGCCTGCTGCAGCAGTGGTTCGTAGCGCAGGTACCAGCGCGCCAGAGCCGCGGTGTCCAGTTCCGCGAAGGCCGCGACCACGGCGTCGTAACGCGCGTAGTTCGCGGTATCGAGGAATATCCGCTCGCCGCGTTCCACCACGATCAGCTTGCCCGCAATCGCGGGCAACGGCAGCTTGTCGCGCACCAGCTTGCCGCGCCCGAAACCGTCGGCGAGCGCGGCGGCACGCGCGAGCAGGTTGTCCGGTGCGAGGCTGGGATGCGCCGGCGCGGGAACGATGTCGGCCAGGGTGGTGCGCACCTCGACGTCGCTCTGCGCCAGCGCCGGCAGCGGTGGCGCCGCGGGCTCGGCAGGGGGCATCGGTTCGGCGGGCGCGGCCTGCGCCGCGCCGGGTGTCGTGGCGGCAGGGGGCGCGGGTGCGGAGGCCGCGCCGGGGGGCGCGGGCGCGGCCGGGATCGCGCCCGGCGTCGGCGTGGCGCGCAGCAGCTCGCGCACGCCCAGCGTCGTCACCGCCACCAGCGCCAGTGCCAGCAGCACGAACAGCGCCGGGCGTGCCAGGCCGCGGCCCGTCGCGCGCGGCTCAGTGATTCGTTCCTCGTCGTCCGCGCGCATGGGCGGCGCCTCCCGGGGTGTTCATCGGCGCGGCAGGCTAGCGCGCAGGGGCAGGGGGGTCAATGCGTCATTGCCGCGTTGCAGGCGCGGCGCGCTCGCTCCCTCGAAGCGCTGCCAGGCGCGGCCGAGCTCGAATTCCACGCCGTGCGCCAGTTCGCGCAGCATGCGCTGCGAGGCGCCCGCGGCGGTGGCCCCGGCCAGCGCGCGCAGCTGGCGCTCGATGCGGCGCACCAGCCAGAACAGCTCCTGCGCGGTGCGCTGGATCTCGATCAGCCCGGCCTCGCCGGTGTCTGCGCCGATGCTCTCGCCCAGCGCGGCCGCGCAGGCTTCGAGGCCCAGGCCCGAGGCGTCGCTGATCCGCTCGAACTGTTCCACCAGCCGCTGCACGCTGGCGGGCAGCGGATCGGCCGGGAACTGGCGCAGCAACGCGCGCAGCGTCGCGAAGCTGCCGCGCAGCACGACCAGCGACCGGTTGGTGTCGAGCAGCAGTTGCCGCGGCAGGCTGCGTGGCGCGGCCGGCGCCGCGAGACCGCGCGCGCCGGCGAGGAGGCGCCCCACCGCGCGGTAGTTCTGCTCGCCGAAGAGGTGCCGGTTGACCCGCAGATAAGGCATGCAGTCGGCCAGCGTCCCGGCGTCGGGACCGTGGAAGCGCAGCGCGTGGAGCATGTCGCAGAGCGCGAGCATCTGCGCCAGCGGATCGATGTCCTCACCGGTGCTGCCTGCCGGATAGCCGGTGCCGTCGGCGCGTTCATGGTGCCCGCGTATCACCGCCGCCAGCCGCGCCGGCGCCGTGGCGAGGCGCGCGGCGATGGTTGCCCCTATGGGCACGTGGCGCCGGATCTCGTCCCATTCGCCGGGGCCGATGCCGGCGTTGCCGCAGGCGAGCGCCGGATCGATATGCAGCAGCCCGAGGTCGTGCAACAGGCCGGCCTGGAACAGCAGCCTGGCCTCGGTGGCATCGAGGCGCCGCTCCCCGGCCAGCAGCACGCCAAAGCAGGCGCAGAACAGCGCGCGGTGGAACACGGCCGGCAGGACTTCCTCGAGCACACTGAGTTTCTGCAGCAGGGCGGGGCCCAGCGCGGCCGTCTCGCACAGCGCCTCCAGGCGCGGGGCGAGGCCGGTGGCCACGGCGATGCGCTGCAGGTCGGGCGCGCAGTCCAGCAGTTCGCGCAGGCGCGAGGCCAATGCGCCGTTATCGAGGCAGCGGCTCATCGCGAGCGCTTCGTCGATGGGGCGGTTCAGGCGATGGCCGTGCATCCTGCCGAAGGCGAAGCGCCCGAGCGGCGCGCCGCGCGCGAGCAGCAGCACGCCGAACTGGTTGCGCACGTCCTCGCTGGCGATGACCATGCGTCGTCGCACGCTGATGTCCGCGAGGTGCTCGGCGTAGCGGTCGCAGTCGCAGACCGAGAATTCGCCGCTGACCCCCTCGGCGAAGGCGTCGTTCAAACGGCTTGTCCCAGGCAGCGCTGGTAGGCGCGCACGGTCGCGTCGATGCCCAGGCGCAGGGCATCGACGGTGAAGGCGTGGCCGATGGAGACTTCCTGCAGCCCCGGCACGGCCGCTGCGTAGGCGCCGAGGTTCAGCAGGTTCAGGTCGTGGCCGGCATTCACGCCGAGGCCGGCATCGAGCGCGGCGCGCGCAGCCTCGACATGCGGGCGCAGGATCGCCTGCGGGTCGGCGCCGGCCGCAAAGGCCGCCGCGTAGGGCCCGGTGTAGAGCTCGACGCGGTCCGCGCCGCAGGTGGCGGCGCGGCGGATCTGCGCGGGATCGGGATCCATGAACAGGCTGACGCGGATGCCCAGCGCGCGCAGCTCCTCGATCAGCGGGCGCAGGCGTTCGCCTTCGCGCGCGAGGTCGAAGCCGTGGTCCGAGGTGAGCTGCGCGTCGCTGTCGGGCACCAGCGTGCACTGCGCCGGGCGCACCGCGCGCACCAGCGTCATGAAACCGGGATAGTCGGCGACGTCGGCGCGGTGGCTGCGCGCGGGGCCGGCGAAGGGGTTGCCCTCGACGTTGAGTTCCACCGCCAGCATTGCCGCCAGCGCGGGCACGTCGGCGGCGCGTATGTGGCGCTGGTCGGGGCGCGGATGCACGGTGATGCCGTCGGCGCCGGCCTCGATGCACAGGCGCGCGTGCTCCGTCACGCTGGGATAGTCGCCCGCGCGCGAATTGCGGATCAGCGCGATCTTGTTCAGGTTGACCGAGAGGCAGATGCTCATTCGAGTCGCGTGATCGACTCGATCACGATCGGGTTCACCGGCACGTCGTCGAGGTGCCCGGCGCGCTGCGTATCGACCAGCGAGATGCCGTCGACGACGTCCATGCCGTCGATCACGCGCCCGAATACCGTGTAGCCGGGCTTGCGCGTGACGTAGTTGAAGTCGAGCGTCAGGTTCGCGCGCACGTTGATGAAGAACTGCGCCCCCGCGCTGTCGGGGTCGTCGGTGCGTGCCATCGCGATGGTGCCGCGCTCGTTGTGCAGGTGATTGCGCGATTCGTTCTTCACCGGCTCGCCGGTCGGCTTCTCGGCGAGCTCCTGCGTGAAGCCCCCGCCCTGGATCATGAAGTTGGGGATCACGCGGTGGAACACGGTGCCGGCGTAGAAGCCGCTGTCGACGTACGACAGGAAGTTCGCCACGGTCAGTGGCGCTTCGTCCGGATAGAGCTCGATGGTGATGTCACCGGCATTGGTGCCGATGCGCACCCGTGGATTGGCGTCGGCGTCGGTCTGTGCCGGTGTCGCGACGAACAACAGGGCGCCGCCCAGCAGGGCGAGCACGGCGAGCAGTCGGGTGATCATGGTGTCATTGGTCCCGTGTGGTTGTGGCTCAGACCCATTCCGAGCGGCGCTTGCGCTGCGGGATCAGGCGCGGCAGCAGCAGCGTGAGCAGCCCGCCGATGCCGGTCGCCCAGACGCCGTTGATGAACCATTTCTGCCAGGAGTCGTCGCGCAGGCGCTGGTTGTCGGCCTCGAGCACCCCGATGCGGTTCTTCAGCACGTGCAGCTGCTCGTTCAGGTCGCGGTTGCTGGCGTCGAGCTGCGTGGCGTTGCTGGAGAGCTGCTTGAGTTCCGTGAGCTCGGCCTGCAGCGCGTCGCGCGCGGCGGCCATGTCGGCGAGTTCCTTGCGCCCCTGCTCTACTGCCGCCGACAGCGTCACGCTGCCGTCGTCGGGCTGCCCGAGCAGGCGCAGCGCGTTGACCACCTGGTAGCGCGCCCCGGGCTCGCGCTTGATGAAGCGCAGCGGCATCCAGCCCTCGGCGCCCTCGCGGGTGCGCACCAGCGCCCAGCCGGTGTCGCGCTGCTCCTGCACCACGGTCACGGGAGTGCCGGTCGGCACGTCGAGCAGGGTCCTCTGGTCCAGGGCGGCGCCCTCGCGCAACGGCACCGCGCGGGTGTCCTCGACATAGCGCTGCTCCTGCGCCGCAACGGGCATGATCACGGCGCTGCTGAGCAGCAGCGCGCCGACGAGTCTGGAAAACATGGCGAAAAGCTCTGATGATGGATTCAAAAACTGCACTAACCCATTAATCTAGTTTCGATTAATCCGATGTCAAATGCGCCGGCGGGGAAGCCGGCGCGGGCGGCTCAGGGCAGCACCCTGCGAAACGGCTTGACGGTCACGCGGGCATAGACGCCGGCATGCACGTAGGGATCGTCCGCGGCCCATGCCTGGGCCGCGGCGAGGTCGTCGAAGTGCGCCACGACCAGGCTGCCGGTGAAGCCCGCGGCACCCGGATCCTCGCAGTCGAGCGCCGGGTGCGGCCCGGCGAGCAGCAGCCGGCCCTCGTCGCGCAGGCGCGTGAGCCGTGCCAGGTGGTCGGGACGGGTCGCGAGCCGCCGCTCCAGGGAGTTCTCGGCGTCTTCGGCGATGATCGCGTAATACAGCATGCGTTTGCTCCGTTGCGGGTGTGTCAGCCGGCGCCGGCCGGCGGTTCCTCGCCGTCCTTGACGTGGGGCATGATCAGCGCCACGGTCAGCGCGGTCACCAGCAGCGTGAAGCCGATGGCGCTGTAGAGCTTGTAGCTGACCCACGCGGCTTCGCTGAAGCGGTAGGCCACGAAGAGGTTCAGCGCGCCGACGACCACGAAATTCGCCACCCAGAGGCTGTTCAGTCGTCGCCAGGCGACGGCGGGCAGGCTCAGCTGGGCGCCGATCGCCCGTTCCATCACGGTCTTGCCGGTCAGGGTGTGGGTGCCGACGAAGACGGCCGCGAGCACCCAGTTGAAGATCGTGGGCTTCCACTGGATGAACAGCTGGTTGCGCAGCAGCAGCGTGGCGGCGCCGAAGGCGCAGACCACCGCGGTGAGCAACAGCAGGCGCTTCTCGATGTGCCCGCTCAGCAGCCGTGTCAGTGCCAGCTGCAGCACCGTGGCGATCATCAGCACGGCGGTGGCCGAGTAGATGCCGTCGAAGTGGTATTCCCAGCCCCCCAGCGCCAGCGACCGCCCGTCCAGCTGGTAGACGACGAAGAACAGCACGACAGGGAGGAGTTCCGCCAATTGCTTCATGGGATCGGGGCCGTATCGGGCGCGGCGCGGCGCGCTGCGGGAATTTGCCGCGGCACCGGGCCGCGAATGCCGCTATTCTATCGTCCCCGCCGCCGTTTCCACACAGGCTTTTTCCGTGCTCGTCGATTTGCACACCCACACCAGCGCCTCCGACGGCGAGCTGGCGCCGCTCGCGCTGCTGCAGATGCAGGCGGGCGCCGGCGTGGGGCTCATGGCCTTCACCGACCATGACACGCTGGACGGGTGGGACCGCATCGCCGCCATGGAGACGACTGCCGCCGGGCTGCCGCGCCTGCTGCCCGGCATCGAATTCTCGGTGGATGCCGCGGGGCGCGAGATCCACGTGGTGGGGCTGGGCTTCGACCCGGCGCATCCGGCGATCCGCGCCGGCATTGCCGCGCAGCAGCTGCGCCGGCGCGCGCGCGCCGAGCGGATCGCGGCACGGCTCGAGTACCTGGGCGTGCACGGCGCGCTGGCGGGAGCCGAGCACGAGGCGGCCGGCGCCGGCCTGGGGCGGCCGCATTTCGCGCGTTTCCTGGTGGCGAGCGGGCGGGTGCGTACCCTGGACGAGGCCTTCCACCGCTACCTCGGCAAGGGCAAGCCGGCGGCCTGCCGCATGGAATGGCCCGCCCTGGACGAGGCGACGGGCTGGATCCGCGCCGCCGGCGG
>DAORUQ010000097.1:0-12335 GCA_035433265.1 Pseudomonadales bacterium | reverse complement strand
GCGCAGCGCCTCGGGCTTCATGCCCTCGAGCGACAGCAGTGCGCGGTAGGTGCGGTCCTCGACACCCTCCAGCATCGCCTCGGGACGCACCTTGTGGCGGCGCGCCTCGGGCAGCAGCGTGCCGATGCGCGCCCACTCACCCAGGCGCTCGAGCGCCTCGAGCTGCAGCGCGATGCCGGCCGGCTGCGCCGCCGGATCGAGGCCCGCGCCGTCCAGTATCGCGAGCGCCTCCCTGTTCTCGCCACGCGCGAGCGCGGCCTCGGCCTGCGCCAGAGCCACCGCCTGTTGCGCGCCGGGCACTTCCCTGGCGAGTTGCAGGAAGCCCTCGGCCAGTTCCCGGTCGCCCAGTTCCGCGCTCGCCCGCGCTGCCAGCAGGTGGTTCAGCAGCGGTGCATCGGCATGGCGCGCGCCGCGCGCGAGCTGCTTGACGGCCACGCGCCAGCGCCCCTCGGCGAAGGCCAGCACGCCGCGCACGGTGTGGCTGCGCCGCCGCGCGTGCCAGCGTTCCAGGAAACCCGCATGCCGGCGCGGGCGTCCGGTGAACAGGCGGCTCAGCAGGTCGGCCAGCAGCACCAGCGCGCGGCCCAGGTAATAGAACGCGATCAGCCCGAGCAGCACCAGCAGCGCCGCCACCCACGCCGTGGTCTCGACGGTGTAGCCCTGCAACTCGATCAGCACGTAGCCGGCATCGAGGCGCACGAGATAGGCGAAGCTCGCCGCGGCGGCGAGAACCAGCAGCAGGACGACGAAGAGGCGGCGCATGGTCTATTGCCCGCCGGTGGTCGCGTCGGCGGGCGCCGGTGCGGGAGCAGGTGCCGGCGCTGCTGGCGCCGCCGCACCCGGCCGCTCGCGCAGCGCACGCAGCGAACCCGAGATATCGGGCAGCGCAGGCGCCACGTCCATCGCGGCGAGGGCCGTCACTTCGTCGAGAAAAGCCCGGTTGGCCACGACCGTCGGGCTCAGGTAGGTGCCGGCGAACTGCTGCACCTGGTGCAGCGCGCCGCGGTAGACCGCGGGCTCCGCCGCGAGCAGCGCGAGCTTCGCCTGCTCCAGCCCCAGACGCAGGTTCATGCGCAGGTACCCCTCCTCGGCGAGCGGCAGCAACGGCTTGATCGATTCGTTGCGCTGGCGCACCACGACATAGCGACCGAGCACGGCGGTGAGGCGCGACCACCAGCTCCCGGCGCCCGCGGGTTCGGCAGCGGCATCTCCGCCGGTGGCCTCGGCGCGCGAACGCTCCATCAACGCGAGCGCGGGCACCTGCTCCACCAGGGCGGCGAGGCGCAGGTACAGGCCTTCGACATCGAATTCCGCCACCGCGCGCAGGCTGGCGATGTCAGTGGCGAGCGCGGCGCGCGAGGCGTGCAACGCGGGATCGTCGAGGTCGCGCAGGATGCCGTCGGCGGCGCCGAGCAGCGCCAGCGCACCGCGCACCTCGCGGCCCATCAGCAGGCTCTGGCTCGCCAGCCGCTCCAGGTATTCGGCCTCGGCCAGCGCCCAGTCGCGACGATCGGCCACCGTGATCGCGGCGAGCCGCTCGCGCAGCGCGGCGGTGTCGGTGCCCAGCGCGTCGATGCGCAAATCGAGCCCGGTCATGCGCGCCTCGCCCTGCTCCAGGCCGCGCAAGGCCTCGGCCAGGCGGGGATCGGGGCCGCGCCCGGCTCGCGCCGCGAGCTCGTTGGCGCTCGCGCGCACCTCCTCGAGCTCGGCACGGACTTCGCGCATCGCGAACCAGTGCCAAGCGCTCACGCCGAGCGCGGCGCCCGCCAGCAGCAGCGCCAGCGCGGCAGGGAGCCGGGACGCGCGGCGTACCGGCGGGTTGGTTTCCACCGAGAGCACCTCGAATGTGGGCTTGCTGCCTGCGTCTGTCATCCTGTGTGCACTCGTCTGCGTAGGGTGGCTGCCAGCCGTTCCAGCGCCGCGAGCATTGCCGCGTCGGTGGCGTTGGCTGCAGGCTCGACAGCGCTGAAACCGGCATCGCGCGCCTGTGCCGCGACGCGTTCACCCGGTGTGACCAGCGCCAGGTCCGCAGGTATCGTGCCAGCCGTGTCCGCACCGGGCAAGCCGAGCAGGTTTGCCAGCGCCTCGGCGCTGCTCAGCAGCAGCACGTTGATGGCGCGCCCCTCGATCAGCGCATGCAGTTCCCGCTGCGATGCAGTGGCGGGCAGGCGACGACGGTACAGCGCGCACTGCGTCACCGTCGCGCCGCGCTCCACGAGCACCCGGGCCAGCAAATCGCGCCCGCCGACGCCCTTGAAGATCACGATGCGCCGGCCCGCGACCGGACCGAGCCCGGGGTGCGCGAGCAGTTCCTCGCTGTCCATCGCCGCGGCCGCGCTCGCACATCCGATTCCGGCCTCGCGCAGGCACTGCGCCGTGGCGCTGCCGATCGCGAAGCATTGCAGTTGCGCCGGCCATGTGCGCGCGCTGTCGGCAAGGCGCGCCAGCAGCGCGCGCACGGCATTGGTGCTGATGAAGATCGCGGCATCGAACGAACCGAGCCGGCCCAGGGTATCGTCGACCGTCGCGCGGGCCTGCGCATCCTGCACGCCCAGCGCCACCACCTCGAGCAGCGGAAATTCGTGCGCTTCGCCGCCGGCCGCGCGGATGGCCGCGACCAGCGCACCGCCCTGCCCCGCCGGGCGCGTCACCAGCGCGCGGATGCCCTGCAGGGCGCCATCCACGTGATCAGCCCGCGTCCCAGAGCTCGCGCAGGATCGCCTCGGCGCCCTGCGCGAGCAGCGTGGCCGCGAGCTGCGCACCGATGCGTTCGGCCTCGGTGCGCGCACCGCGCGCCTCGGCGCGCACGATGCGCGCGCCGTCGTTGCTGCCGACCAGCCCGCGCAGCCACAGCTGGTTCGCGCCCTCGATGACCGCAAAGCCCGCGATGGGCACCTGGCAGCCGCCCTGCATCGCGCGGTTCATCGCGCGCTCGGCGCGCACGCAGTCACCGCAGCCGGCGTCGTCCAGCGGCGCCAGCAGCGCGCGCAAGCCGGCGTCGTCATTGCGGATCTCGACGCCGATGGCCCCCTGCCCCACCGCGGGCAGCGAAACCGTGGCGGGAATGCGCGCGCGGATGCGCTCACCCAACCCCAGGCGCAGCAGTCCCGCGCTCGCGAGCACGATGGCGTCGTACTCGCCGTCATCGAGCTTGCGCAGCCGCGTGTTCACGTTGCCGCGCAGGTCGAGGATGCGCAGGTCCGGCCGCACCGCGCGCAGCTGGCACTGGCGGCGCAGGCTGGACGTACCCACGCGCGCTCCCTCGGGCAGCGCTTCCAGCACCGGGTACGCATTGGAAACGAAGGCGTCGTGCGGGTCCTCGCGCGCAAGGATCGCGCCCAGCCCCAGCTCGGGCGGGAAATCCATCGGCACGTCCTTCATCGAGTGCACCGCGAGGTCCGCGCGCCCCTCGAGCATCGCGGTCTCGAGCTCCTTCACGAACAGGCCCTTGCCGCCGATCTTCGCCAGCGGCACGTCGAGGATGCGATCGCCCTGCGTCGATAGCGGGAGCAGCTCGACGCGCAATCCCGGGTGCGCGGCGAGCAGGCGATCGCGCACGTGCCCGGCCTGCCACAGGGCCAGCTGGCTCTTGCGCGTTGCGATGCGGAGGATGCGGTCGGTCATGTCAGGAACTGCGACGGAAGTGAGGGCGACATGATACGGCAGCCCGGCGCGAATGGCGTGCCGGCGGCTTGCTGTTGCGGACGGGTTTCAAAGACTTTCTATGACCTGGCGCACCTCGGCCAGGTGGCGCCGGCTGATCTGGGGTTGCAGCTCGATGCCCGCGAGCGTCAGGGCGTGATCACCGCCGGGGCGACGCACGATGCCGGTGATGTGAGCGGTGGCGACCAGCGCGTTGCGGTGCACCCGCAGGAACTGGCGCGGGAATTCCTGCTCGATCTCGCGCAGGCTCTCGTCGAGCAGCGCGCTGGCGCCGGGACAGCAGGCGGTGACGTACTTGTGGTCCGCCAGCAGCACGCGCACATCCGCAACCGGAATGAGGCGCGTTGCGCCGCCGGTGTGGCTGCTGAAGAAGCGGCGCGGCTCGCGCGCCGCGGTTGCCAGCGCGTTCAGCTGCAGGCGCGTGCTCGCGCGTGCCGCGGCGAGCGCGGCGTCGAGCTTCTCGCGCTGCACCGGCTTGAGCAGGTAGCCCACGGCGCGGCTCTCGAAAGCCGCGATCGCGTACTCGTCGTAGGCGGTACAGAAGATGATCGCGGGCGGATGCGGCGCGGCCATCATGTGGCGCGCCGCCTCGATGCCGTCCATGCCGGGCATGCGGATGTCGAGCAGGATGACATCGGGCTCGTGCGTGGCGTTCGCCGCGATGGCCTCGATGCCGTTGGCGGCCTCGGCCACGGCCGCGCAGTCCCCGCGGGCGGCGAGCAGCCGCTTCAGGCGCTCGCGCGCCAGCGGCTCGTCGTCGACGACCAGCAGTTTCATGCGCCGCCCTCCAGCGGGATCGCCAGGCGCGCGACGAAGCTGCCCTCGAGGCTCCCGGTTTCGAGCGCCGCGCGATCGCCGTAGATCGCCGCCAGCCGGTCGCGGATGTTCGCCAGCGCCATGCCGCTGCCGTTGCTCGCGCCCGCCTCCGCCGCGGGCAGCGGGTTGCTCACCTCGATGCGCAGCATGCGCGGCTCGCAGCGCACGGCCAGGCGCACGCAACCGCCCTCGGGCCGCGGCTGCACACCGTGGTACACCGCGTTCTCCAGCAAGGGCTGCACGCTGAGCGGCGGGATGCGCAACGCCGCCGGCAGCACGCCGATGTCGCGCTCGATGACGAGCCGCGCGCCCAGGCGCAGCTGCTCGAGGCGCAGGTAGCGTTCGCAGAGCTCGATCTCGTCGGCCAGCGGCACCGTGGTCGCCCCCTCGCGCAGGCTGGCGCGGAACAGCGCCGAGAGGTCCTCGACCGCGCGCTCGGCGCCATCGGGGTCGACCGGGATCAGGCTGGCGATGATGTTCATGCTGTTGAACAGGAAATGCGGGCGGATGCGCGCCTGCAGCGCGGCGATCCGCGCGTCCATCTCGGCGCGTTGCTGGCGCAGCAGCTCGCCCTGCAGGTGGAAATAGCGCAGCGCCGCCCCGCCGAGCAGCGCGCAGATCAACAGGTCGCGAGCGAGCCACCAGGGATCGATCGTCGGCGCGCCACCCGCCCGCAACCCCCCGAGGAAGGACTGGCACGCGAGGTTCGAAGCCAGGCACACCGCCAGCACCAGCGCGTAGCTCGCCGCGGCGCCCGCGGCCAGCGGCCAGCCCGCGATGCGCCGGCGCAGGCCGCACAGCAGCGCCGCGCTCAGCAGCATGTTCCACAGGATGAACGCCGAGGCGCGCCCGAGCCCGATCCAGTCGAAGGCCTTCAGGCCGCCCGCGAACAGCTCCAGCGTGAAGGCCAGCAGCACGCTGAGCAGCAGCAGGAACAGCACCGCGGTGGCCGAGCACAGGTCGGGGAGCAGGAAGCCGCGCGCGCCGGCGGCGGTGTCGCTCATGTGCGGGAGTTCCGCGCGGGGGCTGAGGTGCGGGTCATGGCGCTGCGGACAGTGAAAACACGCCACAGTCTAGCCCGTATTCGTCGCCCGCGTTCCTCGCCGCCGCAGACCGGCCCGGCAAACACCAGCCATCGCGCGGCTGGCGCAACAGGGGCTGCCTAGCCGGCAATCGCGGTAACCGGCACCGACCAGGGGTGATGCCAGTAGATGCCGGCCTCGAAGCAGGGCTCGCGGTGAACGCGGATATCGACGAAACCTGCCCGTTCCAGCTCGCGCCTGAGTCCCGCCTCGGAGAAGAGCCGCATCTCGAGGGTGCTGCCCGGTCCGCCATGAAACACCAGCCGGGTGAATTCCTGGGTCCGCCCGTCCATCGTGCGGTTGACCAGCACGTGCTCGCCCCCGCGCTGGCGTATCTCGAACTCGTGGAGCTCCGGAAAATGCTCCACCGTCTCGCTGTCGAGCGAAAATGGCACCGTGAACACCAACACTCCGCCGGGCTTGAGCAGCGCGCGGAGGTTGGTGAACGCCGTCGCGACCGGCGGCACGACGTGCTCGAAGACATCGGAACTGATCACGAAGTCGTGGGCCGCGAGATACCCGGACGCGGGGGCCTGGATGTCGAGCCGCGGAGCCTTGTGATAGAAGGTGTTCGTGTAGCCCGTCCTTTGCGCCAGCAGCTCCGCGTAGCGCCCGGTGTCGCTCATGCCGATGCCGCGCAGGTGCCTGGCTTGCGCGGGAAACGCGGAGATCGCCAGTGACCGGCCGAACAGCCTGAGCGAGAGCAGATGGACGAGGCTGCGAAAGCGCACGTTCGAATCGCAGACGGCGCAGTTCCCGCCGTCGCGCTCCAGCGCCGCAACAGGGACCGAGCACGTCGATGAGCACACGTTGCAGCGGTAGATCAGCGTGCCGGCGGGCACGGGACTGGCGGCAGAGGTATCGATCAGGCTGGACGCCGGCCGCAGGAGACGCTGCATGCGATGTCTCAGGCGGGGAACCATCTCCAGCATGGCTCGAATCGTGGTCATGTGCGCCCCGTGGTACGTGATGGTTGGGTGGGCACCCGCGCGCGAGGGCAGTGCCGTACGGTCCGGATTGTACCCCGAGCGCGCGCAATCCCCTGCGTATCACTCGCACGGGCCGGCATGCTGCCCGATCGGTGACGCGCGCCCGGCGAGCGGCGCAGCGGGCTGCGGGGCTGCTGCTATAATCGCGGCCCGCTCGAGCCCGCGATCAAGGAAAACCATGGAAAAGCAGCAGACTTCGACCCTCTGGGGGGGGCGTTTCAGCGAGAGCACCGACGCCTTCGTGCAGCGCTTCACCGCCTCGGTGGACTTCGACCGCCGCCTCGCGCTGCACGACATCCGCGGCTCGCTGGCCCACGCCGCGATGCTCGCCCGCGCCGGGCTGCTCAGCGCACAGGAGCACGCGTCGATCGTCGCCGGCCTCGGCGAGATCCGCCGCGAGATCGAGGAGGGCCGCTTCGAGTGGAGCGTGGAGCTCGAGGACGTGCACATGAACATCGAGGCGCGCCTCACCGCGCGCATCGGCATCGCGGGCAAGAAACTGCACACGGGGCGCTCGCGCAACGACCAGGTCGCCACCGATGTGCGCCTGTACCTGCGCGACGAGATCGACGCCATCGCCGCCGAGCTCACGCGCCTGCAGCAGGGGCTGGTCGAGCTCGCCGCGCGCGAGGCCGCGACCATCATGCCGGGCTTCACGCACCTGCAGACCGCCCAGCCCGTGACCTTCGGTCACCACATGCTGGCATGGAACGAGATGCTGGAGCGCGACTACGCGCGCCTGCTCGACTGTCGTGCGCGCATGAACGTCTCGCCGCTCGGTGCCGCGGCGCTCGCCGGAACCAGCTACCCGATCGACCGCGAATTCACCGCGGCCGAGCTCGGCTTCAGCGCGCCCACGCGCAACAGCCTCGACTCGGTCGCCGACCGCGATTTCGCGATCGAATTCTGCGCCTTCGCCGCGCTGCTGATGACCCACCTCTCGCGCTTCAGCGAGGAACTGGTGCTGTGGACCTCGGCGCAGTTCGGCTTCGTGAACCTGCCCGATCGCTTCTGCACCGGCTCCTCGATCATGCCGCAGAAGAAGAACCCGGACGTACCCGAACTGGTGCGCGGCAAGAGCGGACGCGTCACCGGCCACCTGATGAGCCTGCTGATGCTGATGAAGTCGCAACCGCTGGCATACAACAAGGACAACCAGGAGGACAAGGAGCCGCTGTTCGACACCATCGACACGGTGCGCGACTCGCTGCACGCCTTCGCCGACATGATGCCGGCGCTGACCGTCAATGAAGCCACCCTGCGCGAGGCCGCGCGCCGCGGCTTCGCGACCGCCACCGACCTCGCCGACTACCTGGTGCGCAAGGGCATGCCGTTTCGCGACGCGCACGAGGTGGTGGGCAAGGCCGTCGCCGCGGGCGTGGCCACGCGCACCGACCTGGCCGACATGCCGCTGGAGACGCTGCGCGGCTTCAGCGCGACGATCGGAGCGGACGTGTTCGAGGTGCTGAGCCTGGAAGGCTCGGTGAGCGCGCGCGACCACATCGGCGGCACCGCGCCGGGGCGGGTCGCGCAGGCGGCGGCCGAGGCGCGCGCGCGCCTCGCCGCGCGCACCGCGTCCTGAGCCGCCACGCCGGCCCGCTATACTTGGCGGCATGCCCACGCCTGCCGCAATCTCACCTGCCGACGAAGGCATAGACCGCAAGGAGTTGCGTCGGCTGCTCACGCGCTTTCGCGCGATCAGCGCCGCGCGGCTCGAGCGCGTGCGCGGCATGCTGGCACCGCGCCAGCGCCAGTTCCTCGACCTGCTGCCGCTGCTGCTGCACATCGATCACCCCGCCCTGCCGGGCTACGTCTCGCAGCACACCCCCTGCGGCATCAGCGGCTACACGCCCTCGGCCACGGAACTCGCGCAGGCCAGGCGCCTCGCGATCAGCTTCAGCCCGCAGCGCCTGGTCACGCCCGAGCCGCGCCTGCACGCGGTCTACCTGATGGGCAGCTCGGGCACGCTCGGGCACTCCGACGGCAGCGACCTCGATATCTGGATCTGCTACCCCGATGAGCTCGGCAGCGAGGAGCTCGCGCTGCTGGCGCGCAAGGCCGTGCTGCTGCAGCAGTGGGCGCACGGCATCGGGCTGGAAGCGCACCTGTTCCTGATGAACGGCGAGAAATTCAAGCGCGGCCAGCGCGAGGCGCTGACCGGCGAGAACTGCGGGACGGCGCAGCACTACCTGCTGCTCGACGAGTTCTACCGCACCGCGATCCTGCTCGCCGGTCGCCTGCCGGCATGGTGGCTGATCCCGCCGCAGCACGAGCAGCACTACGACGAGTACTGCAGCCACCTGATGCGCAAGCGCTACGCAGGCCGTGCCGGGCTGGTGGATTTCGGGGGAATCGCGGAGCTGCCGGCGGGCGAGTTCCTCGGCGCCGGCATCTGGCAGCTCTACAAGGCCATCGACTCGCCCTACAAATCGGTACTCAAGCTGCTGCTGTTCGAGGTCTATGCGGCCGATCACCCGGCCGCCGCCTGCCTCAGCGCCGACTACAAGCGCGCGGTCTGCGCCGGACTCGAGGACATCGACGAGCTCGACCCCTACGTGATGGTCTACCGGCGCATCGAGCGTCACCTGCTGGCGCGCGAGCAGCCCGCGCGCCTGGAGATCGTGCGCCGCTGCCTGTACTACAAGGCGGGCAAGAAGCTGTCGCAGCCCCCGCGCGCGGGCATACCGTCGTGGCAGCGGCTGCTGATGGAGCGCCTGGTCGCCGAGTGGGGCTGGGACAGGGACAAGCTCGCGCTGCTCGACTCGCGCTCGCACTGGAAGATCCAGGACGTCGAGGCCGAGCGCAACGAACTGGTGAAGGAGCTCACCTCGAGCTACCGCTTCCTGTCGGAGTTCGCGCGCCGCGGCGATGCGGCTCGCGCCATCGAGGCGCGCGAGTTCAACATCCTCGGGCGCAGGCTCTTCGCGGCCTACGAGCGCAAGGCCGGCAAGATAGACGCCGTGAACCCGGGGCGCGCGATCAACGTCACCGAGAACGAGATCAGCATCGGCACCTTGCGCGTGGCCGACGGGGCGCCGGCGCTGTGGGCGGCCTGGGCCGGCGTCACGCGCGGCAGCGCCATGCCCGCCGGGCGCGCGCTCAGGCAGGCGCCCAGCCTGAGCGAACTGCTGTGCTGGTGCCTCGTGAACGGCGTGATCGGCGAGCGCACGCGCATCGCGGTGCGCGAGCGCGCCGACGGCCTGAGCGCCGGCGAGGTGCAGGGCATGCTGCGTGAACTGCGCGAGCACGTGCTGGGCGATCATGCCGACGTGGCACCGGGCGACGAGGCGTTCGCGAGCGCCGCGCGGGTCACGGACCTGCTGGTGTTCGTGAACGTCGCCGCGGATCCGATGCGCCTCGCGCGCGAACAGGGGCTGCAGCGCGTCAGCAGCCGCATCGACTCCCTCGGCTACAGCGCGCTGCGCGAGAACCTCGTGCTCAACGTCGAGACCGTGGCACGCAACAGCTGGGGCGAGCTGGTCAGCGCGCGGCATGCCGGCGTGGAGGGCCTGCTGCGATGCCTGCGCGACTTCCTGCCGCTGGCGCACGGCAATGCGGGCCTGCGCGTCGCGGTGCGCTGTTTCTGTCCCAGCCGCGCCGAGCCGATCGCGACCCGCGTGGGGGAAGTGTTCGGCGATCTCGCACACCACGTCCAGCGCGAGCGTGGCGCCAGCGCGCGCTACGTGCTGGAGATCCGCAACCAGCTGCACGTGCTGCAGCACCGGCGCGGCGCGGGCAGCAGTGCCAGCGCCGACAGCCTGGCGGCGCTCTACGAGGTCCTGGGCGAGCCACAGCCGCAGTGGTCCCCGCTCGCGATCGACCGCCATGCACTGGAGCGCACGCCGTTGCCGGTGATCGCCGCCCGCATGACGCCGTGGCGCTGCAGCGTCTTCAGCGAGGCGCGGGCCGAAGCCATCGCCGTCACGATCGTCGACGAGCACGGGTCCTTCCTGCGCGCGGAGTACGCCGGCGCGCGCGAGGGCACGCTGCTCGGCGCCATCGCGCAGTTCCTCGAATCGGTGCGCTATCGCCAGAACGGCAGCGGCGGCGCCGATCCCGCCGTGACGCGCGCGACCGAGCCGTCGCGCTTTTTCCGCCTGGTCCGCGCGGCCGGCGGGGACTACAGCGCCCAGGAGCTGCCCGCGCCCCCGGGCTACCGTCCCGGGTCCTTCCTGGAGGTGCAGGCCATCGCCGAGGCGCACGAGGGCGAGCCGCTGTTCACGGTGTACTGCGATGGCGTGGCCTTCTCGCAGCGCGAGCTCGGCGCCGAATTCCACGCGCGACTCGGCGCGTACATCCTCGGGCGGCGCCACGAAGCGAGTGCCTACCCGGTCTACCTCACCGATCTGGACCTGAGCGCCGTGGCGCCGGTCGCCGACGCGCCGCTGCAGACCGTGCACTACCTTCGCCACCGGCAGCGGCTGGAGGCCTCGATCAACGCCGCGCTCACGGGGAGCGATGCCATCCGCGACGGGCTGGCTATATAATCGCCGTCCATTTCCTGCGGACCGGCCACCGTGCGCTTGCTCATTCTCTCGACATTGCTCGGCGTCGCGCTGCTCGCCGGCTGCGGCCAGAAGGGCCCGCTGTTCCTGCCCCCCGAGACGCCGCCCGGCCAGGCCGGCACGCCATGACGGAGGCTTTCCACTACCGTGACGGCGTGCTGTGCGCCGAGGACGTCGCGCTGGATGACATCGCCGCGCGCTTCGGCACACCGGTCTACGTCTATTCGCGCGCGGCGATCGAGTCGCAGTACGACGCCTTCGCCGCGGCGCTGGCGGCGGCGCCCTCGCACCTGATCTGCTACGCCGTGAAGGCGAACTCGAACCTCGCGGTGCTGAACCTGCTCGCGCGCCGGGGCGCGGGTTTCGACATCGTCTCCGGCGGCGAGCTCCGGCGCGTGCTGATGGCCGGGGGCGACCCCGGGCGCATCGTGTTCTCCGGCGTCGCCAAGTCGCACGAGGACATCGTCGCCGCGCTCGAGGCCCGCATCCTCTGCTTCAACATCGAATCGCCCGCCGAGCTCGAGCGACTGCAGGCGGTCGCCGCCGGGCACGGCACCACCGCTCCGATCTCGATTCGCGTCAACCCGGACGTCGACGCGCAGAGCCACCCGTACATCTCCACCGGCCTGCGCGAGAACAAGTTCGGCGTCTCGATCAGCGAGGCGCCCGCGCTCTACGCGCGCGCCGCGGCCCTGCCGAACATCCGCGTCACCGGCATCGACTGCCACATCGGCTCGCAGCTGACCGCGCTCGGCCCCTTTGTCGATGCGCTCGAGCGCGTGCTGGCGATGGTCGACGAGCTCGCGGCGCAGGGCATCACGCTCGACCACATCGACGTGGGCGGCGGGCTCGGCGTGGTCTACGGCGAGGAGCATCCGCCCACGCCCGCCGAATACGCCGCGGCGCTGCTCGCGCGCTTCGGCAATCGCCCGCACACCCTGCTCACCGAGCCCGGGCGCGCGATCGTGGCGCGCGCCGGCGCGCTGCTCACCCGCGTCGAGTACCTGAAGGACAACGGCGACAAGCGCTTTGCGATCGTCGATGCCGGCATGAACGACCTGATCCGGCCCTCGCTGTACGGCGCCTGGATGGGCATCGAGGCAGTGCGCCCGCGCCACGACATCGAGCACGCCGTCTATGACGTGGTCGGGCCGGTGTGCGAATCCAGCGACTTCCTCGGCAAGAACCGCAGCCTGGCCCTGGCCGGCGGCGAGCTGCTCGCCGTGACCGGCGCGGGCGCGTACTCCTTCGCGATGAGCTCCAACTACACCAGCCGCTGC
>DAORUQ010000096.1:11427-12642 GCA_035433265.1 Pseudomonadales bacterium | reverse complement strand
TGCACGCGGATGATGCAGTCGCGGAACTGGTTCAGCCGCGCCACGCTCTCCGGCGTCGAGCAGTCGGCGAAGTACTCGCCCTCGACGTGCAGCGCGCCGCGCCACGAGCCGTGATGCTGGCCGTCGAAGCCGTGGTAGAGCCCGGCGCCGAGGTGAAAACCCGTGTCCGAGATCGCCTCGGCCGTGAGCCGCCGCTCGCTGCCGTCGGCCATCTGCACGCGGAACTCGCCGCCGAGCAGTCGCTTGTTCTTCGGGTCGAAACGCAGCTCCGGCGTGATGCCGACTAGGGTCTCGCGCCGCCCGTCGGCGTATTCGTAACCGCCCTGCACGCGCTCGTGCTTGAAGCCCGGCCCGCTGTAGCTGAGGTAGTACTGGTGGAAGGCGTAGGTCGAACCGTCGGGCTTGCGGAAAAACAGCGGATTCCAGATCGCCAGCGCTTTCGGCACCAGGCCGTCCATCGGATCCGGCGCGAGATCCGGGATGCGCACGCCCACGTCGGGGCGCACGCCCCAGCTGTGGTCACGCGTCATGATCCACGTCTCCGGCGTGACCTCCGTACGCACGCCGGCCACCTCCACCCAGCCGCGCGCGCTGCCGGTCTGGTGGTAGCGGATCTGGTTGGCGGTGTGGCGAAAGCCGTGCAGGTTGCGCCGGTCCTCGCGCTCCTCGAGCATGCAGGGCACGATGCCCTCGAGCACCAGGTCGAAGGCCACCGGCTGCGTGGCGTTGGGCTCCAGGACCACGCGCACCTGCTTCAGCGGCTCGATGACGGCGTACTTCAGCGGCCCGACGTCGATGCTGTTGGGATCCGAGGCGAGCGCGCGGCTGCCGCGCACGGTCCACTGCTCGACCCCGCGGCTCGCGCCGCCGTAGGCGTCGACCACGTTGCGGTTGGGGTACTTGCCGAAGCCGAAGCCGATCGACAGCGAGCCGTCGCGCGCCGCCGCCATGCCGCAGACCTTCTCGGTCCACGAGTAGTCGCTCTGCGACACCGTGGCGAAGGTGTCGACGATCTGGTGATTGAAGAACTCGTCCGCGTCGAGCAGCGGTCCGATGGTGCCTGAACTCATGGGATCTTCCTGTGCGGGGGCCTGAAACGCGCGCATCATAGCCCAAGCGCGGGAGCGAACGCTTGCGCGTGCGCCGCGACGGCGCCCACAATCGGCGCACGACGGGTGCATGTTCGCGGGGTCGCATGAAACGGGTATTTCTCGC
>DAORUQ010000096.1:0-11327 GCA_035433265.1 Pseudomonadales bacterium | reverse complement strand
CCACTGCGCCACCTGCCATGCGAACCCGGCCACGCGCTCCCCGACGCTCGCGAGCCTGCAGCAGATGCCGCTGGCGCGGCTGCTGAGCGCGATGGAGTTCGGCAAGATGCAGGTGCAGGCCGCGGCCCTCACGGCGCAACAGCGCCTGGCGCTGGGGCAGTGGCTGGCCGCGCCCGAGGATGCCCGGCGCGATGCCTGGATCGCGCGCCACGCCTGCACGCACCCGCCCGGCGAGATACCGCTCAGCGGCGCGCAGAACTGGGGTTTCGGCGCGCACAACACGCGCTTCCTGCGCGAGGGCGTTGCGATCACCGCGGCGAACATCGGGCAACTGGAACTGGCGTGGTCGCTGGCGCTGCCGCAGGTCACCGATATGCGCTCGCAGCCGGTCGCGGCGGGCAGCCTGCTGTTCCTGGGCACGCAGACCGGCAACCTGCTGGCGCTGGACCAGGCGAGCGGCTGCGTGTACTGGGCGTCGCGCGCCGTCGGCGGCATCCGCTCCGCGCTGACGCTGGCCGCCACGCCCGACGGCGTGGCGACGCTGTTCTTCGCCGACGACCTCGGCACGGTCTACGCCGTCGATGCACGCACCGGTATCGCGCGCTGGCACGTCGATGTGCGCCTGTTCCCGAGCTCGGTCGTGAGCGGCTCGCCGAGCTACCACGACGGGCGCCTGTTCGTGCCGCTGTCCTCCTTCGAGGTCGCGGCCGCCGGCATGCCGACGCACGCATGCTGCCGATCGCACGGCGGCGTGCGCGCGCTGGATGCGCGATCGGGCAAGGTGCTCTGGACTTGGCACAGCACGCCGCCGGCCGAGCCCACCGGGAAGAGCGCCGCCGGCGTGCAGCGCTGGGGCCCCTCGGGCGCCTCGGTGTGGAGCACCCCGACCATCGACGCCAAGCGCGGCCTGCTCTACGTCGGCACCGGCCAGAATTTCTCGCGCCCGGCGACCGCGACCAGTGACGCGGTCATCGCGCTCGGCATCGACGACGGCAGGCCGCGCTGGCAGTTCCAGGCGCTCGCCGACGACGTGTGGAACGGCGCCTGCCAGCTCGCCGGCCCCAATTGCCCGGAGCATCCCGGCCCGGACTGGGACATCGGTGCCTCCGTGGTGCTGAGCACCTCGCCCGCGGGCCGCGACACGCTGCTGGCGGGGCAGAAATCCGGCGAGCTGTTTGCGCTGGACCCCGACGCGCGGGGCAAGCTGCTGTGGCGCAAGCGCCTCAGCCAGGGCACACCAAACGGCGGCAACAGCGGCATCCACTGGGGGATGGCGAGCGACGGCACGCACGTGTTCGCGCCGGTGTCCGATCCGGAACGGGAACTGCCCGGCTACACGCCGCGTCCGGGCGTCTATGCCCTGCGCATCGTCGACGGCAGCCTGCTGTGGGAGCACCCGGTGACGCGCGGCTGCGCGGTCGATCCGGCCGACGTGCCGCTGGCCGGGCTGGCCGCGATGCGCGAGGGCGCAACAGGCGCCGCGCGCTCGCCGTGGCCCGCCTGCTCCTTCTTCTACGCGCATTCCGCCGCCGCGGTGCTGGCCAACGACGTGGTCTACGCCGGCGCACTCGACGGCAGGCTGCGCGCGCTGGATGCCGCCACGGGACGGGAACTGCGCACGCTCGAGACCGCGCGCGCGTTCCGCGCCGGCAACGGCCTCGACGGGCACGGCGGTTCGATCGACGTCGGCGGCGTGCTGCCGCACGGGCGTTTCCTGTTCGTGGTCTCCGGCTACGGCATGTTCCGGCAGATGCCGGGCAACATGCTGCTCGCCTGGGCGCTGCCCGGAACGCCGGCGCGCGAGGAGGCGCCATGAGCCGGGCCGTGCTGATCACCGGCGCCTCGAGCGGCATCGGCGAGGCGCTGGCATACGAGTTCGCGCGCCGCGGCTACCGCCTGGCGGTGCTGGCGCGGCGCGTGGCCGCGCTGCAGGAACTGGAGATCGCGCTGCGCGCCGCGGGCTCGCCGCAGGTGGTGGTGCACGCGCTGGACCTGCGCGATCCCGCCGAGATCGAGCCCGCGCTCAGCGCCTGCGCCGAGATGCTCGGCGGGCTGGACATCGTGGTGGCCAACGCGGGTATCGCGCCGCGCACACCGGTCGGGCGCGGCGCGCTCGCCGATCTGCAGGAAACCATCGCGGTGGACCTCACCGGCGCCTGCGCCACCGTCGATGCCGCGGTGCGCCACTTTCGCGCCCGCGGCGGCGGGCAGGTGGTGGGTATCACCTCGATCGCACGCTATCGCGGGCTGCCGAATTTCGGCGCCTACAGCGCCGCGAAGGAAGGCCTGCACCGCTACCTGCAGGCGCTGCGGGCCGAGAGCTGGCACGAGCAGATCACGGTGACCGAGCTCGCGCCCGGTTACATCGACACGCCACTGAACCGCGCCATGCGCTCGCGCCCGTTCGTGATCGACGTGGAAAAAGGCGCGCGCCTGATGGCCGGCCTGATCGAGCGCCGCGTCGCTTACGCCACCGTGCCCGCGCTGCCGTGGCGCATCGCGGGCCGGCTGCTGCAACTGCTCCCGACGCGCCTGCTCGCGCCGCGCGGGCGCTGAAAGCTCACTGCGCCACGCGCAACAGGCTCGGCCGCCACATGCCCGGCGCCGCGAATCCCAGCAGCTCCAGCGTGGTGGCCGCCACGTTCGCCAACCCGCCCTCCACCACGCTCAACCGCCCGCCACTCTGGTTGTCGTAGAGCACCAGCGGCACCGGGTTCAGCGTGTGGCTGGTCTTGGGTCGCGTATGACCGGCGGCATCGCGGCTGGGCGCGCCGCTCTTGCGGTCGATCTCGAACATCTCCTCGGCGTTGCCGTGGTCGGCCGTGACCAGCGCCACGCCACCGAGCGCATCGATCACAGGCAGCAGCCGCGCCAGCGCGAGATCCACCGCCTCCACCGCCATCACCGCGGCGTAGTAGTTGCCGGTGTGACCGACCATGTCGCCGTTGGCGTAGTTGACGCGCGCCACGCGGTGGCGGCCGGTCTTCAGCTCCGCGATCAGCGCATCGGTGATCTCGGCCGCCTTCATCCACGGCCGCTCCTCGAAGGGCACGCGGTCGGAGGGGATCTCGAGCCAGCGCTCGAGATCTTCGTCGAAACGCCCGCTGCGGTTGCCGTTCCAGAAATACGTGACGTGGCCGAACTTCTGCGTCTCCGAGATCGCGAACTGCGAGACGCCGGCGCCGCTCAGGTACTCGCCCATGGTGTCGCGGATCGCGGGCGGCGCGACCAGGAAGCGGCGCGGGATCTGCAGGTCGCCGTCGTACTGCAGCATGCCGGCGTAGCAGAGCCGCGGCACCCGGGCGCGCGCGAAGGGCGTGAACTCCTCCTCGGTGAAGGCGCGCGAGATCTCGATGGCACGGTCGCCGCGGAAATTGAAGAAGACCACCGAGTCGCCGTCGACGATCGGACCGAGCGGCGCGCCCTCGGTGGCGATCACGAAGGCCGGCAGGTCCTGGTCGCCGATACCGGACTTTTCACCGCGCAAGGTCGCGATCGCCTCGGCGGCGCTGGCGAAGCGGCGTCCCTCGCCGAGCACGTGCGTGGCCCAGCCGCGCGCCACCATGTCCCAGTCCGCCTCGTAGCGATCCATCGTGATGTGCATGCGCCCGCCGCCGCTGGCGATGCGCGCATCGAAGGCCTCGCTGCGCAGGCCGGCCAGGAACTGCTCGAAGGGCAGCACGTAGTCGAGCGCCGAGGTCGCAGGCACGTCGCGCCCGTCGAGCAGCGCATGGATGCGCACGCGGCCCACGCCGGCGCCGCGCGCCGCCGTGACCAGCGCCTTCAGGTGCTCGATGTGCGAATGCACGTTGCCGTCGGAGAACAGCCCCAGCAAATGCAGCGTGCCGCCGCTGGCCAGCACGTTGGCCACGATCTCGCCCCAGGCCGCGCCGGCGAACAGGCTGCCGCTGGCGATGGCGTCGTTGACCAGCGCCGCGCCCTGCGCATAGACCTGCCCGGAGCCGAGCGCGTTGTGCCCGACCTCGGAATTGCCCATGTCCTCGTCGCTCGGCATGCCGACGGCGGTGCCATGGGCCTTCAGCAGCGTGTGCGGATAACGCGCGAACAGCCGGTCGAGCGTCGGGGTGTGCGCGTCGGCCACGGCATTGCCCGCCGTGGCGCCGCGCTGCCCGATGCCGTCCATCACGACCGTGACCACCGGCCCGGCCACGCCGGGAAAAATACTGGACCTGGAAAGCATGGAACCCCTTATTCGAGCTTGACCGAGAACACTTCATCGAGCGTGGTGATGCCGGCGCGCGCCATCGCCAGCGCGTTCTGCGTCAGGGGCGTCATGCCCTCGCGGATCGCCAGCGTGCGGATCTCCTCGGCGCCCGGCTTGCGCGTGATCATCTCGCGCAGCGCGCTGGTGACCTCGATGATCTCCCCGACCATCGCGCGTCCCTTGTAGCCGGTGTCGAAGCACTTGCCGCAGCCGGCGCCGCGGTAGAAGGTCTCCCCGGCCGGCAGACCGAAGTAGTCGCGCAGCTCCGCGCTGCCCGCGTCCTCGGTGCGGCACGCGCTGCAGATGCGCCGCACCAGGCGCTGCGCCATGATGCCGACCACCGTGGAGCTCACCAGGTAGGACTCGAGCCCCATGTCCTGCAGGCGCGTGATCGCGCTGGCCGCATCGTTGGTGTGCAGCGTGCTCATCACGAAGTGACCGGTCAGCGCGGCCTTGATCGCGATCTCCGAGGTCTCGAAGTCGCGCATCTCCCCGATCAGGATCTCGTCGGGGTCGTGGCGCAGGATGTGGCGCAACGCCTCGGCGAAGGTGTAGCCGATCGTCGGCTTGATCTGGATCTGCTCGACACCGCTGATGTGGTACTCGACCGGATCCTCGACCGTGATGATGTGCGGATTGTTCTTGAGGCGCTCGTTGATCACCGCATACAGCGTGGTGCTCTTGCCCGAACCGGTGGGACCGGTCACGAGGAAGATGCCGTAGCTGTGCTGCAGGATGCGCTCGAGGCGCCTCATGTCCTCGGCGGCGATGCCGAGCTGCTCCAGCCCGATCAGCCCCTGGCTCTTGTCGAGCACGCGGATCACCACCGACTCGCCCGTGACCATCGGGATCACCGAGACGCGCAGGTCGACGGCCTGCCCGGCCTCGACCAGGCCGGCGTGGCCATCCTGCGGCAGCCGGCGCTCGGCGATGTTCATGCCGGCCATGATCTTGATGCGGCAGACGATGGGCGCGGTCAGGTCCGGCGTGAGCAGGCGCTGCCACACCATCTCGCCGTCGATGCGGTAGTAGACCTCGGCGCCGTGCTCGGTCGGGCGGATGTTGATGTCCGAGGCGCGCATGCGCACGGCGCGGCGGATGATCGCATCGACGAGGCGCACCACGGGTTTTTCCTGCGCGCGCTTCTCGATGTCGTGCAGGTGCTCCTCGGCCGGGTGCTGCGGGCGGATCTCGCGCGCGTCATCGCCGATCTCGGCGATCAGGTTCTGCTCCTCGAGGATCAGGAAGTGGCGGTCGATGAGGCGGTTGATGTCCTCCAGCGGCGCCACCACCAGTTCCACGCGCTGCCCGACCGCGAAGGTGATCGTGTTGATCGCCTCCAGATCGGCCGGGTCCGACACCGCCACCACGAGGTTGCCGTCGTGGCGCGCCAGCGGAAACACGCGGTGCTTCAGCGCCACCTGCACCGGGATGGCCCTCAGCACGGCGGGTTCGACCGTGAACTCCTCGATGCGCGCCACCGGAATGCCGAGCTTCGAGGCGACCACCGCAGGCCGGTGCGAGGTATCGAGCACGCCGAGGTCGTCGATGGCCTGCAGCAGCGAGGTGCCGTTCTTGTGCCGGTACGCCAGCGCCCGGTCGAGCGCCTCGGCCTCGACCAGCCCGGACTCGGCCAGCGTGCTCACGAGCTTCGCCTCGCTCTCGGCGGCATGCCCGAAATGCAGCCGCTCGAGGTCCTCCACGCTGCGGATCACCGGCACGGTCATGCTTGCCGGCACGCTCATCCCAGCAGGATCCCGGCGATGGCCCCGAGATACTCCGGCTGGCGCATGCCGAGGATCAGCGTGCCGACCTTGCCCTCGGCGCCGAGGCGCTTCCACGCGCTCGCGCGCTCGCCAATGCGCGCCAGCGGACCGACCAGTGCGATCTCGTCGACGAACGCGTCGGGGACCGCCTGCACGGCTTCTTCCTTGCGTCCGGCAAGGAACAGGTCCTGGATCGCGACCGCCGCGGCCTCGTAGCCGAGATCCCGCGCGTAGCGGTTGTAGAAGTTCTTGTCGCGCGCGCCCATGCCCCCCACGTAGAGCGCCAGCATCTCCTTGACCGGACGCCGGCAGGCCGCGACGTCGTCTCCGACCACGACGATCAGCGTGGGCGCCACATCGAAGTCCGCGCGCGTCCTGCCGTCGCTGCGCCGCGCGAAGCCCGGGGCCAGGTGATCCTCGATCAGCCCGCCCTGCTCCGGCGAGAGCCAGATCGGGAACACGCCGTCGGCGACTTCTGCCGCTGCCGCGAGGCCGGCCGGGGTGAAGCTCGCGCAGTAGATCGGGATCCCCGGCGTCGCCTCGAGGATGGACTTCAGCGGCTTGCCGAGGCCCGTGGCGCCGGGACCGCGCCAGGGCAGCTGGTAGATCTCGCCGTCGAACTCCACCGGCGCCTCGCGCTCCATGATCTTGCGCATGATCTGGATGTACTCGCGCATGCGCGTGACCGGCTTGCCGTAGGGCACGCCGTGCCAGCCCTCGACCACCTGCGGGCCCGAGGCGCCGAGCCCGACCAGGAATCGATCGCCGGAGAGTTGCGCCAGCGTCATCGCGGTCATGGCGGCGTTTGCCGGCGTGCGGGCCGGAATCTGCATGATCGCGGTGCCTACGCGGATGCGCGTGGTCCTCGCCAGCAGCCAGGCCGCCACCGAAACCGCGTCGGAGCCGTAGGCTTCCGCCACCCAGACCGAATCGAATCCCGCCGCCTCGGCCTGCTGCACCAGCTCGACCGGTGCCGTGGCCCGCTTTCCCGAATACCCGATGTTCAGACCGAGGCGCATGCGCCGATTTCCCCCTTCGTTGACGCTGCGGCGCCGAGAATTCACGTTTCCCGGGCCGTTAATGACCATGTATCCCGCGTTGATTATGGGTAATAATGGCCGCGAAGTCATTGCTACCGAGCCCATTCGCCAAGTCCTTATGCAGCAATCCCGCACTCTCCGCGCCCCGGTCGTCGTTCGTGCCATCCTGTTGCTGTCGCTGGCCTGTCCCGGGCTGCTGCAGGCCGGCGCTGAGCAGAAGCCGCTCGGCTACGACCGCACCCAGAGCCTGACCACCCTCGACATCATCGAACGTCTCGGCCGGCACCACTACGCGCGCGTGCAGATCGACGACGCCCTGGGCGAGCGGCTGCTCGAGAATTACCTGGACAACCTCGACCCGGGGCGCAACGTGTTCCTCGCCGCCGACATCGAGGAGTTCCGCAAGCTGCGCCACCAGCTCGATGACCAGCTGCTGGCCGGCGACGTCAGTGCCGGCTTCGCGATCTACGCGCGCTACCGCGAGCGCATGGACGCACGGCTCGGGCACGTGACGGAAAATCTGCACGCGACGATCCGGGCCATGGACTTCAGCAAGGACGAAGTTCTGCTGACCGACCGCGACAAGCTCGACTGGCCGGCCGACGAGCAGGAGGCGGAGGAGCTCTGGCACAAGCAGCTGAAGTCCAGCGTGCTCGGGCTGAAGCTCGCGGGCAAGGAGATGGGCGCCATCGAGGACCTGCTCGGGAAGCGCTACAAGGACCAGCTGCGCCGCATGGCGCAGGTCAACAGCGAGGATGTCTACCAGCTCTACATGAACTCGTTCACCGAGCTGTTCGACCCGCACACCAACTACCTCTCGCCGCGCAGCTCCGAGAATTTCAACATGAACATGCGCCTGTCGCTGGAGGGCATCGGCGCGGTGCTGCAGCAGGACGACGAGTTCACCAAGGTCGCTCGCCTGGTGCCGGCCGGGCCGGCGGCCAAGCAGGGCCAGTTGCGCCAGTCCGACCGGATCGTCGCCGTCGGCCAGGACGGTGGCGGCGAGATGGTCGATGTGGTCGGCTGGCGCCTCGATGACGTGGTCGACCTGATCCGCGGCAAGAAGGGAAGCACCGTGCGCCTGGAGGTCGTGCGCGGCAGCGGCGCCAGCGAGGAGCATCACTTCATCAGCATCGTGCGCGAGCAGGTCAAGCTCGAGGAGCAGGCGGCGCAGAGCCGCGTGCTGGAGATCCCCTACGAGGACCACACGCGCAAGATCGGCGTGATCGACATCCCGGCCTTCTATGCCGATTTCGAGGCCATGCAGCGCGGCGACCCGAATTACCGCAGCACCACGCGCGACGTGGCGCGACTGCTCGCCGAACTGCAGGAGCAGCAGGTCGATGGTGTGATCATCGACCTGCGCGAGAACGGCGGCGGCTCGCTGCAGGAAGCCAATGCGCTCACCGGCCTGTTCATCGAGTCGGGCCCGACGGTGCAGATCCGTCACAGTAACGAGCGCGTCGAGCGCAAGCAGAAGTTTCGCGACGACAGCTTCTACGCCGGTCCGCTGCTGGTGCTGATCAACCGCCTGAGCGCCTCGGCCTCGGAGATCTTCGCCGGCGCGATCCAGGACTACGAGCGCGGGCTGGTGGTGGGCTCGCCCTCCTTCGGCAAGGGCACGGTGCAGTCCCTGAGCCCGCTGAACCACGGCCAGCTCAAGATGACCGAGTCGAAGTTCTACCGCATCTCGGGCGAGAGCACGCAGCATCGCGGCGTGGTGCCCGACATCGCGCTGCCCTCGATCTACAACCTGAACGAGGTCGGCGAGAGCGCGCTCGACAACGCGCTGCCGTGGGACCGCATCGCCCCGGTGCGCCACCGCAACTACCTCGACCTCGGCTCGATCCTGCCGACGCTGCGCGAGCGCCACGAGGCCCGCACCAGCAAGGACCCGGACTTCGCCTACCTGCGCGACGAGATCGCCTTCGCCGAGAAGCTCGACGCCGTGACATCGGTCTCGCTCAGCGAGCCGGTCCGCCTCGCCGAGCGCCAGCAGCAGCGCGAGGAAGAACTGAAGCTCGAGAACCGGCGGCGCGTCGCGAAGGGCGAGCAGCCGCTCGCCTCGGTCGAAGAGCTGGAAAAGGACAAGCAGGCCGCCGAGGACGAGGCGGCGGTTACCGCGCAGGACACCACCAGGGCCGACGACGAGCCGGACGTGCTGCTGACCGAAGCGGGCAACATCCTGCTCGACGCGATACAGCTGAACCAGCGCATCGCCGTCAGCAACTGAACCCTCACGGGGGGCTAAGCCCCCCCGTTCTCAGCGCACCGGCTCGCGCAGGGTCACGAATTCCTCGGCCGAGGTCGGATGGATGCCGAGCGTGGCGTCGAACACGCGCTTGGTGGCACCCGCCTGCAGCGCCACCGCCATGCCCTGGACGATCTCCCCGGCCTCCGGCCCCACCATGTGCACGCCCAGCACGCGGTCGCTCTCGCCATCTACCACCAGCTTCATGAAGGTCTGTTCAGGATTGCCGCTCAGCGTGTGCTTGAGCGGCCGGAAGCGGGTGCGGTACACCAGCACGGCGGGATAGCGGGCGCGGGCCTGCTCCTCGCTCAGGCCCACGGTGCCCACCGCCGGCTGCGAGAATATCGCGGTCGGCAGGTTCTCGAGGCTGACGCTGCGCTTGTCGCCCAGGAACAGCGTGCTCGCGAGCGCCATTCCCTGCGCGGTCGCGAGCGGCGTCAGCTCCGGGCCGCCGATGACATCGCCGATGGCGTGGATCGAGGGCACCGTGCTCTGGTAGTAATCGTCCACGACGATCGAACCGTCCTCGCGCAGCTCCACGCCGCAGGCCTCCAGGCCCAGATCCTGCACCAACGGGCGGCGGCCGGTCGCGTACAGCACCAGGTCCGTCGCCAGCCGCGAGCCGTCGCCCAGCTGCAGCTCGAAACTGCCGTCCGGACGCTTTTCGACCGCCTGCACCGTGGTGTCGAAGCGCAGCGTCACGCCCTTCTTCGGCATCTCCTCGGCCAGCGTCTCGCGCAGGTCGCGGTCGAAATGGCGCAGGAACAGCGGGCCGCGATACAGCAGCGCGGTCTCTACCCCCAGGCCGTTCAGGATGCCCGCGAACTCCACCGCGATGTAGCCGCCGCCCACCACCACCGCGCGCCGCGGCAAGCGCTCGAGGTGAAATGCCTCGTTCGAGGTGATCACGTGCTCGCGCCCCGGGAAGTCCGGCACGAAAGGCCAGGCCCCGGTGGCGATCAGGATATGGCGCGCGCGGTAGTGCCGCTGCCCCACCGCGACCGAGTGGGCGTCGAGCACGCGCGCGCGGCCCTCGATCAGCGTGACCCCCTTGCTGTCGAGCAGGTTGCGGTAGATCCCGTTGAGGCGCGCGATCTCGCGATCCTTGTTGTCGCGCAGCCGCGGCCAGTCGAAGGCTGCCGCCCCGAGCGCCCAGCCGAACCCGGCGGCGTCGTGGAAATCCTCCGCGTAATGCGCGGCATACACGAACAGTTTCTTGGGCACGCAGCCGACATTGACGCAGGTGCCGCCCACGTAGCGCTCCTCGGCCACCGCGACGCGGGCACCGTAGCCAGCCGAGATGCGGGCGGCGCGCACCCCGCCCGATCCGGCGCCGATCACGAAGAGGTCGAAATCAAAGGTATTCATGGCATCCGTCCGTGGACTCAGGCATTCACGTCGATGCCGCGCTGGGTGCGCCGGTCGCGCCGCGCGCGCAACTCCAGCGCCGCGCGCCGCTGCTCGGTGCGGGTGCGCCGCTCCGGCACCACCCGGCGCTCGACACGCGGCTTGCCCGGGTCGGACGGTATCGGGTCGACCCGCGCCGACTGCTTCACCCGCAGTTCGTCGTCGAGCACGGCTGCCGGCGGGGTCACGATGGGAAGTACGCGGGGGATGTCGATGCTCATGGCTGGACTCCGTGAGGCAAGACTGCTTGGGCAGTATTGAATCGGCAGCGCGGGAGCGAACTTGAGAAGTTTCTTGATGTTAATTCAACGAAATCAACAGGTTCCGGATCTTATCTAAAAAACTTAAAGTTGATTCTAGGTTTCGGCCGCCGGTTGGAACCAGCTCAGGCGCTCGTGCAGGCTCACGACCGAGCCCACGATCGCCAGCGTGGGCGCGTGGAATTGCGCCGCGCGCAAGCGCCCGGGCATCGCGGCGAGGGTCGATACCAGTACGCGCTGCGCGGGCGTGGTGCCCTGCTGCACCAGCGCCACGGGGGTGGACTCCGGCATGCCGTGCGCGATCAGCCGCTCGCAGATCAGCGGCAGCCCGACCAGCCCCATGTAGAACACCACGGTCTGCTGTGGCCGCGCCAGCTC
>DAORUQ010000095.1:0-12763 GCA_035433265.1 Pseudomonadales bacterium | reverse complement strand
CGATTTCGGGCCGGGCCCCGGAGGGGGATTCACGGCGTGTCCGCGGCACCGATGGCTGCTTGAGCGCCGATGGCTCGCGATACGCGGGATATTGTCGGGCCGCTATCGCTATCCAGGGCACAGATGGTTTTGCGACACCCTCTGCAGCCTGACCCACGCCGAACCCTTGTCGGGCTGAAGCTCAACCCACACAGAACTCACGCCAGACCGGCCTCAGACGTGGTAGTCGAGCAGTCGCACCGGCTGACGCCTGGCGCCCCAGGTGCCCGGGTCGGCGTCGAACAGGCCCGCGCACGCGCTGCCGCAGCTGCGGCACGTGCCGCCGGGTCCGAGGTTCCAGTCGGTGATGCGGTACCCGTCACGCCCGATCAGGCGCGTGTCGCAGGTGTGGCAGTGGGTGGCGCCGTGCGCTTCGTCGTGCACGTTTCCCGTGTAGGCGTAGCGCACGCCGTTCCTGCGCGCGATCGCATGCGCGCGTAGCAGCGTGCCGAGCGGGGTGGGCGGGATGTCGCGCATCTTCCAATCGGGGTGAAAGGCCGTGAAGTGCCACGGTACGTCCGGGCCGAGGTTTTCCACCACCCACTGCGTCATCTCCTCGATCTCGCGATCGGAGTCGTTCAGGCCCGGGATCAGCAGCGTGGTGAGCTCCAGCCACACCGTCGTCTCGTGCCTGAGGTAGAGCAGCGTCTCCAGGATGGAGGCGAGATGCGCGCCGCACAGCTTGTGGTAGAAATCCTCGGTGAAGCATTTCAGGTCGACGTTGGCGGCGTCCATGTGGCGGAACAGCTCCGCGCGCGGCGCCGGCGTCATGTAGCCCGCGGTCACGGCCACCGACCTGATGTCGAGCTCGCGGCAGGCCGCGGCGACGTCGATCGCATACTCGGGGAAGATCGCGGGGTCGTTGTAGGTGTAGGCCACGCTGCGGCAGCCCAGTTCCCGCGCCGCGCGCGCGATCGTTTCGGGCGTCGCGGCATCGGCCAGCGTGTCCCATTCGCGCGACTTGCTGATGTCCCAGTTCTGGCAGAACTTGCAGGCCAGGTTGCAGCCGGCGGTGCCGAAGGACAGGATCGGCGTGCCGGGCAGGAAATGGTTCAGCGGCTTCTTCTCGACGGGGTCGACGCAGAACCCGCTGGAGCGTCCCCAGGTGGTCAGCACGATGGCGTCGTCCTGGTTGCCGCGCACGAAGCACAATCCGCGCTGCCCCGGGTGCAACTTGCAAAAGCGCGGGCAGACATCGCACTGCACGCGCCCGTCGGAGAGCGTGTGCCAGTGCCGGGTGGGAAAGGAGCCTTCGAAACGTTCGCTGCCGGTCATGCGCCATTGGAGCGCAGGATCGCGGGCGAGTTCAGCACGCGGTGCTTGAAAATGCACGGCAAGGGGCGCATTTTGGAACCCTCGACCATGGAGGGCATGCCATGAGGGCGGTGCGCAAACCAGCGGTGGCGGGGGTGTTTTATCCGGCGGATCCCGAGAGCCTGCATGAAGAGGTGCGGGCGTTCCTGAGCGTCGTGCCGCAGGGTGGCGAGATCCCGAAGGCCATCATCGTGCCCCATGCGGGCTATGTGTATTCGGCGCCCGTGGCCGCCGCGGCCTATGCCCGGCTTGCGCCGGCGCGCGGTCGCGTGAAGCGCGTCGTGCTGCTCGGTCCCTCGCACCGGGTTGCGTTTCACGGTCTTTCGGTGCCGAGCTGCGAGAGCTACGAGACCCCGTTCGGACGCATCGAGCTCGATCACGCGGCGATCGCGGCGCTGTCGGCGCTGGCGCAGGTGGTCTGCCTCGATGCGGCCCACGCCCACGAGCACAGCCTGGAGGTGCACCTGCCGTTCCTGCAGGAAGTGCTGGGTGATTTCTCCCTGGTTCCCCTGGTGGTCGGCGAGGCATCGGCCGAAGAGGTTGCCGAGGTGCTCGAGCGCGTCTGGGACGGCCCGGGCACGCTGGTCGTCGTCAGCACGGACCTCAGTCACTATTACGATTACGAGACCGCGCAGCGCCTGGACCGCACGACCTGCGCGGCTATCGAGGCGCTGCGCTTCGAGGACCTGGGGCGCGACTCGGCCTGCGGGCGCGTGCCGCTGGGCGGGCTGCTGTGCCTGGCGCGCCGCCGCGGCCTGCGCGTGACCACGGTGGACCTGCGCAATTCCGGTGATACGGCGGGCGATCGCGAGCGCGTGGTGGGCTATGGCGCCTGGCTCGTCGGCTGAGTGCGCCTTCGGCCCGGCCGAGCGCGCCACGCTGCTGGCGCTGGCGGGCCAGGCGATCCGCGCGGGGCTCGATGGCGAGCGCCTGCGGGTGGAGGTCGAGGCGTTCGCGCCTGCGCTCGCCCAACCACGAGCGAGCTTTGTCACGCTGAACCTGGCCGGGCGCCTGCGCGGGTGCATGGGTACGCTGGAGGCACGGCGCGCGCTGGTTCTCGAGGTGGCCGAGATGGCGCATGCCGCGGCCTTTGGCGATCCGCGCTTCCCCGCGCTCGCTCGCGAGGAGTTCGAGCGCATCGAACTGCATATCTCGGTGCTGAGCCCGCCGGAGCTGCTCGTGTTCGACTCCGAGGAAGAGCTGCTCGGCCAGCTGCGTCCCGGCATCGACGGGCTGATCCTCAGCGAGCGCCACGCGCGCGGCACCTTCCTGCCCTCGGTGTGGGAGCAGTTGCCCGAGCCGCGCGAATTCCTGGCGCGCCTGAAGCAGAAGGCCGGCCTGGATTGCGCTCACTGGTCGGACGCTGTCCGCGTCGAGCGCTACACCACCGAATCGATACCGTGAATCCGTGCCGCGCGGTTGACCTCGATCAATCGCGCGCCGGCCCTGCGGGCGGAGAATTGCGCGGCGTCGTCGGCGCCGCCAACAGAAGGAGAAGCGAATGCACCAGTTGAGCGCCCTGGATCGGCTGTATCTCACCCAGGAAAGCCCGCGCTGCGCGGCGCACCTGAGCGCGTTGCTGTTTTATTCCCAGCAGACGGCGCCCGGCGGGCGCGTGCGCCTGCGCGACATCATGAACGTCTTCGCCGAGCGTGCCCGCGAGGTACCGTTCCTGCACTGCCGCGTGCAGGAGGTGCCGTTCGGTCTGGACAATCCGTACTGGGTGCACGACGGGCACTTCAACATCGAGTCGCACGTGAACCACGTGGCGCTGCCCAAGCCGGGTGACTGGCGCCAGCTCTGCATCATGGCGGCGCGGATCCACGCGCGCCCCGTCGACCGCTCGCGGCCGTTGTGGGAGGCGACCGTGATCGAGGGGCTGGACAATATCGAGTTCCTGCCGCGCGGCAGTTTCGCGATCCTGCTGAAGGTGCACTACGCGGCCATCGACGGCCTGGCGGCGCTGCAAGCCCTCGAGAGGCTGCACGACAAGGCGCCGCACGCCGCGCACGAGGCTGCGGGCGAAGCGCAGGCCGATGACGGCGAATTGCCGGTGCGCGAGATGCTCGCGCGCGCCGGACTGCACGCGCTGGGGGCGCCGCTGCGCTGGGGGCGCCTGGCCGGCAACCTGGTGCCGGCGCTCGGGCGCATGGTCGCCGCGGTGCGCGAGCAGCACGGCGCGCGCTCCCAGGCCGCGGTCAACACGCGTTTCAACGGGCGGATTTCATCGTACCGCGTGGTCGAGAGTACCTTCTTCTCCCTGGCCGAGTTGAAGGTGGTGCGCGCCGCGGTGCCCCAGAGCACCCTGAACGACGTGGTGGTCACGGTGATCGGCGGCGCGTTGCGCAGGTACCTGCAGTCGCGCGGGGAACTCGGCGACGTGTCGCCGGTGACGATCGCGCCGCTCAGCGTGCGCGAAGCCGAGGCGCGCGAACTCGGTGGCAACCGGGTGAGCGCGATGGCGATCCCCCTCCACACCACGATCGAGGATCCGCTGCAGCGCCTGGCGGCGGTGCAGCGCGATGCCGCCGGCGCCCGCAGGATTGCCGAGGCACTGGGCCCGCACAACGCGCTGGACCTCATCGAGGCCGTGCCCTCGCAGCTCGCCTCGCTGGGTTTCCTGGAGTTCGGCACGCGCCTGCTGCTCGCCACCGGTATCGCGGTGCCGGTGAACACCGTGATCACCAGCGTGCCCGGGCCGCAGACGCCCTTGTACCTGGCCGGCGCGCGCCTGGTCACCATGGCCGGATTCGGTCCGGTGATGGATTCCATGGGGCTCTTCCATGCCGTCATGAGCTACGACGGCAAGGTGTCCATCGCCATCAACTCGTGCCGCGAGATGATGCCGGACCCGGCGTTCTACGCCGAGTGCATCGTGGCCTCGTTCGAGGAACTGCGCGAGGCGGCGAAGGCAGTACGGCCGGGCCGAAGCGCGACGAGGAAGAGCGCGCCGGCAGGCGCACGCAAGGCGGCTGGACGAGCGCGTGAACCGGCGCGCGCCGCGACCGCGCGGGCCGGGCGAAAGCCGGCCGTGCGCCGTGCCGCGCGCCGGCGCGACTGAGTGTCCCGAGGCACGGGAAGCAGGAGGGATCATGGATGCCGCAGCGGCCAACAAGGCCATCGTTATGCGCTATTTCGACATCATCGGCGGCAGGCTCGCCGCGCCGCTCGAGGAATGCTTCACGCCGGATGTGCGCTGGCACGTGCCGCCCAGCAACCCGATGATCAAGCCCAACCCCGCGTGCGGCATCGACGGCGTGATGCAGGTGCTGAGCTCGGGCGTGGGCGTCTACGCGCCGGGGAGCCTAGATGTGCACCTCGAAGCCGTGATCGCCGACCGCCACGACGTGGCGGCGCAGTTCACGCTGAACGCGTTGCTCGCGAACGGTGCCGCCTACGAGAACCGCTATTTCTTCCGTTTCCGCATGGCCGACGGGCGCATCGCGGAAGTCTGGGAGTACCTCGATACCCTGCGCCAGCACGAGCTCGGGGCCCTGGGCTAGGAAGGCCGCGGATCAGCCGGGCCGAGCTCCGCGATCATCTGCTCGCGCATGCGGAATTTCTGCACCTTGCCGGTGACGGTCATGGGGAAGTCGTCGACGAAGCGGATGAACCGAGGCACCTTGAAGTGCGCGATCCGCTCCCTGCAGAAGTCCCTGACCCGATCGGCATCCAGCGCCGCGCCGGGGCGCAGGCGGATCCACGCGCAGACCTGTTCGCCGTATTTCGCGTCGGGCACGCCGAATACCTGCACGTCCTGGATGTCGGGATGGGTGTAGAGGAATTCCTCGACCTCGCGCGGATAGATGTTCTCGCCGCCGCGGATGATCATGTCCTTGATGCGGCCGGTGACCTGCACGTAGCCCTCGGCGTCCATGACGCCGATGTCGCCCGAGTGCAGCCAGCCCTGCGCGTCGATGGTCTCGCGCGTCCTTTCCTCGTCGTCCCAGTAGCCGTGCATCACGGCGTAGCCGCGACAGCAGATCTCGCCCCTCTCGCCCACGGGCAGCGTGCGTCCCTCGGCATCGACGATCCTGATCTCGCAATGCGCGGCCGCGCGGCCCACCGAGCCCACGCGCTTGCCGATCGGGTCGTCGGCGCGCGTCATGTGGTTCACGGGGCTGGTCTCGGTCTGGCCGTAGGCGATCAGGATCTCCGGGAGGTGCATCTGCGTCAGCACGCGGTTCATCACCTCGACCGGGCAGGGGGCGCCGGCCATGATGCCGGTGCGAAGCGTCGACAGGTCGAACTGCGCGAAGCGCGGGTGATCGAGCTGCGCGATGAACATCGTGGGCACGCCGTGCAGCGCGGTGCAGCGCTCGGCGGCCACGGCCTGCAGCGTGGCGAGCGCATCGAAGGCCTCCGCCGGGAAGATCGCCGCGGCACCGTGCGTGACGCACGCCAGGCTGCCCATCACCATGCCGAAGCAGTGGTAGAGCGGCACGGGCACGCACAGCCTGTCGTGCTCCGTGAGGCGCATGCCCTCGCCGACGATGCTGCCGTTGTTCAGGATGTTGCGGTGCGTCAGCGTCGCGCCCTTGGGGTTGCCGGTGGTGCCGCTGGTGAACTGGATGTTGATCGGGTCGGCAGGGCGTAGTTGCGCGGCGACGGCTTCGACGCGCGCGATGTCGGGCGCTTCCACCGCGGCGCGGATCGAATCGAAATTGAACATGCCGGGCGTGTGCTCCTCGCCCATGCGGATCACGGCCTTCAGGTGCGGCAGCCGGTGTGCATCGAGCTGCCCCGGCGTGGCGCGCGCGAGTTCCGGTGCCAGCGTCTGCAGCATGCCGAGGTAGTCGCTGCTCCTGAAGCGCTCGGCCGTGATCAGCGCCTTGCACTGCACCTTGTTCAGCGCGTACTCGAGCTCGTGGAGTCGGTAGGCGGGGTTGATGCACACCATGATCGCGCCGATGCGCGCGCTCGCGTACTGCGTGAGGCACCACTCGACGCAGTTGGGCGCCCAGATGCCGAGGCGATCGCCGGGCTCGATGCCGAGCACGAGCAGTGCGGCCGCGAGGCGATCGACCTCGCGCCGGTATTCGGTGTAGTTCCAGCGGATGCCCTGGTGAGGCACCACCAGCGCCGGGCGGTCGGGGAAGCGCCCGGCGGTGGCGACGAAGGCCTCGCCGATGGTCTGCTCGAGCAGCGGGCGGTCATCGGGACCGCTGCAATGGCTGAGCGCGAGCGTCACGGCCTCAGCGTCCCCATTCGCGGTTGCGCAGTTCCACGCGCCGGATCTTGCCGCTCACGGTCTTCGGCAACTCCTCGACGAACTCGATGCGGCGCGGGTACTTGTACGGTGCGGTGACCCTCTTCACGTGCGCCTGCAGTTCGGTGGCCAGCGCCTCGCTGGCCTCGTGGCCGGGCGCCAGCACCACGAAGGCCTTCACGATTTCGCCGCGCTGCGCGTCCGGGCTGCTGACGACCGCGGATTCGGCCACGGCCGGGTGCTCGATCAGCGCGCTCTCGACCTCGAAGGGACCGATGCGGTAGCCGGCCGAGAGGATCACGTCGTCGGAGCGGCCGACGAACCAGAAGTAACCGTCGGCGTCCACCGTGGCGCGATCGCCGGTGAGGTACCAGTCGCCGCGGTAACTCGCGGCCGTCTTGCGCGGATCGCCCTTGTACTCGAGAAACAGCCCGGGCGGGCGCCGCGGCTTCACGCGCACCGCCACGTCGCCCTCGGCGCCCGGCGCCAGTTCGCGGCCTTGCATGTCGATCACCGCCAGCCCGATGCCGGGCGCGGGCTTGCCCATCGAGCCCAGGCGCGGCTCCAGCGACGGGTAGTTGCCGCATAGGAGCACGGTCTCGGTCTGGCCGTAGCCGTCGCGGATCACCAGTCCCGTGGCCTTGCGCCAGGTCTCGATCACCTCGGGGTTCAGCGGCTCGCCGGCGCCCACGCAGTGGCGCAGGCGGGGGAAGCGGTAACGCGCGAGGTCCTCCTGCACGAACATGCGGTAGATGGTCGGGGCGCCGCAGAACGTGGTGATCGGCTGCGTCGCCAGCAGCTCGAGCGCGCGCCTGGGGCTGAAGCCCTGCGTGTGGTGCACGAAGATTGCCGCGCCGCAGTTCCACGGCCCGAAATAGCTGCTCCACGCCGCCTTGGCCCAGCCGGTGTCGCTCAGGTTCCAGTGCAGGTCCGAGGGCTTCAGGTCCAGCCAGTAGCGCCCCGTGGTCTGGTGCGCCAGCCCGTAGGAATGCGCGTGCATGCACATCTTCGGCTGACCGGTCGTGCCCGAGGTGAAATAGCACAGTGCCTCGTCCTCGGCCGCGCTGTCGACGGTGACGAACGCCTCGGATGCCGCGCGCAGCGCGGCGGCGTAGTCGATCCAGCCGTCGCGGGATCCGTCCACCAGCACGCGCGCCTTCAGGCTCGGGCATGCGCCGAGCACCGTGTCGACCTTCGCGGCATTCCCGGTGTCGGTCACCACGCAGGTGGCCTGCGCCGCGTTGATGCGAAAGGCGAGATCCTTCGCCGAGAGCTGCGCCGTGCCGGGGCTCGCGACCGCGCCCATGCGCAGGCAGGCGGTCAGTACTTCCCACCACGCGATCTGCCGGCCCAGCAGCAGCACGACGCGATCGCCTGGCACCACCCCCGCGGCGGCGAGCACGTTGGCGGCGCGGCACGAGGCCGTGGCAATATCGGCAAAAGTGCGCCTTTCCTCGCGGCCGTGATCGTCGACCCACAGCATCGCGGGCTGCGCGGGATCGGCCGCTGCCCAGCGGTCGATCACGTCGCGCGCGAAGTTGAAACGTGCCGGGCAATCCCAGCGGTAGTCGCGGCGGGTGCTTGCGTAGTCGTTCATCGTCTGCCGTTTCGTTATCGCTTTGCGCCCGGCCGCGATCGATCGATAGCGCTTCGCCGCTGATGGTTTGAACACCGGCGGCCCGGGCTCGGGCAGTATGACGATGCGCCGGGCGCCGTCAATGCCGCTGGGGCTGGCCGCGCGACGGGCGGTTCAGTGCCGTGGCGTGTCGCGCGCCGATTCGGGCGATGCGCTCGCGTCGGGCGGTGGACGCGCCACGGCACCGGGCAGGTCCAGGTGCAGCGCGGCCCTGGCCAGCAGGTGCGCGGAAATCGGCGCGGTGATGAACAGGAACAGCGACACCAGCAACTCGTGCAGGCTGAGGCCCTCGCCGGCGACGCTGAAATAGACCGACGACGCGACGAGCAGGCAACCCACCCCCAGCGTCGTCGCCTTGGTCGGGCCGTGCAGGCGCGTGTAGAAATCCTGCAGGCGGACCAGTCCCAGCGAGCCGATGAAGGTGAAGAGCGCGCCCACGACCACCAGGACGCTCAGCAGGATTTCGAGCGCGGGGTTCATTCGATGATGTCTCCGCGCAGCAGGAACTTCGCCAGCGCCACGGTGCCGACGAAGCCCATCAGGGCGATGAGCAGGGCCGCCTCGAAATAGAGCGGGCTCGCCAGCCGGATGCCGAACAGCACCAGCAGGGCGATGGCGTTGATGTAGAGCGTGTCGAGCGCCAGGATGCGATCCGGCGCGTGCGGCCCGCGCAGCAGTCGCACGACGCTGAGCACGAAGGCGGCCCCGACCAGCGCGAAGGCGATGGCCAGCGCGACGTTCAGCATTCGAAGATCTCCCTGAGCGGCGCCTCGAAGCGCGACTTGATGGTGGCGACCAGCGCCACGGTGTCGGCGCAATCCAGTGCATGGACCAGCAGCTCCCGTCGGTCCGCCGAGAGCCGTGCCGATACCGTGCCCGGCGTGAGGCAGATGATGTTGGCGAGCAGGCTGATCGCGAGCTCGTCGCGCAGCGCGAGCGGCACCACGACGAAGGCCGGGCGCAGCGCGCGCGGGCCCGCAAGGACCAGCCGCGCGACGGCGAAATTGGCGAGCAGCACATCCTGCAGGAACACGCCCGCGAGGCCGAGCAGCGCGCGGGGGCGGCGGATGCGCACCCGCTCGGGCCAGAAGGCGAGCGTGAAGCGCGGGATCACCAGCCCCAGCAGCAGCCCGAGCACGAGGTGTCCCGGCGCGAGGCTGTTGTTCAGCAGCAGCCACGTTGCCATGAGCACCGGGGTGAGCAGCGGATGCGGCAGCCAGCGCGCGAACCCGTTCATGGCGTCACTCCCAGCACCGCGTGGATGTAGGCCGCCGGCGCGAGCAGTTGCGCGGCGGTGGCTTGCGCGAATTCCACCGCTGGCCCCGCGCCCAGCGTGAGCGCGGCGATCAGTCCGAGCAGGCCGCTCACGGCGAGCAGTTCGCGTGGCGTGGGCGCTCCCGCGGCGCCCAACGGCAGCGGCTGCTGCAGCGGCGCGCCATCGGCTGTGCTGGAGCTCAGGAAGAGCCGGCTACCCGCGCCCGCGAGCGCGATCACGCCGGCCAGCGCGCCGAGCAGGATCACGAGCCACACCAGGGGCTGGCCGGGCGCCGCGCGCAGGAGCAGGAACTTGCCGAGGAAGCCCGACAGCGGGGGCAGGCCGGCCGCGGCGATCGCGGCGACGAAGAACAGGGCGCCCCAGAGCGCGTGGCGCGGCAGGTCCGGGCCCGGCCTCAGGCGGTCCGCGTTCGCCGGGCGACGCCTTCTGATCGCATCGGCCAGCAGGAACAGCGCGGCGCTCGCGAAGGTGCCGTGCGACAGGTAGTAGAGCCCGGCGGCAATGCCCGCGGCACCCAGCGTGAAGGCGGTGAGCAGCGTGCCCACCGAGGCCACCACGAGGTAGGCGGCAAGACGCCCCAGGCTCTCGGCGGCGAGCGCGCCCAGCATGCCGATGCCCAGCGTGGCCAGCGCGAGCGGCAGCAGCCAGGGTTCGAACAGGTTGGCCAGCGCGGTGTCCGTGTCGCCGAAGAGCAGCGTGGCGGTGCGCAGGATCGCGTACGCGCCCACCTTGGTCATGATCGCGAACAGTGCCGCCACCGGCGCGCTGGTGCCGGCATAGGCCGCGGGTAGCCACAGGTGCAGCGGCAGCAGCGCTGCCTTCAGGGCGAAGACGGCCAGCAGCAGCAGGCCGCCGGCGCGTGCCAGTCCCGCGTCCTGGGCGGGCAGGGCCGCGGCCTTCTGTGCGAGGTCGGCGAGGTTCAGGGTGCCCAGCGTGGCGTAGAGCAGTCCGGCGGCGAACAGGAACACCGTCGAGCCGAGCAGGTTGAGCACCACGTAGTGCAGCCCGGCGCGCGTGCGTTCGGCCCCGCCGCCGTGCAGCAGCAGGCCGTAGGAGGCGATCAGGAGCACCTCGAAGAACACGAAGAGGTTGAACAGGTCGCCGGTGAGAAAGGCGCCCGCGAGCCCGAACAGCTGCAGCTGGAACAGTACGTGGAAATGCCGTCCGTGCCGGTCGGCGCCGTCGCCGGCATGGATCGCGGCGAACAGCGCCAGCAGCGTGGTGATCAGCACCATCGCCGCGGCGAGGCGGTCCGCCACCAGCACGATGCCCCAGGGGGCCGGCCAGTCGCCGAGACGATAGACGAGGATGTCGCCCTGCGCCACGGCGGCGAGAAGCGCCATCGCGATGCCGGCCTGCGCCAGCAGGGCCAGCACCGAGACCGCGCGCTTGAGCCCCAAAGGCATGCCGGCGAGCGCGAGCAGCGCGAGGCCGGCGACGAACGGTGCCAGCACGGGGGCTATGGCGAGATGCGCGCTCATGCGTCCTCGCGTCCGTCGACGTGGTCGTTGCCGAGGTCCGCGCGCGCGCGCAGGCTCAGCACGATCAGGAAGGCCGTCATCGCGAAGCCGATGACGATCGCGGTGAGCACGAGCGCCTGCGGCAGCGGGTCCGCATGGCTGGCAGCGGCGCCGATCACCGGCGGCCGGCCAGTCACCAGACGGCCGGTGGCGAACAGGAAGAGGTTGACGGCATAGGAGAGCAGGGTCAGCCCCAGCACCAGCGCGAAGGTGCGCGCGCGCAATACCAGGTAGACGCCGCAGCCCGTGAGCACGCCGATGGCCATCGCGATCAGGGCCTCCATCACCGTTCTCCCTCGTGGCTCGCGCCGTGCGCCAGGCCGAGGTTGATCAGTATCAGCAGCGTTGCGCCGACCACGACCAGGTAAACCCCGAGATCGAAGGCCATGGCCGAGGCCAGCTCGAAGCCCCCGACCAGCGGCAGTTGCGCGTGACCGAAGGTGGAGGTCAGGAACGGTCGGCCGAAGCCCCAGCTCGCCGCGCCGGTCAGGAAGGCGGCGCCGAGGCCCAGCGCGATCAGGGGCTCGGTACGGGCGGGAAGACGCGCCTGCGCCCAGCTCGCGCCGTTGGCCAGATACTGCATGATCAGCGCGATGGCCGTGACCAGGCCCGCGATGAAGCCACCGCCCGGCTGGTTGTGACCGCGCAGGAAAATGAACACGGAAACCAGCAGTGCCAGCGGCAGCAACAGGCGCGCGAAGGTCGCGAGGATCAGCGGATGCATATCCTGATCCCAGGCGCGGCCCTGCGCATCGCTGGCAGGCCCCGGCAGGTGCAGCGTGTCGAGCAGCGCGCCGATGCCGAGCGCCGCCAGCGCGAGCACGGTGATCTCGCCGAAGGTGTCGAAGCCGCGGAAATCGACGAGGATCACGTTGACCACGTTGCTGCCGCCACCGCCCGGCACGCTGTTTTCGAGGTAGAAGGCCGAGATCGGGTTTGCCTCGCGCGTCAGCACCGCCCAGGCCAGCAGGGCCGTGCCGCAGCCTGCGGCGAGCGCGATGACGCCATCGCGCCAGCGGCGGGCGCGCCCCGATTCGGGCGCCGTGTTCTGCGGCAGGAAATACAGCGCCAGCAGCAGCAACACGACGGTGACCACCTCGACCGAGAGTTGCGTGAGCGCGAGATCGGGCGCGGAAAACCTGACGAAGACCAGCGCGACGATGAGCCCCACGGCGCCCGTGAGGATCAGCGCGTGCAGACGCTGGCGATGCAGCAAGGTCGCGCCGAGCGCGGCCGCCGCTAGCGCCAGTGCGGCCGCCACGCTCACGCCGTCCACGGGCAACAGCGCACGCGGGCCGCTCAGGGGGGCAGCGGAGGAGAGCATGCCGGTGCCACCCAGCACGAGCGCCGCGGCGATGAACAGCGCGGCCTGGCGCTGCAGCGAGCCGTTTTCCAGCAGCGCGGTGATGCGCCGCGCCGCGGCGCGCAGGCCCGCGAGTACGCGCTCGAACACGGCGCGCGCGTCCAGCGATCCTTCCAGGCGCTGTTGCAGCGCGAACAGCGGCCGGCGTCCGGAGTAGAGCAGCGCGCCGCCGAGCAGCGCGATCACGCTCATCCACAGCGCCGGGCTGACACCGTGCCAGATCGCGAGGTCGTGCGCGGGCGGTGGCCGCTGCAGCACCGCGCCCGCCGCCAGCGTGAGGATCGGGTCCACCGTCCGGGCGGGCTATGACATCCCGGTGAGGGACAGGCGCACGCGCGCTGAGCGCTACGAGACCCTGACGGACGATTTCACCTATGCACCTGACTAGCTCGATCGGTCGGTGTTG
>DAORUQ010000094.1:0-12824 GCA_035433265.1 Pseudomonadales bacterium | reverse complement strand
GGCCGATGCGCGCAGGGGCCCCGGCATCAGCCCGGGTTGAATCCCATCACCGCCTTGGTCTCGAGGAAGTCGTGGAAGCCGTGCTCGCCCCACTCGCGGCCGTTGCCCGACTGCTTGTAGCCGCCGAAGGGCGCGGCGATGTCGGTCGAGGCGCCGTTCAGGTGCACCATGCCGGTACGCAATTGCGCCGCCACGTTGCGCGCGCGCTCGATGCTCGCCGAGGTGACGTAGCCCGACAGCCCGTAGACGGTGTCGTTGGCGATGCGGATCGCCTCGGCCTCGTCGCGGTAGGGCAGGATCGCGAGCACCGGCCCGAAGACTTCCTCGCGCGCGATGGTCATGTCGTTGCGCACGTTGGCAAAAATCGTGGGCTTCACGTAGTAGCCGGTCTCCAGCCCCTCGGGCTTGCCGGTGCCGCCGCAGACCAGTTCCGCGCCCTCGTCGATGCCGGCCTGTATCAGGCGCTGGATCCTGTCGTATTGCGCCTTGCTGACCACCGGGCCCATCGTGGTGCTTTCCGCCTGCGGGTCGCCTTCCTTGACCATCGCGGCGGCGGCGCGCGCGATCGACTTGACCTCGTCGAGACGCGCTGCAGGCACCAGCATGCGCGTGGGCGCGTTGCAGGACTGGCCGCTGTTGCTGAAGCAGCCGAGCACGTCGCGCGTCACGGCCTTCTGGAAGTCCGCATCGTCGAGCAGGATGTTGGCCGACTTGCCGCCGAGTTCCTGGCACACGCGCTTGACCGTGTCGGCGGCGTTCTTCGCCACCTGGATGCCCGCGCGCGTGGAGCCGGTGAACGAGACCATGTCGACTTCCGGGTGCGCGGCCAGCGCGCTGCCCACGCCGGGACCGTCGCCGTTGACGAGGTTGAACACGCCCGGCGGCACGCCGGCATCGTGCAGCACCTGCGCGAACAGGTACGCGTCGAGCGGCGCGATCTCGCTCGGCTTCAGCACCATGGTGCAGCCGGTGGCGAGTGCCGGGGCCACCTTGCAGGCGATCTGGTTCGCGGGCCAGTTCCACGGCGTGATGAACGCGCACACGCCGATGGGCTCGCGCAACACGCGCGTGGTCCCGATGTCCTCCTCGAAGCGGAATTCCTTCAGCACCTGCAGCGCGGCGCTGAAATGCCCGACGATCATGGCCGCCTGGGCCCTGGTCGCGAGCGTGATCGGCGCTCCCATCTCCTGCGAGATGACCGCGGCGAATTCGCCATAGCGCGCCTGGTAGCCCGCGATGATGCGCTCGAGCAGCGCGATGCGCTCGGCGCGCGAGGTGCGCGAATACGCCGGGAATGCAGCACGCGCGGCCGTGCAGGCCTTGTCGACGTCCGCCGCCGAGCCCAGCGCAATTGTCGCGATCGGCTGCTCGGTGGCCGGGTTTATCACCTCCAGCGTGCGGCGCTCGACCGGATCGACCCACTGACCGTTGATGTAGAACTGTTCGCAGCGTTGCATCGTCATCACTCCTTCTGGTGTGGGTCGGCATTCATGCCGACGGGTGCCTGGCCGAATGCACATGTCGCCATGAATGGCGACCTACAACATCGCCTCGTCGAAGGCCATGATCGTCTGCGCACCGGCCTGCACGGCCTCGGCATGCATCTGCGCGCGCGGCAGGATCTGCTCGGCGTAGAAGCGCGCCGTGAGCAGCTTGGCGCGCAGGAAGTCCGCGTTGTCGGCACCCGCCGCGAGCCGGCGCTGCGCGGCCAGCGCCGCCACGCCCGATTGCCAGCCACCGGCCACGGTGCCCGCGAGCATCAGGAAGTTGTATGCCGCCGCGCCCGGCACCACGCCGGCGGCATCGGCATTCGCGCGGATCCAGTCGGCCGCATCCTGCAGCGCATCGATCGCGCGCGCGAGCCGCGTCCCGATGTCGGCGAGCGCGCCCGCGCCGAGCGCCGTCGCGACGCCGCGCATCTCGGCGAGCAGCGACTTCATCCCGGCACCGCCGTCACGCAGGAACTTGCGCCCCACCAGATCCAGCGCCTGGATGCCGTTGGTGCCTTCGTAGATCGGCAGGATGCGCGCATCGCGCAGGTGCTGCGCGGCGCCCGTCTCCTCGATGAAACCCATGCCGCCATGCACCTGCACGCCGAGCGAGGTGATCTCCATCGACATTTCCGTGCACCAGCCCTTCACGATCGGTGTGAGCAGCGCGATGCGTTCCTCGTGGAACGCTCGCTCGGCGGCATCGGGCGAATGATGGATGCGGTCCTGGCTGCCCATCGCGACGTAGGCGAGCGCGCGCCCGGCCTCGGTCAGCGCCTTCATCTGCAGCAGCATGCGCCGCACGTCGGGGTGATGGACGATCGGGGCACGCCCGGGCTGTCCGGCCACCGCGCCCTGTACCCGCTCGCGCGCGAAGGCCACGGCGCGCTGCAGCGATCGCTCGGAGACCGCCACCCCCTGCAGCCCCACCGAGAGCCGCGCGTGGTTCATCATCGTGAACATGCAGGCGAGGCCCTTGCCCTCCTCGCCGACCAGGTAGCCGATGGCGCCGCCGTCGTCGCCGAAGCCCATCACGCAGGTCGGGCTGGCGTGAATGCCGAGCTTGTGCTCGACCGAGACCGGGTAGACGTCGTTGCGCGCGCCCGGGCTGCCGTCGGCATTCACAAGGAACTTCGGGACCAGGAACAGCGAGATGCCTCTCACGCCCGGCGGCGCGTCGGGCAGGCGTGCGAGCACCAGGTGGATCACGTTCTCCGTCATCCCGTGGTCACCCCAGGTGATGAAGATCTTGTTGCCGAAGATGCGGTAATGATCCCCGTCGCGTTGCGCGCGTGCCGCAACCGCGGCGAGATCGGAGCCCGCCTGCGGTTCGGTGAGGTTCATGGTGCCGGTCCATTCGCCCGAGATCATCTTCGGCAGGTACGTGCGCTTCAGTTCATCGCTGCCGTGGGCGAGGATCGCATCGGTGGCGCCCTGGGTGAGCAGCGGGCACAGGCCGAAGGCAATGCCGCCCGACTGGACCATCTCGAGCACCGCGGTGGCGAGCACCACGGGCATGCCCTGCCCGCCGAGCTCGGCCGGAAACGGCAGGCTGCCCCAGCCGCCCTCGACGTACTGCCAGTAGGCCTCCTTGAAACCGTCGGCCTGCACCACGGCGCGGTTCTCGATGCGCGTGCCCTGGCGGTCGCCCGGCCAGTTGAGCGGCGCGATCACCTCCTCGGTCAGCGTGGCCACGCCCTCCAGCACCGCCTGCACGACGTCGGGGGTCGCTTCCTCCAGCCCCGGCAGCGCGGCGATTCCTGCCATGCCGGCGTGCTCATCCAGCACGAAGGCGATCTCCGTGACAGGGGCTTTGTAATCGCTCATATCGTCTCTCCGTTACAAGACCAGATTCATCTGTGTGCATGCCCGGGTGCTGCCGTCGACCCGTGGGTCGCCATTCATGGCGACTGCAGCCGCCGGCAGGGCACCCGTCGCCATGAATGGCGACCTACGGGAAGCGGTAATCCTTCATGCGCTCGCGCAGATCCTTCTTGCTCAACTTGCCCGTTGCAGTGTGCGGGAGTCCGTCGACGAAGACCACGTCGTCGGGAACCCACCACTTCGCGACCTTGCCCTCGAACCACGCGAGCATATCCTCGCGCGTCAACTGTTCACCCGGATGCAACACGACGCAGAGCAGCGGCCGCTCGTCCCAGCGCGGATGATACGCGCCGATCACCGCCGCCTCGGCCACGGCCGGGTGCGCCACCGCGGTGTTCTCGAGATCGATCGAGCTGATCCACTCGCCGCCGGACTTGATCACGTCCTTGGTGCGGTCGGTGATCGCGACGTAGCCGCGCCGGTCGATGGCCGCGACATCGCCGGTCTCGAACCAGCCCTCGTCGTCGTGCGCATCGCCCTTGCCGATGCGGAAGTACTCCGCACAGATCCACGGCCCGCGCACCTTGAGCGCGCCGAAGGATACACCGTCCCAGGGCAGTTCCTTGCCCGCGGCGTCGACGATCTTGACCTCCACCCCGTAGACGGGCCGCCCGACGCGCAGGCGCTGCGCCCATTGCTCCTCGCTGCTCAGCGTGTCGAAATCCGCGCTCGGAGAATTGAAGGTCCCCATCGGGCTCATCTCGGTCATGCCCCAGGCATGGTGCACGTGCACGCCATGCTTGTGCTCGAACTCTTCCATGATCGTACGCGGGCAGGCCGAGCCGCCGACGATCACCCGCCTCAGCGAGGGAACCTGCTTGCCGGTCCGGTCCAGGTGCGTCAGCAGCGCGAGCCAGACCGTGGGCACGCCGGCCGTCACCGTGACGCCCTCGCCCTCGATCAGCCGCTGCAGCGTCTCGCCGTCGCCCATCTTCGGACCCGGGAACACCAGCTTCGCGCCGACCGCGGCGGCGCCGTAGGGGATGCTCCAGGCGTTGACGTGGAACATCGGCACCACCGGCATCACGACCTCGCGCGCCGAGAGGCTCATCACGTCGGGCATCAGGCAGGCGTAGGTGTGCAGTACGAGCGCGCGATGGCTGTAGACCACTCCCTTGGGATTTCCCGTGGTGCCGGAGGTGTAGCACATCGCGCAGGCGCTGTTCTCGTCGAGTGCCGGCCAGTCGAAGGTATCGGGCTCGCCGGCGATCAGCGTCTCGTAGTCGACGGCATTGCGCAGCGTGGTGTTCGCCGCCGCGCCCGCCGGCCCGAGGATCACGAAACCCTCGACGCAGCCGAGCCGGTGCTTCAGCGCTTCCAGCAGCGGCACGAAGGCCGGGTCGACGAAGATCCAGCGGTCCTCGGCGTGCTCGACGATGTATTCGATCTGCTCCGGGAACAGGCGCGGGTTGATCGTGTGGCACACGAAGCCCGCGCAGGAAGTCGCGAAGTAGACCTCGAGGTGGCGGTAGTCGTTCCAGGCCAGCGTGCCGATGCGCTCGCCCGGGCGAATACCGAGGCGCGCCAGCGCATTGGCCAGCCGCGCGCTGCGCGCGAAGGCCTCGCGATAGGTGTAACGGTGCAGCGGCTGGTCGGCCGTGACCGACACGACTTCGGCGTCGCCATGGAACTTGCGCGCGTGCTCCAGGATCGAGGTGATCGTCAGCTGCCTGTTCATGATCAGACCCAGCATCGGGTTTCCTCCATTCTTGTTGTCATCGAGGCCTCGCATTGTCGCAGGTGGCGCACGGCAGCGGGCTGTCAGTGTAGCGGCAAGCACCCGGCAATTCAGCCATTTCGATGGCTCATGCCCGGCATCCGCGGCGCGGATTGCGCGTATACTGCGCCGCCACGGCAGGTGCCGCCGGCACGGCCCGCGCGGGCGCCGGACAGGGGAACCGGGGATGCAGAAAAACACGTCCGAGGACGAGGATTTTCGCGAGCTGATGAGCGATGTGCGACCGCTCGCCGGCGATGTGCAACTGCATCTCAAGCGCGCGCCCGAGATCACGCCCGGCACGCTGGCCCGGCGGCTCGCGGCCGAATCCCTGGTGCGCAAGGACGGCAACTTCCTCTCCGATTCCCACATTCCGCTGGTCGAACCGCATGCGGAACTGAGCTTCATCCGCCCCGGCGTGCAATACGGCGTGTTCAAGCGCCTGCGCCTGGGCGACTACCGCTTCGATTCGCGCCTCGACCTGCACGGCCTCACGGTGGAGCAGTCGCGCGAGGCCCTGTGGCGCTTCGTCGCGGACTGCATGAAGCACGACGTGCGCGCCGCGCTGATCAACCACGGCAAGGGCGCCGGGCGCAGCACGCCGGCTCTGCTGAAGAGCTGCGTGGCGATGTGGCTGCCGCAGTTCGCCGAGGTGCTGGCCTTCCATTCCGCGCCGCGCCACCTCGGCGGCACCGGCGCGACCGTGATCCTGCTGCGCAAGAGCGAGCGGGCACGGCAGGAGAATTTCGAGAAACACAGCAGGCGCGCTCGCTGAGCGCCGGCGCACACCGATCGGGAGACCCGCCATGGAGACGGACGGAAACGAACAGCAGCGCGAGCTCGCGCGCGCCACCGACGTGGCGATCCGGCTCGGCGCACTGGCGCTGCTGATCGGCTGGTGCGCCCTGATCGTCGCACCCTTCCTGCTGGCGATCGCCTGGGGCTGCATCATCGCCATCGCGCTCCACGGTCCGTTCCTGGTGCTCAGCCAGTGGCTCGGCGGGCGCCGCGTCCTCGCCGCCACGCTGCTGGTGCTGGCCCTGCTCGCGCTGATCATCGTCCCCGGCGTGATGCTGACGGGTACCGTGGTCGACGACGTCCAGGCGGTGATGGGGGCCTTCCAGGAAGGCAAGCTCAAGGTGCCGCCGCCGTCGGACAAGGTCGCTGCGTGGCCCATCGTCGGGGAACGCGTGCATGCGCTCTGGCTGCAGGCGTCGCAGAACCTGGAATCCGTGTTCGCCACCCTGGGTCCGCAGATGAAACCGGTGGCGGGCTGGTTCCTGTCATCGGCGGCGCAGTTCGGTCTGGGCCTGCTGCAGTTCGTGTTCGCCATCGCGATCAGCGGCGCGCTGCTGGCCAGTGCGACGACCGGGGGCAACGTGGCACGCGCACTGGCGACGCGGCTCGTCGGGGAGCGCGGTGCCGAGTTCACGACGCTCGCGGCCGCCACCGTGCGCGGTGTCACGCGCGGCATCCTCGGCGTGGCGCTGATCCAGGCCCTGCTGGCCGGCGCCGCCCTGTTCCTGGCCGGCGTTCCCGCGGCCGGATTCTGGACGGCGCTGGCGCTGGTGCTCGGCGTGGTGCAGCTCGGTGTGGGCATCATCATGGTGCCGGCTGCGATCTGGCTGTTCTCGACAGCCGACCTCTTCACCGCGGCGGCCTTCCTCGCCTGGACGCTGCTGCTGATGCCGCTGGACAACGTGCTGAAGCCGCTGCTGATGGGACGCGGCCTGAACGCGCCCGTCGCCGTGATATTCGTCGGCGCCATCGGGGGCTTCATCACCCAGGGCATCATCGGACTGTTCGTCGGCGCGGTGGTGCTGGTGCTCGGCAACGAGCTGTTGCGCGCCTGGATCGCGCCGCAAGCGGCCGCGGCGCCGGGGAGTACCGAGCCATGATCCGCACCGACGACCTGCGCATAACCCAGACCCAGCCGCTGATCACGCCGGCCGTGCTGTGCGAGGAACTGCCGCACAGCGACGCCGGCGCGGTGCTGGTCAACAGCTCGCGGCGCACGATCGAGGCGATCCTGCGTGGCGCGGACCGCCGCCTGCTGTGCATCGTCGGGCCCTGTTCCGTGCACGATCCGGCGGCGGCTCTCGATTACGCCCGGCAGATGCAGTTGCGCACCGCGGGCCTCGGGGACGCGCTGTTCATCGTGCTGCGCGTGTATTTCGAGAAGCCGCGCACCGTGGTCGGCTGGAAGGGCCTGATCAACGATCCGGACCTCGACGGCAGCTTCCACATCAACAAGGGCTTGCATCTCGCGCGCCGGCTGCTGCTCGACGTGACCGCGCTCGGCCTGCCCGCGGCCACGGAGTTCCTCGACACCACGTTCGGCCAGTACTACGCGGACCTGGTCAGCTTCGGCGCGATCGGCGCGCGCACCGTCGAGAGCCAGGTCCACCGCGAGCTCGCCTCGGGCCTGTCGATGCCGGTGGGCATCAAGAACCGCACCGACGGCGACGTCGGTGTCGCCATCGACGCGATCCGCGCCGCCGCGCATCCGCACTGGTTCCCCTCGATCACCAAGGAAGGCAGCCCCGCGATACTGCGCTCGAGCGGCAATCCGGATTGCTGCCTGGTCCTGCGCGGCGGTAACGTCTCGGGGCCGAATTTCGGCGCCGCCGCCGTGAACGATGCGCTGCAACGCCTGCAGGATGCCGGCCTCGAGGCGGGCCTGGTGGTCGATTGCAGCCATGGCAACAGCGGCAAGGATCCGGCGCGCCAGGCGGATGTGGCGGCTGATCTTGCGTCACAGATCCGCGCGGGGCAGCGCGGCATTCGCGGCGTGATGATCGAGAGCCACCTGCAGGGCGGCGCGCAGAAACTCGGCCCGCGCGACACGCTGCGTTACGGCCAGAGCGTCACCGACGCCTGCCTCGCGCTCGACGACACGCTGGCGCTGCTCGAAGGGCTTGCCGGGGCGCTGCGCGCGGCGCGCTGAACCGCGCAGGCCCTGGCGCTGCCGCGCGCCCGGCCACGCCCCGTCGCGGATTCACCATTCGTGCTGTCCGCACACCAGCGCGCGCACGGCGCGCTTCACCCAGCGTTCGCGTTCGGCGACCGGGACCTCGCGATTGGTGAGAAGGACATTCACGTACCAGCCACGAATCATGAAGATGAACGCTTCCGCGATGCCCTTGGGATCGCTGCAGCTGCGTCCGGCGTTGCGCGCGCAGGTCCTGACGAAGTCGGATATGCGCGCGATACCCAGCGCGGTGCGCTCCGCCGCGGCGGCGCCCAGTTCCGGGAAGCGATGGGATTCGCTGTAGATCAGGCGGTTCACGCCGAGAACATCGCCCTCCAGGCTGACGGCGAGCATCTGGTTGGCGTAGGAGCGCAAACCCGCTTCGAGCGCGAGCGGTCCGCCTTCGGATTGCAGCGAGGCCGATGGCGACAGCCGGTCGATCTGCTGGATCATGATGGCCCGGAACAGATCGGCCTTGGAGGTGAAGCGGGAGTACAGCGTCGTCTTGGAGACGCCCGCGGCAGCCACGATCTGGCGCATCGAGGTGCCGCCGTAGCCGTGTTGCAGGAACAACCCGAGCGCGATATCCAGCAGCTCGTGGTCGATGGCGGCGGCGTCCTCGGGGCTGGGACGCCCGCGCGCGCGGTTGGACCGGATCCGTGTGACCGGGGCAGCCCGCCGGCTGGGCACGGTGGCGTCTATCCGAACAGCTTTTGCCATGTCCTGCGCAGCCATGTAGCGATGAGCCTGAGCGGCGCGGGCCTTGCCGGCGTCGCGGAGGCGGTCGCGAGGGCAGCAGTCGCCCCGTTCTCGATTTCCGTCTTCAGCCTGCCGGAGAAACTCTTCGCCAATTGCGGCAACAGCGGCCTGCTGACGGCCTCCCACATCGGCGCCATCGAGCCGCTGCCCTCGACACGCACCTTCAGCGTGATTTCTGTCTCGTGCGGCTCCTTCATCGCCGCGACGTAGCTGCCGCCGCCGACGACCGGCTCGGCCTCCAGCGCGTAGGAGAAGTCGACCCGTTCCGGCCCGTCCCAGCGCTCGACCCGCACCATCACGTTGACGGTGCGCACCAGCCCGCCGGCGCCGACCTTGATCAGCCAGCGCGAGTTGTGGTCGTCGATGACGGTGCATTCGCGGCAACCCGGAAAGAGGTTTGCCCAGCGGCTGATGTCCTGCACGTAGTCCCAGACGTTGCCGATGGGGGCGCCGATGACGATGGAGTTCTGTGCTTCGATCATGCTCTTTCTCAGAGGCCCAGGCGCAAGCGCTCTTGCTGCAACAGCGCGCTGGGGTGGCCGGCGGCGTGCCGTCCGGCCAGATAGCCGTGCGTCATGCCGCGCGCGTTGGTGATGCCGCTCTGCATCAGGGCGCCGTTGTCGAGCCGCGCGACCGAGTTGCCGGCGACGTAGAGCCCCTCGATCGGCTCGTCATCCCAGCCGATGGCGCGGCAGTGATGGTCGGCCAGGATGCCCGTGGCGGCGATGCCGCCGCCGGCCATCTGGTGCAGCCGGACCGCATGGAACGGGGCCTTCAGCAGCGGACCGAGGTTGGCGTTGGGTTTCTGCAGCGGATCGCCGCACATCAGCGCACCCCACGGGAAGGTGCCTCGCGCGAATTCGGGATCCTCCCCGCGCGCGGAGTAATCGTTGAAACGGGCAACGGTGTCGGCGAGCCCGTGCGCGTCCACGCCGATCCTCGCTGCCAGTTCGGCAATCGAATGCGCCGTGACGCCCATGGCCTCGGGCAGTTCCTCGCCGGGCATCACCGAGCCGAAGGGATACTTCTCGCGCGCCTGGCTGTCGAAGATCGCCCAGCAGGGGTAGTTGGGATGGGTCTGGGTCGCGCCGTCGATGGCGCCGAGCGCGAAATAAACCGAGCGGTAGAACGCCTCGTTGGCGAAGCGCTTGCCGGCGCGGTTGACGACGATCGTGTGCGGCAGCCCCATGAAGGGCAGCGCGCCGCGCCACAGCGCCACCTCGTCCTCCTGCTCCTCGCCCGGCACGTGGAAACCGAGCATCGACACGTCCGGCACCCGCGCGATGCGCGCCCCGGCCTGCCCTGCCAGGCGCAGATGCGCCCCGTCGATGGTCGGCATCACCATCGACACCGGGTCGAGCTGATGCCCCAGTGTCTTTGCGTAGCCCGGATTGCGCTCGTAGCTGCTGACGGCGATGACGACACCGCGATTGGCCTTGACGAAGAGGTCCCGGCCATCGACGCGCGCGCGCAGGCCGACGACACGCCCGCCATCGACCACCAGTTCCTGCACATCGACGCCGGTGTGCATCGCGATGCCGCGATCGAGCACACCCTTGACGAACCAGGCCGCCAGCCCGGGACCGGCGCAGCGCTCGTCCTTCGCGAGGCGCTCCGCCATGACGCTGTAGTCCCACTTCATCATGTTGGCCATGCCGCCGTTATGGAATATGTCCTCGTGCGTCATGCCGTAGGGCACGTGCGGCGACAGGCGCGTCCTGGATTGCCAGTCGCCGAGCGTTTGCGCGGGAAACGGCAGCGCCTCGAGGCAGCGGCCTTCGGCAAGGCTCGCCTCGACGTGCGGGTAGTAGTAATCGGGCAGATCGCGGACCACGCACATCTTCAGCCCGATCCGCTCCTCGAAAAACCTGAGCGCAACCGGCCCGTGAACCATCTGGTTGAGGATCGCGAGGTCGTCACCGTAGCCCATGGACAGGCGCTTGATGTAGGCGAAGCCGCTCTCGGGCGAATCCTCGATGCCCAGCGCGGCTTCGAGATGATTGCCCGGAATCCACACCTCGCCCATCGAGTAGGCGGTGACGCCACCGACCTGGTCGCAGCGCTCCAGGACCAGCGCGCTGGCGCCGTGGTCATGGGCGGTGATGGCAGCCGCCAGGCCGCCGCCCCCCGATCCCACGGCCACGACGTCCGCCTCGAGATCCCATTTCGCCGGAAGATTTCTGATCATGTGGTGCGCTCTCGGCCGGTGTGTAGCGGTGCAATCGATCGTTCGGCGGCATACCCGGGTGACTTAAAATACCGATGGGTACTATATCGGTCAACCCGCCCCCGCGGGTCCGCATTCATGCGGACGATTGTCCTCCCCGGCGTGGGCCCGCATTCCTGCGGACGATTGTCCCACCGCATGCCACCGACCACCCGCTGGCCATTGCGCGCAACGATCTGGAGGAAAACCATGGATTGTCATGTATGTTTGTAATGCCTTGATTGCGCAGATTCGCCAGGAGCTGAAACCGTGGACATCAAGAAACTGACCCCCGCGCTCTCGGTCGCGGGGCAGATCGCAGCCGCCGATCTCCCGGAAATTGCCGGCGCGGGATTCCGCTCGATCATCTGCAACCGCACCGACGGGGAGGCCGCCGACCAGCCCGGCTTCAGCGAAATCGAGCGCGCCGCGCGCAGCGCGGGGCTCGAGGTGCGCTACCTGCCCGCGGAATCGGGCAAGGTCAGCGACGAGCAGGGCGCCGAGTTCGGGCGGATGATGGAGGAACTGCCCAGGCCCGTGCTGGCCTACTGCCGCAGCGGCATGCGCTCGGCCACGATGTGGGCGCTGTCGCAATCCGGGAAGATCCCGCTGCCCGAGATCATCGAGACGGGCGCGAAGGCCGGCTACGACCTCCGCGGTCTGGTGCGCCGCATCATGAACGGCGGCAGGACGCCGGTGGAGGTGGCCGATGCTTCGCACGAGATCGTGATCATCGGCGGCGGCGCGGCAGGTGTCGCGGTGGCCTCGAGCCTGCTGGCGCGCCGACCCGGGCTCGACATCGCGATCATCGATCCCGCCGACGTGCACTACTACCAGCCCGGCTGGACGCTGGTAGGCGCAGGCGTGTTCAAGCCCGCGTTCACGGCGCGCACGATGGCCGCGGTGCTGCCGCGCGGCGTGCACTGGATCAAGTCCGCCGTGGCCGCCTTCGAACCCGAGCGCAACGCCGTGATCCTCGACGGCTGCCGCGTGGTCTCGTACCGGCAGCTCGTGGTGTGTCCGGGCATCAAGCTCGACTGGCAGGGCATCGAGGGGCTGCCCGAGACGCTCGGGCGCAACGGCGTGACCTCCAACTACCGCTACGACCTCGCCCCCTATACCTGGCAGCTGGTGCAGAATCTTCGCGGCGGCAGGGCGGTCTTCACGCAGCCGCCGATGCCGATCAAGTGCGCCGGCGCGCCGCAGAAGGCCATGTACCTCTCGGCCGATCACTGGCGCCGCGCCGGCGTGCTGTCGCAGCTCGACATCCGGTTCTGCAACGCGGGCGCGGTATTGTTCGGCGTGCCCGACTACGTGCCGGCGTTGATGGAATACGTCGGGGCCTATGGCATCGGGCTGGAGTTCAACCGCAACCTGGTCGCCGTAGACGGCCCTGCGCGCAAGGCGACATTCCGCCAGACCAACGCCGACGGCAGCCAGCAGACCGTGAACCTCGACTTCGACATGATCCACGTCGTGCCGCCACAGAAGGCGCCCGACTTCATCCGCGTCAGCCCGCTGGCCGACGCCGCGGGCTGGGTCGACGTGGACCCGGCGACGCTGCGCCATCGCGGCTTCGACAACGTCTTCGCGCTCGGCGACGCGGGCAACACCACGAACGCCAAGACGGCCGCGGCAGCGCGCAAGCAGGCGCCGGTGGTCGCGCACAACCTGCTGGTGACGCGCGGCGAGGCCCGCGGCGACGCACGCTATGACGGCTACGGCTCCTGCCCCCTCACCGTCGAGCGCGGCAAGATCGTGCTGGCCGAGTTCACCTACGGCGGCAAGTTGGCCCCG
>DAORUQ010000093.1:0-12933 GCA_035433265.1 Pseudomonadales bacterium | reverse complement strand
GTCGCCACGGTGCCGTCGGGTATCGCCGGTGCGGCTTCACGGCTGCATTCCGCCGTCGCAGCGACGGCGAAAAGGCTGAGACTGAGGGTCAGGGTCGCCATCGGCAGACGCATCATGGTCGTGTTCTCCAGTATGTTTGTTCGCGCCGCCACGCGGCGGCGCCACGACTCTAGCCGAGCATGCGGCCGGCTACAACAGCCCGCCGCGGCGCAGCGAGCGCTCAGCGCTCGACCTGCCCCAGGTTGGCGTGGATGACGGCGCCGTTGATCACCGCGTTGTGTGCACAGAAGTGGATGGTGCGCGCGACCTCCCCCGGCTCGATCAGGCGCCCGAAGGTCACGTTGCCGGCCAGCGCCTCCAGCACCTCGAACGCATCGCCGACGTGGGCGCGCAGCATCTCGGTATCGGTGAAGCCCGGACAGACGCAGGCGGTGTGGATGCCGCGCCCGGCGAGATCCTGGCAGGTCGCGCGCATCAGGCCGATCAGGGCATGCTTGGACACCACGTAGGCACAGGCGCCCGCCACCGCCTTCTCGCCCAGCGTCGAGCCCACGTAGACGATCGAGGAGCCGGCGCCCATCAGCGGCAGCAGCAGCTGGTCGAGCTGCACGCAGGCGACCACGTTGACCTGCAGCACGCGATGCAGCGCCGCCGCATCCACGTTCGCGACGCTGTCCTTGGTCAGCAGGCCGGCGTTGTGAACCAGCGCGATCCTCTCGCTGCCGGCCACCGCGGCGCGCACGGCCTCTGCGTGGCGCGCCACCCAGTCGGGTTCGGCGATGTCGATGCCGAGTTGCACCGCGCCCGGCAGCGCGATGGGGCTGCGCGAGATGTTGACGACCCGGTAGCCCTCGGCCGCGAACAGCCGCGCCGTGGCCAGCCCTATGCCCTTGCTGCCGCCCGTGATGACCAGTGTCTTCATTGCTCAGTCCCTGCGCCAGTGGCTGGTGCCCCACTGCCCGGGGCCGGAGGAAACCTTGATGCCGACCTCGCGGATATCGCGTCCGCCGATCAGCGCGCTGTCCTCGAGCAGCCGCTGCATCAGGTAGCGCGCGTACTCCTCGACCGTGGAGTTGCGCACCGGCAGCAGCAGCGTGTCGCTGCGCGGGAAGAACAGCTCCTCGCCGGCGAACTCCACGCGGTACTGCGCGCCCTGCTCGCCGATGCGCAGGTGCGGCGAGAGCGCCGGCAGCAGCATGTACTCGTCGAGCTCCTCGCACAGCCGCTCGAGCTTGTCCTTGAGGATGCGGTAGCTGAAGCACATGCCGTTGTCGCCCACCGGCGCGGTGATGCTGGCCGCCACCCTGAAGTTATGGCCGTGCAGGCGTTCGCGCTCCGTGGCGGAGAAAATCGTGAAATGCGCGGCAGAGAACTTCATGTACTCCTTCGCCAGTTCGATCGTGGTCAGTTGTTCCAAGCCGGTGTACTCCCGCTGCTGCCTGCCCGAGCCGACACTATAGCCGAGACCGCGCCGGCGTGGCGTGGCCCGACGTGGAACGCCGTTCCTGCGCCTTGCATGGACCTGCCGGGGCGTGGTTTCGACCCGGCGCCCCGCGCGCCGGGCCCGGTCCGCGCGCGGGCGCCGGTTTGCATGAGGCGCGCCGAACGGTCACCATCGGCGCGCCAGCCAACGGGAGACCGACGCATGCGCCTGCCAGCCGCGGCCCTGGGAATCTGCGCCCTTGCCTTCTGCGCGGGCGCCGGGTCCATCGAGCTCACCGTGCGCGACAGCGCGGGTACGCCGGTCGCCAGCGCGATGGTCACGCGCAGTCCCGCCGGTACCACACCCGCCGATACCTCCGACAACGGCTACCCGGCGCCGGGGCGCCCGAACCTGGCGCCGGCGCAGACCACGCGCTTCAGCGACGCGGCCGGCAAGGTGCGTTTCGAGCCCACCGCCGAGCTGGTGAACCTGCGCGTGCGCAAGCCGGGCTACGCCGACTCGCGCGTGCAGGGCATCCGCGGCGACGAGGCGCCGGAGCTGCTGCTCGCGCCGCAAACCGATCCTCTCACGCTGGCCGAATCCAAGCCGTCGAACCTGTGGCTCTCGCTGCTCGACTTCGACGGCGATGCCCGCGCGCGCGAGCACTTCCTGCTGCACTGCGCGTTCTGCCACCAGCAGGCGTCGCCGTTCATGCGCAGGCCCCGCTCGGGCGAGGAATGGCGCGACGCCATCGACCGCATGAACCGCTACGGCGCGCAGATGGCGCACGAATTCCGCCAGCCGCTGGCGCGCTACCTGAACGCGCGCTTCGAGGCGATCCGCGACCGCCCCGAGCTGCTGCCGGACTTCGAGCCGTGGGAGCCGCACCTCGCCGGCGTCGAGATCACCGAGTGGCCCATCGGCAACTCGCTCTCGCAGATGCACGACTTCCTGCCCCACCCCAACGGCATGGTCTACGTCGGCGACAACCTGATGGACCGCATCTACGAACTCGACCCGCTGTCGGGCGAATACCGCGTCTACCCCATCCCGCACGCCGAAGGCGCGCCGCTCGGCGGCATCCTCGGCAACCGTTTCGCCGCCGGCTACCCCAAGGTCGATAACTACCTGGGCGTGCACTCCTTCGCGCTGTCGCCCGTCGACGGGCACATCTTCATAACGCCCTCGATGGCACAGTCGCTGCTCGAATTCGACCCGGTGAGCAAGCGCTTCACCGAATGGAAGATGGACGAGGGCTTCTATCCGCACACCATCCGCGTCGATGCCGGGGATCGCGTCTGGTTCACGCTGGCATTGAGCAACCAGGTGGCGATGTTCGACCGCGCGAGGGAGGAGTTCAGCTACTTCGACCTGCCGCCACGCAGCCTGCGCGAGCGCGTGGTGAGCGCCGTGGTGAAGTGGCGCCTGGGGCGCGGCGACGTCAGCGAGCCGCCCGAGTATGACTGGGACAACACCGGCTTCCCGATGCCCTACGGCATCGACATCGCACCTGACGGCACGGTCTGGGTGGCGCGGCTCTATGCCGGCGACATCGTGCGCATCGATCCGGCTTCGGGCGAGACGCAGGCCATTCCCGCCCCCTTCACCGGGCCACGCCGCCTGCGCTGCGACGCCGCCGGCAACCCGTGGATCTCGGGTTTCTCCTCGGGCCTCATCGCGCGCTACGACGTCTCGCAGCATCGCTTCGACACCTGGCCGCTGCCGGTCGTCAGCGAAACGCCCTATGCGCTGAACGTCGACCGCGCGCGCAACGTGGTGTGGGTGAATGGCAACCAGTCCGACACGCTGCTGCGTTTCGACATCGCGAGCGCGACCTGGAAAGTCTATCCGCTCGCGCGCTACCGCTCGTTCACGCGCGACATCGAGATCGACGAGGACGGCGCGGTCTACACCAGTGTGTCGAACTTCCCGGCGTGGCAGATCGAGGACGCGCAGCCGACCCTGATCCGTTTGCGCGAGGCAGGCGCCAAGCTTGCGAGTCCGTAATGCCCGCGCGCTTTACTCCACGCCGGGGCCGGGCGTAGATTGCGGCTCCCTTTCCACCGCGCGAAGAGTCCCCTCATGGCAAGCGTAGAGCTCCCGACACCGGTAAAGATCACCGAACTCCCCGAGACCCCCCTCACCTCGGGACATATCAACCACAACGACCTGCCGTGGGTGGAGCAAGGCGGGGGCATCGAGATGAAGCTGCTGCGGGTATCCGACGATACCGGCCACTGGATCAGCATGAACCGCTTCCAGCCCGGCGCGCAGCTGCCGCCGCACCGCCACAGCGGCGGCGTGTTCGCGTTCACGATCTCGGGGACCTGGGGCTACCTCGAGAGCGACTTTCTCTCCACCGCGGGATCGGTGGTGCGCGAGCCCGCCAACACCGCGCACACGCTGTATGTGCCCGCCGATGCGAAGGAGCCGGCCGTGGTGATCTTCTTCATCGAGGGCAGCCTGGTGCACTACCTGCCCGAAGGCAGCATCTGGGGCATATCGGACGGACACACGCAGATCGCCGACTACATCGCGCTGGCGCAGGCGCAGGGGCACCCGGTCACGCGCGACATGCTGCTGAAGTGAGGCGCGCATGAGCCTGCCCGCCATCGAGCTCTACGATCCCGACGTCTACGCCGCAGGCGTGCCGCACGAGCAAATGCGGTGGCTGCGCGAGCACGCGCCGGTGTACTGGCACCGTCACCCGGACGGCGGCGGCTTCTGGCTGGTGAGCCGCCATGCCGACGTGGTCGCGGTGTCGCGCGACCACCGTTCGTTTTCCTCCGAGCGCGGTTTCGTGATGATCGACGATCTCGCGGCCGACATCCTCGCCGACACGCGCGGACAGCTGCTCGGCATGGATCCGCCGCGCCATGGCCCGATCCGCCGCATCGTGATCGAGCGCTTCACGCAGCGCATGCTCGAGCAGCTCGAGCCGCGGGTGCGCGCCATCACGCGCGGCATCTTCGCCGCGGCGCGCGCGAAACCCGACTGCGACTTCGTCTACGACATTGCCGGCCAGCTGCCCACCGCGGTGATCTGCACCATGCTCGGAGTGCCCGAGGAGATGTGGCACCAGGTGCGCGAGTGGTCGGACAAGAGCACCTCCGCTTCGGACCCGGACATCGGCTGCAGCCCCGAGGAGCAGCGCGAGGCCGGGATCGCGATGGGCATGTACGGCTACTCGCTGGCGGCCGAGCGCAAGGACCGCGGCGGCGACGACCTGATCTCGCTGCTCGTGAACGTGGAGGTCGACGGGCACAAGGTCAGCGAGGCGGAGTTCGCCTCGCTGTTCCTGCAGATCACGGTGGCCGGCAACGAGACCACGCGCGCCCTGATCGCCACCGGCATGCACGAACTGCTGCAGCGCCCCGCACTGTACCGCGAGCTCGAGGCCGAGCCGGCACGGCTGCCAGGGGCCATCGAGGAGATGCTGCGCTGGAGCACGCCGCTGCACCACTTCCGCCGCACCGCCACGCGTGATTGCGAGATCGCGGGCCAGCCGGTGCGCGAGAATGACCGCGTGGTGCTGCTGTACACCTCGGCCAATTTCGACGAGGCGGTGTTCGCCGATCCGATGCGCTTCGACATCCGCCGCAACCCGAACCCGCACCTCGCCTTCGGCCACGGCATCCACCTGTGCCTGGGCGCGAACCTGGCGCGGCTGGAAGCGCGGGTGTTCTTCGAGGAGTTCTTTCGTCATTTCAGCGGCATCGAGGCCACCGGCGAGGCGCGGCGCATCCGTTCCAACCTGGTGAACGGGCACAAGTACATGCCGGTGCGCCTGCACCCGCGCACCTGAAGGGAACATCACGCCATGCGCGCCATCGTTTGCAGCGAATACGGGCCGCCTTCCGCCCTGGTACTCCGCGAGTTGCCCGACCCGCAGCCGGGACCCGGGCAGGTGCTGGTGCGCATCCACGCTGCCGGCGTGAACTTCGTCGATGCGCTGCTGATCGGCGGCAGCTACCAGATCCGCATCCCGCCGCCCTTCGTGCCCGGCGGCGATTGCGCCGGCACGGTGATCGCGACCGGCGCCGGCGTCACGGGTTTCGCGCCGGGCGACCGAGTGCTCGCGAGCCCCGGCATCGGCGCCTACGCCGAGCTGATCACGCTGGCGGGCGCGCAGCTCGCGCACATGCCCGCGAACATGGATTTCGCGGGCGCGGCGGTGTTCCTGCAGGCCAATGCCACGGCGTATTTCGCGCTGGTGAATCGCGGCGCGTTGAAAGCCGCAGAGACGCTGCTGGTGCTGGGCGCGGCCGGCGGCACCGGCGCCGCCGCGGTGCAGGTGGGCAAGGCGCTGGGCGCACGGGTGATCGCCGCCGCCTCGAGCGCGGAGAAGCTCCAGGCCTGCCGCGCGCTCGGCGCCGATGTGCTGATCGATTACGCCGCCGGGGACCTGCGCGCCGAGCTCAAGGCCGCCACCGGCGGGCGCGGCGTGGACCTCGTGTTCGACCCGGTCGGCGGCGCGCTGGCCGAGCCGGCGCTGCGTTCCTGCGCCGAGAACGGGCGCTACCTGGTAATCGGCTTCGCCAGCGGCGAGATTCCGAAACTGCCGTTCAACCTGCCGCTGCTGAAGAGCTGCCAGGTGGTGGGGGTGGACTGGGGCGGCTTCGCGGGACGCCATCCCGAGGGCGGCCGCGCGGTGACCGATGCAGTGCTCGCGCTGTATGCGCAGGGCCGGCTCGGCGATCCGCCGCTGGCGCACTACCCGCTGGAGCGCACCGCCGAGGCCATCGCCGACCTCGCGGCGCGGCGCATCGCGGGCAAGTGCGTCATCGACGTGGACCTCGATCCATCCGGACATCGACCGTAGGTCCGGATTCATCCGGACATTGTCCGGCTGAAGCCGGACCCACGGAATCAGAAGCGCATCTCGGGAACATCCGCTGGCACGACCAGTTTGCCTGCCGTCTTCGCGCGGATCTCCTCGACGCTGACTCCGGGCGCGCGCTCGCGCAGCAAGAAGGCCCCGTCATCGATCTCGAGCCAGGCGAGATCGGTGAGCACCCGGCGGATGCAGCCCTTGCCGGTCAGCGGCAGGGTGCACGCATCGAGCAGCTTCGAGTTACCGGCCTTGTCCGCGTGCGTCATGATCACGATGATGTTGCGCGCCGCGGCCACGAGATCCATCGCGCCACCCATGCCCTTCACCAGCTTGCCCGGCACCATCCACGAGGCAATATCGCCATTCACGTCCACCTCGAAGGCGCCGAGCACCGTGAGGTCCACGTGACCGCCGCGGATCATCGCGAAGGATTCCGCCGAGGAGAAGATCGCCGCGCCCGTGATCGCGGTGACGGTCTGTTTGCCCGCGTTGATCATGTCCGCGTCGACCTCGTCCTCGGTCGGGAACGGGCCCATGCCGAGCAGGCCGTTCTCGGACTGCAGCATCACGTGCACGCCCTCGGGGATGTAGTTCGCCACGAGCGTCGGGATGCCGATGCCGAGGTTCACGTAGTAACCGTCCTGCAGTTCGCGCGCGACGCGCTGCGCCATCTGTTCGCGGGTGAGTGCCATCGTTTCAGCCTCCCTTGGCGCGCACGGTGCGCTGCTCGATGCGTTTCTCGAAAGTGCCCCGGATAACGCGGTTGACGTAGATGCCGGGCGTGTGGATCTGGCTGGGCTCCAGCGCGCCGGGCTCGACGATCTCCTCGACCTCGAGCACGGTGATGCGCCCGGCGGTGGCCGCCATCGGGTTGAAGTTCTGCGCCGTGTGACGGTAGATCGCGTTGCCGTACCGGTCGGCCTTCCACGCCTTCACGATCGCGAAGTCGCCGGTGATCGCCTCCTCGAGGATGTACGGCCGCCCGTTGAACTCGCGCACTTCCTTGCCCTCGCCCACCGGGGTGCCGTAGCCGGTGGCGGTGAAGAACGCCGGGATGCCGGCGCCGCCGGCGCGCATCTTCTCGGCGAGCGTGCCCTGCGGCGTGAGCTCGACCTCGAGCTCGCCGCTCAGGAACTGCTGCTCGAACAGCTTGTTCTCGCCGACGTAGGAGGAAATCATCTTGCGGACCTGACGGTCCTCGAGCAGGATGCCGAGCCCGAAACCGTCGACACCGCAGTTGTTCGAGACCACCGTGAGATCGCGCACGCCCATGCGGCGGATCTGTGCGATCAGCCCCTCGGGTATGCCGCACAGGCCGAAGCCTCCGGCAATCACGGTCATGCCGTCGCGCAGGCCCGCGAGCGCCTCGTCGTAGGTCTGCACCACCTTGTCGAAACCTGCCATGTTCACTGCTCCTTGCGCTTGCCGGCCGATCGGCGTTGAGGATCGTGCCGCAGCTCCTTATATTTAGCCAATTGATTCTTTCTAGCGATTCATCATTATTCCAAATGAATGCAAGCATCCGGCAGCTGAAGGCCTTCGTGGCCGTGGCGCAGACGCGCAGCTTCGCGCAAGCCTGCGGCCTGCTGCACCTGTCGCAGCCCGCGCTCAGCATCGCGATCCGCAATCTCGAGCAGGCGGTCGGCGGCACGCTGTTCGTGCGCACCACGCGCTCGATCGCGCTGTCGCCCGAGGGCGAGGCCTTCCTGCCGCTCGCGCAACGCCTGCTGCGCGACTGGGACAGCGCCTTCGGCGATTTGCGCGAACTGTTCGGCAGGCAACGGGGCAAGCTGATCGTCGCGGCGATGCCGTCCTTCGCTTCGAGCCTGCTGCCCGAGGTGCTGCTCGGCTTCCATCGCCAGTACCCGAACATCAACATCAGCGTGCAGGACGTGGTGGCGGAGAATGTCGTGGCGATGGTGCGCGAGGGGCGCGCCGAGCTCGGCGTCAGCTTTGCGCCGCATGCGCCCGGCGAGTTGCAGTTCGAGGCGCTGTTCCTGGATCGCTTCGTCGCGGTGCTGCCGCGCGAGCACGAACTGCTGCGCCAGCGCAGCCTGCGCTGGCGCCAGCTGCAGCCCTACCCGTTCATCGCGCTGCAGCAGCCCTCGGCCATCCGCGAGCAGATCGAGCAGTTCCTGCACGAGCAGTCGCTGCAGCTGCCGGTGCGCATGGAGAGCCACCAGCTCGCGACCATCGGGCGCATGGTCGCCGCCGGGCTCGGCCTGAGCGTGGTGCCGGCGCTGTGCACCGGCCCGATGGAAGAAATGGGCAATGTGTGCCGGCGCCTGAGCGGGCCGAACATCTCGCGCGCCGTCGGCATACTCACCCGCCGCCACCAACCCCTGTCCGCCGCCGCCGCGGCCATGCGCAGCGCCCTCCTCACCCGCTTCCCCCCGAAAAAAGCGGACGCAGGGCGGGTTTGAGCACCTTGCCCATGGCGTTGCGCGGCAGCGAGGCGACGATGGCGAGGCGACGCGGGAACTTGTAGGCCGACAGCCTGCCGGCGCACCAGGCATTCAGCGCATCGAGGCCGAGCGCCGCACCCTCGCGCAACACCGCGGCCACCGCGATGATCTCGCCCCAGGTCGGATCCTCGATCCCGAATACCGCGCATTCGCGGATCGCCGGGTGCGCGAGCAGCACGTTCTCGATCTCCAGCGCCGAGATCTTGTAGCCCCCGGACTTGATGATGTCGATCGACTGCCGCCCCATGATGCGGTAGTAGCCGCGCTCGCGCACCGCCACGTCGCCGGTGCAGAACCAGCCGTCGACGAAGCTCTTCGCCGTGGCCTCGGGGTTGTTCCAGTACTCGCGGAACACGCCGGGGCCGCGCACCCGGATCTCGCCCGGCTCGTCCTCCCCGGACACTTCGGCACCCGCTTCCGTGACCAGCTTCACCGCCACGCCGGGCAGCGGCAGCCCCACGCTGCCCGGACGGCGCTCGCCGTGCAGCGGGTTAGACAGTGCCATGCCGATCTCGGTCATGCCGTAGCGCTCGAGCAGGCGCTGCCCGGTGAGTTGCTCCCAGCGTGCGTGCACGTTCGCCGGCAGCGCCGCCGAGCCCGACACCATCAGGCGCATGCCCGCGAACGCGGCGCACAGCCGATCGCGCTGCGCCGCATCCATCTGCTCCAGCGCCTGGATCAGCTTCACGTAGATGGTCGGCACGGCCATGAACACGCTGTAGGCACCCGCCGCGACGCGCCCGAGCACCGCCTCCTGCTGGAAACCCTCGAACGGCTCCACGCAGGCTCCGCTCCACAGCGCACAGCTCATCACATTGACGATGCCGTGGACGTGGTGCATCGGCAGGAACAGCGGGATGCAGTCCCCGGCCTGCCACTCCCAGGCCTCGACCAGCGTGCGGATCTGCGCCTCGATCACGCCGTGCGTGGACACCACGCCCTTGGGCTTGCTGGTGGTGCCGCTGGTGAACACGATCATCGCGCGCCGCTCGGGCCCCAGCGCCGGCAGCGTGCCGTCGGTTGCCCCCTGCAACGAGTCCAGCCCTACGCAGTGCACGCCGAGCGCGGCGCAGGTCGCCGCGAGCGCCGCCCCGGCTTCGGCGCGCACGATCACGCGCCGTATGCCCGCTGTGCGCAGCATGTGCTCGAGCTCCTCGGGTGCCGCCGCGGCGTTCAGCGCCAGCGCGATGCCGCCGGCGCGCCAGATGCCCCACTGCGCGAGCGCGTAATCCGCTCCCGCGGGCAGCATGAAGGCAATGCGCTCCTCCGCCAGGTCCGCGCGCCCGGCGAGCAGCGCCTGCGCGATGGACGCCGAGCGCGCCAGCAGCGTCGCGTAGGAGGTTTCGCCCGCGGGGGAGCGAAACGCGATGCGCGCACCGTGTGCCGCGGCGCGACGAAACAGCTCGACCATCGGGGCACCTCGATGCGCAAAGGAGGCGCCGGTATACCGAAGCGCCACGCACGCCGTCAACCGGACGATGCCACCGCGGGCCGTGACTGGGGCATAATCGCCGCCGCGCCCTCGCCGGATGCGAGCGCGCACACCATCGCCAGGGAGTTTTGCATGGGCGTGCAGCGACGCACCAAGATCGTGGCCACGCTGGGGCCGGCCAGCAGTTCTGAAGGGGTCATCGCGGCGCTGATCGACGCCGGCGTGGACGTATTCCGCCTCAACTTCTCGCACGGCCAGGTCGATGATCACCGCGCTCGCGCCGCGCTGGTGCGCACCCTGGCGGCACGCGCGGGCCGCGAGGTCGCGCTGCTCGGCGACCTGCAGGGACCGAAGATCCGCATCCGCAGCTTTCGCGACGGCGCGGTCGAACTGCGCAACGGCGCACCCTTCACGCTCGACTGCGGGTTGCCCGACGGCGAGGGCGACGAGAGTGCCGTGGGTGTCGACCTCGCGAGCCTGCCCGGGAGTGTCAATCCCGGCGACATCCTGATCCTCGACGACGGCCGCATCAGCCTCACCGTGGCCGCGGTGCACGGGCAGCGCGTGGAATGCACGGTGCGCATGGGCGGGCGGCTGTCGAACCGCAAGGGACTCAACCGCCTCGGCGGCGGGCTGTCGGCGCCCGCGCTGACCGATCGCGACTGCAGGGACATCGAGCACGCGGCCGAACTCGGCCTCGACTACCTCGCGGTGTCCTTCCCGCTGACCGCGGCCGACATCGAGCACGCGCGCAGCCTGCTGCAGGCCACCGGCTGCCAGGCGCGCATCATCGCGAAGATCGAGCGCGCCGAGGTCGTGCACGACGAGCGGGTGCTGGATGCGATGATCCTCGCCTCCGACGGCATCATGGTCGCGCGCGGCGACCTCGGCGTGGAGGTAGGCGACGCCGAGCTGATCGGCATCCAGAAGCAGTTGATCCGCAAGGCGCGGCGCGCCGACCGCGTGGTGATCACCGCCACGCAGATGATGGAATCGATGGTGCAAAACCCGATCCCGACGCGCGCCGAGGTGTTCGACGTCGCCAACGCCGTGCTCGACGGCACCGACGCGGTGATGCTCTCGGCGGAGACCGCCAGCGGCAAGTACCCGGTGGAGACCGTGACATCGATGGCCTCGACCTGCCTCGGGGCCGAGACCTACCCCGACGTGCGCCGCTCGCAGCACCGCATGGACCGCGAATTCTCGCGCGTCGACGAGACCATCGCGATGGCCGCCGTCTACGCCGCGAATCATCTGGAACGCGTCGCCGGCATGGTGTGCCTGACCGAATCGGGCACGACCGCGCTGCGTATGTCGCGCCTCAGCTCCGGCTTGCCGATCTACGCGCTGAGCCGCCACCCGGAGATCGTGCGCCGCATGTGCCTGTATCGCGGCGTGCGCCCGATCCTGTTTGACTACACGGTTTGCGCGGCCGGCGAGGTGGCGCAGGAGGCAGTGAACGAACTGCTGCGCCGCGGACTGGTCGGCAGCGGCGAGCGGCTCATCCTGACGCGCGGCGACCTGCTCGGCGTCGGCGGCTCGACGACCACGCTGAAAATTGTGGAACTTTGAATCCGGAAGAGACCGACCCATGACTCTCGAGCACCACCGCGACCTCGCGCACGAATTCCCCGAACTGAAACAGCGTTTCCACGACCTCAAGACCGAAAGCGCCGGGTTCCGCCGCCTGTATGCGCACTACGAGGCGCTGGACAACGAGATCCACCGCATCGAGCAGGAGATCGAGACGCCCTCCGATGCCTACACCGAGAAGCTGAAGCTTCGGCGCGCGCAGCTGAAGGATCGCCTGTATGGCCTGCTGACCGGCCGCATCCACCTGCCGGCAGACACCGAGGAGTACGTGGTACGCCACAAGTTCCGCCAGCCGGTGGATCACGGCGAAGTGTCACGCGCCTGGAGCGAACAGGGCTACAGTTGCCAGAGCTGCACCGCAGCTGCGGATCCGGACTGGCGCGACGCGGCGCCCGGCAGCGACGAGGTGCTCGTGGTCGGCGAGGGCTGCCTGGAGGTGGAAATGCACGGCGTGCGTTACGCCCTGAACCCGGGCGACGAAATGTTCATCCCGCGCGCGGCGCCATACCGCTTACGCAATGCCTGCGCGCGGGAAACGCGCTGGTTTCATGGTCACGATTGAGCGGCCGGGGCCTTATCGCGGAGATTCGACGCGCCCCGCGGCGGGCCGCGCGAGGTAAAAAACCACGGCGTCGTGCACCTGCACGGCGCTGTCCTCGCTCTGGCGGAGCAGGCGCAGGAATTTCTCCGCAATCGATGCCTCTTCGCGCAGCGACTGCGCCCGCGACTCGAGGTATATGCCCCGCGCCTTGTCTTCGTCGCCCGCGCACTGGACCACCGCGCTGGCCCAGAGCTCGGCGCGAACCGCGCCGAGCGCCAGTTCCTTGTGCGCAATCCAGTGCAGGTATTCGCCAAACAGGCGATGATCGGTGTCATTCGTGGGCATCGGTCGGTCTCCCGGGTCCGTTCGCGGCCCCAGTCGAATTAGCGAGTCATTGCACCAGTCTCGATCGACCTCGGGGTCGGCGGCGACGCGCTCTTGATACCAGATGGGTGCGTGCCCGTCATGACCCAAACAGGCCACAAACGCGGCGGTGACGGGCAATCGACGTCAATGACGGGGTGGTGGCGGGTCCGGCGTGGCCGGACCCTCATCGTGCAGGTCGGCATTCATGCCGACGCACGATCCAATGCCGGTCTACGGCTTGTCCGCGCTCACGGCCCACATCGCGTAGTAGGAATGTGC
>DAORUQ010000092.1:0-12951 GCA_035433265.1 Pseudomonadales bacterium | reverse complement strand
CTCGGCTCACTGTCCGGCCCGCCAGAGGTGTGGTTCATGCGTTCATCCAGATTGCACGGCGCCGCGCGCGCGGGCCTGCGCGCCCTGATGCTGATCGCGACCCTGCTCGCCACCGGCACGGTGCAGGCGCTCAGCCTGGGCAACGCCAGCCTGCAGTCGCGCGTCGGCGAGCCGCTGCGCGTGTCGATCCCGCTCGGCAGCCTCGGTGCGCTCACGCAGGAGGAGATCATCGTCGGGCGTGCCCCGGAGGCCGATTACGCGCGCTTCGGCATCGACCCCGCCGCGCTCAGCACCCCGCTGCGCTTCGAACTGCTCGTCGACAAGCGCGGCAACGCCAGTGTCGAGGTCCGCAGCGAAAAGCCGCTCAGCGAACCGTTCATCGACGTGGTGGTCGAGGTGCGCTGGCCGACCGGGCGCCTCGTCAGGGAATACACGCTGCTGCTCGACCTGCCGCCGCGCTGAGCGCCTGATAGCCCGCGCACCCCGATGTGTGGTGCGCGCTCGCGAAGCAAAACGTCCGACCGCAGGTGCGGCTTTAAAGGGTGTCGCACAACCATCTGTGCTCGGGAAGCGGCCCGACAATCCGGCGTATCGCGAGCCATCGGCGCTCGAGCACCCATCGGAGCCGCGGACACGCCGTGAATACATCCATGTAGGCTACCTGTCGCCGTCCTGGCGACAGAGTGTCCGCCGCTCCGATGGGTGCTCGAGCCCCTCGCCGTGGTGGAAACCCCCGAAAAGGCGCGCATTCCCGGATTTGCCCGATGCGGCACGCGCTCGACCGAGCGGCTGTGCTGCCCGCTGTTGGCTTGCGGGGCCTTGCGCCGCAGGACGCGGCGCGGAGCTACAGGGACGTACTCGTGCGTGCCCCGCAGGACAATGGCGGGCAGCACAGCCAGCGACGCGCCAGACCGCTCTCCCGAGCACAGATGGTTTTGCAACACCCTCTTCAGCCGAACAATTGTCCGCATGAATGCGGCCTAAGGCGGGCACTGTCCGGATGAATCCGGACCCACGGCTTGTCCGGATGAATGAGGAACTACGGCGGCAGTCGCCAGTCGATGGGCCGCTTGCCGTGCGCCTCGAGGTAGCGGTTCGCCGCCGAGAAGTGCCCGTTGCCGATGAAGCCGCGATGCGCCGACAACGGCGAGGGGTGCGGCGAGGACAGCACGAGGTGGCGCTCACGATCGATGATGCGTCCCTTGCGCTCGGCGTAACTCCCCCACAGCAGGAACACCAGGTGCTCGCGCCGCGCGCTCAGCACCTCCACCACGCGGTCCGTGAATCGCTCCCAGCCCCTGCCCTGGTGCGAGGCGGCGCGGCCGCGCTCCACGGTCAGCACGCTGTTGAGCAGCAGCACACCCTGCGTGGCCCAGCTCTCCAGGCAGCCGTGCGCGGGCGCCGGCAGATCGAGGTCGCGCTTCAGTTCCTGGAAGATGTTGCGCAGCGACGGCGGCACATCGACGCCGCGCGGCACCGAGAAGCACAGCCCGTGCGCCTGCCCCGGTCCGTGGTAGGGATCCTGGCCGAGGATCACGACCTCCACCGAGGCGAACGGCGCACAGCGAAAGGCGTTGAACCAGTTCGCGCTGGCCGGATAGATGAGCTTGCCGGCAGCCTTCTCGGCGCGCAGGAATTCGCGCAGCTGCCGCATGTAGGGCTGTTCGAACTCGTTGCCGATCTCGGCCAGCCACGACGGTTCCAGGTCGATGCGCGAGGTCGCGCCGTTCATGCGCCGTACCTTCTTCGGACGATGCACGGCGTCCCGCGAGCGGCTATCATCCGCGCCACATCCGAGGAGGAGACGACGTGAGCGGCCAGAATCCCTACCAGTTGCTCGGCGGCGAAGACGGGTTGCGCAGATTGTGCGCCGCGTTCTATCGCATCATGGACGAGTCGTCCGAGGCGACCGGCATACGCGCGATGCACGGCGAGTCGCTCGCCGCCATCGAGGAGAAACTCTTCGAGTACCTCTCGGGCTGGATGGGCGGCCCGCCGCTCTACGTGCGCCGCACCGGCACGGTCTGCCTGACGAAGCCGCACCAGCCCTATGCCATCGGGGCCGCGGAACGCGACCAGTGGCTGCTGTGCATGGACCGCGCGCTGGAAGAGGTGGGCGCCTCTGCCGAGGTGAAGGACATGCTGCGCGAGCCGATGTTCCGCATCGCCGACATGATGGTGAACCGCTGAGCGGGGCGACACGCTACTGCGTGTACGCCTGCTCGATGTTCGGTGCGAAGAAGTCCATTCCCGCGGGCACACCCGCGCAGCTCTCGTCCCAGAAGGCGCGCGCTTTCGCGATCTTGCCGGCGTCGTTCAGCACGAAGTGATCGACGACCGCCAGGTCGAGCCCCTGGTTCTGCGCGGGGACGCGCACCTGCATCGTGAAACGCAGGATGCCCTCGTTGCCGCAGGCGATCACCTGGTCGATGCGCGGCGAGATCGTGCGTCCCTCATCGGCACCCTGGCGCGCGAAATCCCAGAACTTGGACACGCCCTCGAGCCCGACGAAGGCCGGCGAGCCCACGGGATCCTCCCAGGTCGCGTCCTCGGCGAAAATGCTGAGCAGCAGTTCCTTGTTGCCGGTGGCCCAGGCCTCCATGTACTTGCCGATGACTTCGCGTACCTGCGCGGGTGTGGCTGCCATGAGAACTCCTTTTGATGTCGTGGTGATGGAATGAATCGTTTCAGCGCCGCGCCAGCACCTGGTCGGCGAAACGCATGATCGCCTCGCGCTTGGTCTCGAGACGCGCGGGATCGGCATCGGCGCGGTACCACGGCGCCGCGAAGAACGGGTTCGGCAGCCACGGGCTCATGATCATCAGCCCGGTGACGCCCATCGCCGCCACGTCCGCGATGGCCTGCGGCTCGTGCGCCTCGGTGAGCGCGATGTTGATCGCGAAATTCTCGCGCGCCAGCCCCGCGGCGTCGCGCTGCTGCAACAGTGCTGCGAGCACCGGCGCCGCGCCGGCGCGATCCAGCGGCAGGCCGAGCCAGCCGTCGTTGCGCACCGCGCGCCCCAGCGCCGCGGGCACCGCGCCGCCGCACCACACCGGCACCGGCGCCGCCGGCGCGGGGCACATGATGGATTCCGCGTAGCAGAAAAACTCGCCCTCGTGCGTCACCGGCCGCCCGGACCAGAACTTGCGCGCGACCGTCAGCAGCTCGTCGAGGCGGCGTCCGCGCGTGGCGAAATCCACGCCGAGCAGCTCGTATTCCTCGCGCAGCCAGCCCGAGGCCACGCCGAGCACGATGCGCCCGCCCGTGAGCACCGCCGCGGTGGAAACCGATTTGGCCAGCGTCGCCGGGTCGCGCAGCGCCGCCAGGCAGATGTTCGAGGCGAGCCGCAGTTTCGTGGTCACGGCACCCATCGCGGCCAGCGTGACCCAGGGATCGGGCCACGGCGTGTCCGCGGGCCACCAGATCGCGCCGTCCTCGGTGTACGGGTAGCGGCTCGCGATGCGTGTCGGCATCAGCACGTGGTCGGCCACCGTGATGCCGTCGAAGCCGGCCTCCTCGGCGATGCGTGCCAGCGCGAGCAGCTGGTCCTGCTCGGGAATCGTGGTGATCGACAGCCAGTATTCCATGCGAACGTGCGCTCCCTGTTCGTGGCAAAAGCGGCGCCTCGCGCGCCCTCAGTGCGCCGCGCGCGCGATCACGCCGCCCTTGCGCGCCCCCGGTGCGGCGCGCCGCACCGGCGTGTTCACGTATTCCGTGAGCGGCGCCGCGCGCAGCGCCGTCTCGTGGCGCTCCGGCGGCGCTGCCTCGTACAGCGTGGTGCGCTGCCACGGCTGGCGCCCGGCGTCGCGGATCAGCTGCTCGAGTTCGGCGGGCGGGAATTCCTCGCCATGCGCCGCGCCCGCGGCACGCGTGATCGATTCGTTCATCAACGTGCCGCCGACGTCGTTGGCGCCCGCGTGCAGGCAGGCCGCCACACCCTCGGCACCCATCTTCACCCACGAGGCCTGGATATTCGGCACGTCCGGGTACAGCACGATGCGCGCCACCGCGTGCAGCAGCACGGCCTCGCGGAAGGTAGGCCCGCGCCGCGCGCGACCGCGCAGGTACATCGGCGCCTCGCCGGCCACGAACGGCAGCGGCACGAACTCCGTGAAGCCGTGATACTTGCGCTGCAGCTCGCGGATCGCGAGCAGGTGATGCGCCTGGTGGCGCGGCTGCTCGATGTGGCCGTACATCATGGTCGCGGTCGTGCGCACGCCCTGGCTGTGCGCGGCCTCCATGACCTCGAGCCATTGCGCGCTGTCGATCTTGTCGGGGCACAGCACCGCGCGCACCTCGTCGTGCAGGATCTCGGCGGCGGTGCCCGGCAGCGTCGCCAGGCCCGCCTCGCGCAGCTGCGCGATGAAGTCCCCGAGCGGCAGGCCCAGCGTCTTCGCGCCCTGCCAGATCTCCAGCGGCGAAAAGGCGTGGATGTGCATACCGGGCGCCGCCTCCTTCACCAGGCGGCACACGTCGAGATATTTCTGGCCGGTGTAGGCCGGATGGATACCACCCTGCAGGCAGACCTCGGTGGCGCCGCGCGCCCAGGCCTCTGTCACGCGCCGCGCGAGTTCGGCGTCGTCGAGATCGTAGGGCGTGCCGCGCAGGTGATCGTGCGCCTTGCCCTTGGAGAAGGCGCAGAACTGGCACTTGAAGTAGCACACGTTGGTGTAGTTGATGTTGCGGTTCACGACGTAGCTGACGCGCTCGCCGTGCAGGCGGCGGTTCAGCGCGTCGGCCTGCGCGCAGACGCGCGCGAAATCCGCGCCGCGCGCGCCCAGCAGCGCCGTGACACCGGCCTCATCCAGTTCCTCGCCGGCCCCGGCGCGCGCCAGCAGCGCCTCGATGCGCGCGCTCACGCCACCGCCGTGCCCCTTGCCCGCCAGCAGTTCGCGCTCCAGCGCGGGCAGCTCCGTGGACGAACCGGTCAGCCAGTCATCGATGCGCGGGAAGCCCTCGGCATCGGTCGCGGCCAGCAGGCGCGCGTGCAGCGACTCATCGACCCAGCGCGCGGCCTCGCGCACGTAGGACGGATAGATCGTCAGGCGCTCCTGCAGGAACTTGCCCGCGCCCGCGGTCTCGGCCGCCAGCTGCCCGAGGTGCGGCCACGGCGCCTCGGGATTGACGAAGTCGGGCGTCACGGGCGACACGCCGCCCCAATCGTTGATGCCCGCCTCGACGAGGCGCGCCAGCACGCCGGGGCTGAGATTCGGCGGCGCCTGGATGTTCATTGCCGGGCCGAGGATCAGCCGCGCCACCGCGATGCTCCACAGCAGCTCCTCGAGATCGGGCTCCGGCGCGCTGGCCATGCGGGTGCCCGGCTTGGCGCGGAAATTCTGCACGATCACTTCCTGCAGGTTGCCGTGCTCACGGTGGATGGCGCGCAAGGCCAGCAGCGACTCGATGCGTTCGGCGCGCGTCTCGCCGATACCGATCAGGATGCCGGAGGTGAACGGCACGCGCGCCTCGCCGGCGAGGCGCATGGTATGCAGGCGTGCCGCGGGCGCCTTGTCGGGCGAGCCGTGGTGCGGCATGCCCTTGGCGCACAGCCGTTCGGAGGCCGACTCCAGCATGATCCCCATCGAGGGCGCGAGCGGGCGCAGCAACGCGATCTCGCGCGCGTCCATGTTGCCCGCGTTGATGTGCGGGAACAGGCCGGTCTCGTCGAGCACCGCGCGGGCCACATGCGCGAGGTACTCGATCGTGGTGGCGAAGCCCAGCGTCTGCAGCGCCTCGCGCGCGGCGCGATAGCGCAGCTCGGGTTTCTCTCCCAGCGTGAACAGCGCCTCCTTGCAGCCGAGCCGCGCGCCGTCGCGCGCGCTCGCGAGCACCTGCTCGAGCGGCATGTAGGGCGAATCCAGGCGTTTGGGCGTCTGGGCGAAGGTGCAGTAGTGGCAGACGTCGCGGCACAGGTGCGTGAGCGGGATGAACACCTTGCGCGAATAGCTGATCACGTTGCCGTGCGCGGCATCGCGCAGTCCGGCGGCGACGTGCATCAGCGCAGCGGTGTCATGGATTCCGGCCAGCGCGAGCGCCTGTTCATCCGACAGACCGTCCACGCAACGCGCCGCCTCGGCCAGCGCATCCAGGGGATTCCTGCTCAGCATCTGCACGTCGGTACTACCTCAAAAGGTGTGGCCATTGCCCTCGCTGCCACGGCGCAGAAGCAACCGCGTGGAGTGGGCTCCGCCGGCATTCTCTGCGCTTTGGCAGATGGCGACAAGCTCGGCCAGGTCCTCGGGTTGATCGATGTCCCGCTCGAGGCCGGCAGCGTGATGCTCCACGCACTGCACCCCGGCCGCGCGCGCGGCCTCGTGGTGACGCGCGCGGCTGCCGGCGCCGAAGCGGTACGGCACGGCATCCGGTGGCGTGCTCAGCAGGCAGTTGCTGCCCTCGCCGGCACGATCGGTGACCAGGGTGGCGAGCGGTGCGCCACGCGCCTCCAGCGCCGCCAGGTGCGCGTCGATCAGGCCGCGCAGTTGCGCCGCGCGCGCCAGCGGCAGGTCGGCGTGCATCACCAGCACGTGCCCGGCGCCCTCGGCGCAGGCGTGGCGCATGGCCTCGGTGAGCGCGGCATTCAGCGGATCCGCCGTCGCGGCGGCGGGCCGGAACAGGGCCACGCCGTACTGCGCCGCGAGCGCGGCCACGTCGTCGTCGTCGGAGACCAGCACGATGTGGGCCGGCGCCACCGGCACCGCCTGCAGCGCCTCGATGACGTCGCGGGCCATCGCCTCGACGAGCTCGCGCCGCGCGAGCGCCGCCAGTGCGCCGGACAGGCGCTCCTTCGCGCGTCCCAGGTTCTTCAGCGGCACCAGCACCCACAGCGCGGGCGGGCTCATGCGCCGAAGGTATCCAGAAGCCCGAGAATATCCGCGGCGAGCCGGCGCTTGCTGCCGGCATCGCTCATCACGGTATCGGTCACCAGCACGCGCATGCCCAGGGCGCGGATCGCATCGCCCTGGGCCTCGTCCTCGCGGTCGATCACGAAGGCATCGGCAAGCCCGACGTAGTGACGCGCCACCTCGAGCGCCGAGACCGGCAGCCCGAGCTCGGCCATCATCTTGGCCGCCGGCCCCTTGAGCGCGCGTCCGCCCACGATCGGCGACACCGCGACCACGGGCAGCGCGGCGAGGCGTTCGCGCAGCCCCGGCACGGCCAGCACCGGATCGACGCTGAGCCAGGGATTCGAGGGGCAGATCACCACGAGCGGCCGCCGCGGGCCCTCGAGCCAGTCGCCGAGCGCCGGCGCCGGCCGGGCGGCGGCCGCATTGTCGAAACGCACGCCGCGCACCCGCGGCTCGCAGCGCTCGCGCACGAAATATTCCTGGAAGGCGAAGGTGCCGCGTTCGGTGTCGACCAGCGTGCGCACCGGCGCATCGCTCATCGGCACGATCGCGTGACGCACGCCGAGTGCCGTGGCAAGGCGCGCCGTCGCCTCGCTCAGGCTGAGCCCCGCGCGCAGCAGCGCGCCGCGCTGCAGGTGCGTGGCGAGATCGCGATCCCCGAGGCGGAACCAGTCCGGGCCGCCGAGCGTGCCCAGCGCCCCCATGCACTGCCAGGTCTCGCCCGCGAGCCCCCAGCCGCGCAACGGATCGGCCAGGCCCGCCAGCGTGTAGATCAGCGTGTCGATGTCCGGGCAGATCGGCAGCCCGAGGTGCTCGAAATCATCGCCCGTGTTGGCGACGATCAGCAGTTCGGCGGGATCGAGCAGCGCCGCGAGACCGAAGGCCAGCTTGGCGCCGCCCACGCCGCCCGAGATCGCGAGGACGCGGCGCGCAGCGCTCACTGGCGGAACAGGTCGCGCTCGCGCGCGCGCAGCAGGGCCGCCATGCCCTCCTCGGAAGGCTCCAGCTTCGCACCGCGCACCAGCACGGCCGGGATCGCCTCGTCGGCCTGCCCCATCACGAAGGACGCGGCGGCCGCCAGCTCGTCGGCCACCGCGATCTCGGTGATCTCGAGCTTGCGCCCGAACAGGTCCGGCGCGCCGATGCGGTTCACCACCGGACGGAAACCCGCGCACCCGATCGCGAAGCCGATGATGCCGTTGCGCCAGGCGCGTCCGGCGCTGTCGTTGATGATCACGCTGATGCAGCACCCGGCGTCGCGCCGCGCGCGCTCGCGCAATTGCCGCGCGCTGGCGTCGGGGTCGAGCGGCAGCAACAGCACCTTGTTCGGGTCCGCCACGTTGGAGCGGTCGACTCCCGCGTTGGCGTGCACATAGCCGAGACGGTGCTCGACGATCAGCGCGCCGGGGCGCTGGCGCATCACCTCGCGCGACTCCGAGAGGATCACCTCGATCAGGCGCGGGTCCTTGTCGGCCGGCCCGGCAAGCTCGCGGGCACGCGCCGAGGGCACCACCGTATCCAGGTCGACGTAGCGGTTCTCGGCCTTGGAGACGATCTTCTGCGCCACCACCAGCAGGTCGCCGTCGAGCAGGCCACCGGCGCAGCGCGCGGCGGCCGCCAACAGCATCGCCGCGATGTCGTCACCGGGCTCCACCAGCGGCAGCCCGGTCAGCGGGATCAGCGCGAGCGTGTTACTCACCGGCCGAATCGAGCCCGGTGATGCGGATGCCGGCATGGCACTTGAAGGCGCGGTTGATGTTGATGATCACCGAGGTCAGCGCCTCGGCCGCGGCCGAATTGGCGATCGGGCCGGCATGGAAGCCGCGCATGCCGCAGGCCTCGACCAGGCCGATCACCTCGGCGCGCGCGTCCTTGTCATTGCCGCAGACCAGCACGTCGCACTCGATGCCGTGGCCTTCCTGCAGGTGGTGGGCGGCGACGTTCTGGAACGCCGACACGACCTTGACCCCATCGCCGAGCAGCTGCTGGGCGGCCATGCCCGCGGAGCCCTCGGGCGGCAGCTGCACCGTACCCACCTTGGGCGGCATCAGCGGCACCGTGACGTCGACGAGGATCTTGCCCTCCAGCGCCGGGCGCACGTGCTCGAGCGTGCTCTTCTGGTGCGCGAAGGGAACGGTCAGCACCACGATGTCGGCCGCGCGGGCGGCGTCGAGGTTCTCCATCGCGGCCACGTCGAGCTTCGTTGCCCCCCATTCGGCCATGACCTGTTTCAGCTCGGCGAGCGCGGCCTCGGCCTTCTCCAGCGTGCGCGAACCGATGATCACCGCGTGCCCGGCCTGGGTCCAGCGCCGCACCAGCCCGGTGCCCAGCGCGCCGGTGCCGCCCAGAATCGCAATCCGCTTCGAACCCGCACCCGTCGTCTCGCTCATGCACCCTCCACGATGTCTGTGTATCGAACCGCCGACCCGCCGCGCCATGCGCAGGGCTGGCTATAATGGCGCGCCATTCTAGTCGCAACCAGCGGCGCAAGTGAATTCTCGACCCGGGAGGCGGAAATGCAGGACAGGCTGGACATGCAGGGCAAAGTCGTGATCGTGACCGGAGGCGCCAAGGGCGTCGGCGCCGGCATCAGCCGCAGCTTCCTCGAGGCGGGCGCGAGCGTGGCCATCGTCGGGCGCACCCCGCCCGTGGAGCTTCCCGCCTGCGGGGCCAATGCGGCGAGCTTCTGGCAGGCCGACGTGCGCGACTACGAGCAGCTGAGCGCCTGCACGGACGCCATCGTGGCGCGGTACGGGCGCATCGACGTGCTGGTCAACAACGCCGGCGGCGCGCCGGCCACCGATGCCGCGACCGCCTCGCCGCGCTTCTCCGAGTCGATCATCCGGCTGAACCTGCTGGCCCCGCTCAATTTTTCGCAGCTGGCCAACCGCGTCATGCAGCAGCAGGAGAGCGGCGGCACCATCATCAACATCGCCAGCGTCAGCGCGATCCGTCCCTCGCCGGGAACCGCCGCCTACGGCGCGGCGAAGGCGGGCCTGGTGAACCTGTGCACCTCGCTCGCGGTGGAATGGGCGCCCAGGGTGCGTGTGGTCGCGGTGATCTCGGGGCTGGTCGTGACCGAGCAGGCGCACCTGCACTACGGCGATGAGGCCGGCATCGCCGCCGTGGGGCGCACGATCCCGCTCGGGCGCATGGCGGTGCCGGCCGACATCGGCAACGTGTGCCTGTTCCTGGCCTCGCCGCTGGCGAGTTACATCTCCGGCAGCGCGATCACGGTGCACGGCGGCGGCGAGGCGCCGGCCTTCCTGGCGGCATCGAACGCCGACTGAGAGTCCGCGCACCCCGGCGTGTGGTGCACTACCGCGCAGCAAACCGTAGTTCGGGTTTTAGAGGATGTCGGAACAGCCTTTACGTTGCGAACCAGCGGCTTCGTGCGTCGCTGGCCGTGCTGCCCGCCATTGTCCTGCGGGGCACGCACGAGTACGTCCCTGTAGCTCCGCGCCGCGTCCTGCGGCGCAAGGCCCCGCAAGCCAACAGCGGGCAGCACAGCCGCTCGGTAGACCGTGTGCCGCATCTGGCAAATCCGGTAATTCACCCCTTTTCGAGGGCTTCCACCACGGCGAGGGGCTCGCGATACGCCGGATTGTCGGGCCGCTTCCCGAGCACAGATGGTTTTGCGACACCCTCTTCAACCGGACAATGTCCGGATGAATCCGGACCTACCCGGGGCAGGCAGTTCCCGCAGACGAGCGAGTTTGATGGGAGCCTGAGCGCGCGGGACCGCCTCAGCGCGCGGATTTCGGCGGCCGGCCACGACGGGCCGGCGTCGCGCCCGTCTTGCGTGCGGCGGGCTTCGCCGCGGACTTGCGGACCGGGGCCTTCGCCGCGGGCTTGCGCGCAGCCGGTTTCGCGGCCGCCCGGGCCGGCGGCTTGCGCGCCTTGCCCTTCGCCGCGCCCTTGCGCAACGACAGTCCCGTGACTTTCTGTGCCAGCGCATTGACCTGCCGCGCCAGCGCATCGAGACGCATATGCACGGCATCATCGACGCCCATGCGCTCGCGCACGCGCCCGATCATCTCCTCCACGCTGCGGGTGTTGCTGTCGGCCGCCTCGCTGATGCGCTCGCGCGCCTCGCTGATCATTTCCTTCGCCTCGCTGATGCGCTCCTTGAGTGCCTCGCGGCTGTGATCCTCGATCGACTGTCCCTTGCTCACCAGGTCGTGGAAGAACTTCGAGGCCTCCTGGCTCGCCTTGTCGATCTGTCCGTGTGCGTCCTCGACGCTCTTGCCGTAGGCGCCGAGGCCCGCGAGCCAGATCTTGCGGGCCACGGTCTCTCCGCTCTCGAGCGGTTTGCGCTTGCGTGTGCGTGCCATCGCCGTGTCCTCCGTTGGGTGCCGCGCGGCGCCGGGGCAACCGCTGCATTTTTCGACCAGCGCATGCTAACGGCTGGAATTGGCAACAACATACCAGTAATGTTCCGGCAAATGAAAACACGCGACCGCATCATTCACGCCAGCCTGGAGCTGTTCAACCGCGAGGGTGAGCCCAACGTCACCACGGTCGATATCGCCAACGAACTCGACATCAGCCCGGGCAACCTGTACTACCACTTCAAGGGCAAGGAAGAACTGGTCCGGGAGCTGTTCGAGCGTTTCTACGAGCAGTTCAACGTGATCCTGCGCGCACCCGTGCAGAATCCCCTGCGCCTGGAGGACAACTGGTTCTACCTCGTGGTGGTGTTCGAGCACATGCACGCCTACCGCTTCCTGTACCGCAACATCTCGCTGATACTGCAGCGCTACGAGCAGATCCAGCGCCCGTTCAGGCGCCTGATCCACCTCAAGCAGGACGCCGCGCGTGCCATCTGCGTGCAGTTGCGCACGGCCGGCATCATGCAGATCGACGACGCGGGCATCGACATGCTGGCGCGCAGCATCGCGCTCACGATCACGTACTGGTTCAACTTCGACAACCTGCTCGGCGATCGCCCCGGCGATGACGAGGACCTGATCCACGACGGGGTGCTGCAGGCGCTGTCGCTGATCGCGCCGCACCTCGGCGCGATGCAGCGCGAATTCATGGACACCGCGCTGGCGATCCACTCGCGCCTGGGTCGTGCCGCCGTGCAGGCCACGCGCACAAAGGGAGGAAGAAAATGAATCGCACCGCCGCCATTTGCCGCGCCGCGGCCACCGTGTGCGCATTGCTGCTCGTCGCCGCGCCGCTGGCCACGCGCTTGGGCCTGGTGTCCTGGAAGCTCGGGCTGCCGCTGACCGCGCTGGCCATCCTGGGTGGCGCCGTGCTGCTGCTGCTCGCGCTGGTGCTGCTGGCGCTCCCGGCGTGGCGCGCCGCGCGCGCACCGCTGGCGGCGAGCGCGTTGCTGGCCGCGCTGCCGGTGCTCGCCGGCACTGCCCTGGTTGCGCCCGGCCTCGGGCTGCCGGCGATCCACGACGTCAGCACCGATATCGCGGACCCGCCGCAGTTCGTGGCGCTCGTAGCCGTGCGCGGCCCGGATGCAAACGCGCTGGCACGCTCACCCGAGGTGGATGCCGCCCAGCGCAACGCCTGGCCCGGACTGGGGCCCCTGGACTCGCCGCTGCCGCCGGCGGAGGCGTTCGCGCGCGCTGCCGCCACCGCACACGCCCTGGGTTGGCGGATTCACGCGCAGGACGCCGCGGCGGGCCAGATCGAGGCCAGCGCGACCACCTTCTGGTTCGGATTCGTGGATGACGTCGTGATCCGCGTCAGGCCGCACGCCGAGGGCTCGCGCATCGACCTGCGCTCGGTGAGCCGCGTCGGCCAGGGCGACCTCGGCGCCAACGCCAGGCGCATCGCGCGCTTCAGCGCGGCGTTCTCCGGCTAGCCGACGCGGATCTCGATGCTGCGGCTGCCGCCCGCGGCACGCTTGGCGACGGTTATCGAGAGCACGCCATCCTCGACCCGCGCCGTGATGCGCTCGGGATCCGCGAACTCCGGCAGCGCGAAGCTGCGCGCGAAACGCCCGCCGGTGCGCTCCGTGCGGTGCCGATGGCTCTCGGCGCCAGCGGCGCGCGGCAACTCGCGATGCCCCCGGATCGTCAGCACGCCATCCTCGACGCCGACGCGCACGTCCTCGCGCTTCACGCCGGGTATCTCGGCCTCGATC
>DAORUQ010000091.1:0-13001 GCA_035433265.1 Pseudomonadales bacterium | reverse complement strand
GTCCTCGATCGTGTTCAGGAAGCCCATGTACTCCGCATGATCCGTCACGGCCATGAAATCCAGCGGCGCATGGCGGCGGGCCGGCTTGCCCAGGTAATCGACTGCTTCGCCGCGGGCGAACCGGTAGGCGGTGTCCGGATCGATGCGCGACGGGCTGAAGCCGAAGGCATCAAAGGAGTACGAGGTATGCAGGTGCAGTTCGCCGAACAGGACGCGGCGCCGCGAAGACGCCAGCGCGCCCGATTCCTCGGCCGCCGCGCCCGGACGCGGGCCGTCGTCACCCGCTGCCGCACCCGGCACCGGGGCCAGCAGCACGCAGAAGCAGATCCAGGCGCCGAATGAAATACCACCGGCGCGCCGCTTCGATGTATTCATGTCGGCTTTCCTCGCGTCGCACCCGCTCCACCCGTGATCCGTCCGGGTCCGGGCTTCAATTTGCGATGCTCACATCCACACGGCTCAGCATGCCGTTGAAGCGGCCCCCGTCGCGGTACTCGGCGGTGACGGGCGTGTCGGCGTCGAAGCCGATGTCGAGCGTGTCGGTCATCTCCGGGAGCTTCGAGATCGTGCGCGCGATGCGTCCGCGGCCGATCTCGCGCCCGTCGACGCTGATGCGCATTTCCCCGCCCGCGTTGACGCCGCCATCGGAGACGAACTGGTAGCTCAGCACCGATTTTCCGGCCGGCAGCCTGCCGCTCGCCACCACGCGCGACTGGTCGCCCTCGAGCTGGGAGGCCGCCATCAATGCCACCGGCGTGCCGTCCTGCACGAAGAAACTCCAGCCGCCGAACCGGCTGCCCAGCGCCAGCACGACACCCTGCGCCGGCGCGGGCGCATCGATCTCGGCACTGATAGTGAACGAACGGTTCAGCAGCGGCGCGGCACTGACCGCCGGCACGCTGACGCCGGCGCCCCAGTAGGTGTAGGTGTTCGCCTTGCGCTGCTGGCTGGAAGCCGCGAGGAAGCGCTCCATCGACAGGCGATTGTCGAGCGGCAGCACCTGGTTGCGCCGGGCCTCCTCCAGGAACAGGGCCTTCATCTGCGCGAGTTTTTCCGGGTGCGCCGACGCCAGATCATGCGCCTGCGAGAAATCCGCGCGCAGATCGTACAGCTCCCACGGATACTCGCTCGGCAGCGTGTCGTTGCGCCGGTCACGAGCCCACGGGGCGATCGCCGGCGTGCTGCTCGCCAGCCAGCCCTGGTGATAGATCGCCTGGTTGCCCATCATCTCGAAGTACTGCGTGTCGTGGCGCTCCGCGGCAGCGGCGTTGTCGAATGCGTACAGCAGGCTGCTGCCGTCTATCGGCTGCTGCTCCACGCCGTTGACCGTATCCGGCGCCGTGACGCCGGCGGCTTCGTAGATGGTCGGCGCGATATCCGTGACATGGCTGAACTGAGGGCGGATACCGCTCGACTTGATGCGTTGCGGCCACGACACCACCATGCCGTTGCGCGTGCCACCCAGGTGCGAGGCGTACTGCTTGGCCAGGCGAAACGGCGCATTGGTGGCCCATGTCCAGCCGTAGCCGTATTGAGCAACCGCCTCCGGACCGCCGATCCGCTCGAGATTCGCCAGCAGCGTCGCCTCGCTCTCCTGCGTGCCGTTGGCGAAATTGGACATCGGATTCATGCTGCCGTGCATGCCACCCTCGGCCGCCGCCCCGTTGTCGCCCTCGATGAAGATCACCAGCGTGTTGTCGCGCAACCCCATGCGCCCGATCTCGGCGAACAGGCGCCCGACCTGCTCGTCCTGGTACGCGAGCATCGCGGCATAGACTTCCATGAAGCGTTCGTTGATCTTTTTCTGCTCCGGCGTGAGCGCGTCCCACGCGGCAATTTCCTCCGGCCGCGGCGTGTTCACGGTATCCGCGGGAACCAGGCCCATCCGTTTCTGGCGTTCGACGACTTCCTCGCGCATCCGGTCATAGCCACCCGCGAATTTGCCCTCGAATCGGGCGATCCAGTCCGCCGGCGCCTGCAGCGGCGCGTGGGCGGTGCCGGTCGCGTAATACATGAAGAAGGGCTTGCCGGGCGCCGCGGCCTGCTGCTGGTGCAGCCAGTGGATCGCATCGTCGGCCAGCGCCTTGTCCAGCACGCCTTCCTCGAGGGTCGGCACCGGCGTGATGCCACGATAGAGCGCCGGCGTGAACTGGTTGGTCTCGGCAGCCATGAAGCCGAAGAAGTACTCGAAGCCCAGACCGGTGGGCCACATGTCGAACGGGCCGGCCGCGGACACGTGCGCCTCCGGCGCGTTGTGGTGCTTGCCGAACATCGCGGTGTTGTAGCCGTGCTGGCGCAGCACCTCGGCGATGGTCGCCGCGCTCTTCGGCATCAGGTTGTTGTACCCGGGGAAGCCCGTCGTCAGGTTTGCCACGATGCCGTTGCCGACCGCGTGATGATTGCGCCCGGTCAGCAGCGCGGCACGCGTGGGCGAGCACATCGCGGTGGTGTGGAAGCGGTTGAAGCGCAAGCCCTCCTCGGCCAGTCGATCCAGGTGCGGGGTCGGAATCGCCCCGCCGAAAGTGCTCGCCGCGCCGAAGCCCACATCGTCGGTCAGGACCAGCACGACGTTGGGCGCTCCGGCCGGCGCCGTGACCGGCGCCGGGAACGCCGGCGTGGAGTCGGCATAGGTCGTGCCGATCTTGCCGGTGAAGGGCTCGGCCGGCCGCGGCAGCACGGTTTGCGCCAGCGCGGGCGCCGCCGCGAGCGCGAGCGCGAGCGCGAGCAGCGCCCCGCCGAGGCGAGACCGACGACTTGCGATGCGTGTCGAGCGGGCAACAGTCATCAACTTGCACTCCTGTATTTCGTGTGTCCGGGGCTGTCTCGTGGCATCCGGGCGTCAATCGGCATCGTCGCTGCGCACGATGGCGGGCATCGCGTAGGAGCCGTCGATCAGCGGCGCCATCGGCCCGTAGAAGCGCGCGGCGAGCTGGAAGCCGCCCGTGGCCGACGTCGGCAGCCAGTTTCTCGCCTGCTCCGGATCCGAGGGCTTTTCGGGCTGCAGGTAGAACGTGAGCCTGCCGTTACCCTCTGCGTAGGCACCGGCCTTGTGCAGATAGCTGGTGACGCTGTTGCGATCGATCGCATTGGCGATGAAATAGCCGTATTCGTCATAGACCGGAAGTTCCCAGAACTCAGTGACGGGCGGCATATTCTCCAGATCGAACGTCAGAGTGTAGCGGTGTCTGCCGTCCAGCGCCCGCCCTTTGCTGTCGCGAAAGACGTAGGCGATGCTGTGCGACTGATACGGCACGGGCGTACCCCACGCAACATCGTTGGCGCCTGCTTTCGCCACGTAGTCGAGATCGTCGTGGAACAGGCTCGACTGCAGCTTCCAGCCGTTCATGTCGATCAGTGATTTTTCCAGCGCGAGCTTGGCGTTCGCACGCCCCCGGGCAAAGCCCCTGGCGATGGCGGACTGCTGCTCGGCGGTGAGGCCGGCCGGGTCGAAGATAAGGCCCTCGCGCAGGCCGAGCGGCGCGAGCGCCGCGAGCGTCGCGAGTTCCTTGGCCGAGTCCGTACGCTTCGTGAGCGCGGGATCGTTGATCGCGAGGCTGAGCAGCTGCAGATAATCGACGGGCGTCATCGACTTGCCAATATCGCCAATCGCGCTCATGCGGGGAAAGAAACGATAGTCGCCCTTCACGACCGGCTGCCTTTCGAGCGGCGGCAGGGTGCCGCCGTTGGCCTCCCACTGGCTGAGCGGAGCGACCAGCACGTTGTCGATGACGGCGCCCGCGGCGCGCATGTCCTGCGCGTCACGCGTGGTCACCGCGACGCGCACGGCGAGCGTGAAGGAGTCCGAGCTTGCGCGGACGATCTGGGTCGAGCGGAACGCGGCGGGCAGCCTGCCGCGCCACTTCGGCCCGAGGATCAGGTAGCGCTGGGCCGCGTTGCCGCTGAACTGCGAACCGGCCATGAAGAACCAGTTCGCGTTCTGGTCGGCCGCCTGCACGCTCCAGTAACGTCCGTCGCCGACCGCCCCGGCCTCGACGACGATCGGTTCGCGCGAGACGTCGAAGGCTCCTCCCGAGTAGAGCGTCGAGGCGTTGACCGTGGTCGCGATGCGCACGCTGGCGTCGAACAGCTGCTTGTGCGGCTGCATCCGGTTGATGCCGCGAAAGGCCGGATGCCCCTCCAGCTGCGTGTAGAGATGGCGCAGCTCGTAGAACCCGGCGATATTGATGCCCCAGTAGAAGGCCTGCTCGGTCAACGCGGCGACGCGCTCGGGCGCAAGGCCCGGATCTATCGGCGAGGGCGCCGTGCCGGCGCGCAGCGGCGCCGCCAGCGCGCCCAGGATGCACGCCGTCGCCAGCAGGCGGAACACGGAACTGTTATTCATCGTCATGTTCTGTTCCTGTTGTCCCTGTGTGCACGCCGGGACAGGCGCCCGCCCTCAGCGCGCCAGGAAGCCGCCGTCGATCACGAGCTCGGAACCGAGCACGAAGCGCGAGGCCTCCGATGCCAGGTACAGCACGCCCTCGGCGATATCTTCCGCGGTGCCCAGATGGCCGATCGGATGCATGTCGATCTGCGCCTGCAGGGCCTCGGGGTTGTTCTCGTAGTAACCGGCGACCAGCGGCGTGACGCACATGCCCGGGTGGATCGAGTTCACGCGGATCGGCAGCCTGTGCGCGCCGCAGTACATCGCCGCGGCCTTGGTCAGGCTGCGCACCCCGCCCTTGCTCGCGCTATAGGCCGCCGTGGTGGGAAAGGCCGTCATGGCCATGGTCGAGGAGATATTGATGATCGAACCGGGTTCGCCGCTCGATCGCATCGCGCGGATGCCCGCGCGCGTGCCGAGGAAGGTGCCGTCGAGATTGACGCTCATGACCTTGCGCCACAATTCGAAGGACATTTCCATGTCGCCCTCGGGCGCGATGCCGGCATTGTTGACCAGGATGTTCAGCTTCCCGCAGCGTTGCTGCACCTGCGCCATCGCCGCGTCCCACGCGCTCTCGCTGCTGACGTCCAGCGGCACGAACATCGCGTCGCCGACCTCGGCGCGGATGCGCTCGGCCAGGTGCTCGCCGGCCTCCTGCGCAACGTCCGCCACCGCGACGCGCGCGCCCTCGCGCGCCAGCAGTAGCGATGTCGCCTCGCCCAGACCGCTCGCACCGCCCGTGACCATGGCCACCTTGTTCGCAACCCTTCCGATCATCTCCTGCCTCCGCGATGTCCGATCAGCGACGCTCGTTCGCCGGTGTGTACCAGATCGGCGAGGTATAGGCCCGCTCCTGCGTGATCATCGTGACCTCACGATCCATCCCGACCCCGAAGTACTCCGCGTCGCGCGCGGTCCAGCGCGGCGTCGGGATCTCGATCACGCGCGCGTAGTAGAACGCCGACTGCGCCGGGTCGAAGCCGGGATCCCGCCACACGGCGGCCAGTTCCGCGTCGCCGATGCTGTTCGAATAACTCGCGCGCGCCACGTCGACGCTGCTGCCTATCGAGGCCGCGTCCGCGCCCGGGCCGCGCCCGTCGGCGAGCGCGACGTCGTACACCTTCTCGTGCAGTTCGCCGTCCGCGTCGTGCCAGCCCTTCACGATCTGAATGCGGTCGAGGTTGGCGCCCTCGGGATCCTTCAGCGCCGCCACCAGGAAGCCAGGAGCCGCGCCCGCGGTCGCCGGTGCCGGGAGGTCGCCGCCCATCGGCACGCCGCCGGCATAGCCGCGGCGCGCCGGATCCGGTGCGTGCTCATCGCCCGGCACGAACTCCCAGCCACCGAAGAAGCGCACCGTCATGCGCGGGCCGGTGGTGGCATAGGTCTCGCGTCGCTTCATCGCGGCGAAGATGGCCTCGCGGGTGTTCTCCGTGGCCCAGACCGCGGCATAGCCCGAGGCGGCGAGTTCGGAGTTGCGCACTTCCAGCGCCTCGCCCTTGAAAAAGGGTTTGCGCCAGCGCTCGGCCGAGGGTTCGCTGGCAATCACCTTGCCCCAGAAATTGTTCTCCTCCACCGCCGCCAGCCCCGTATGCGCATCGGTCGAGCCGATCATGCCGAACTTGAACGGGTTCACGCCGAGCGCCGCATACTGCTGCAGGCCGAGCTTCAGCGCGGAGCGCGCGTACTCGTGCTGCAGCATCCACGGTTCCTTGGGCTTCGAGAACAGCAGGTTGCCGCGGTCCCAGGTCTCGTAGTCGGCGAAGGCATCGTCGGGCGAGAGCAGCGGATGCGCCTCGCTGTCGCCCTTGATCTGCGTGACCTCCAGCAGCGGTTCCCAGCGCGCCCGGCGCTCGGCGTAATCGCGCGTAAGCGGCCGTCCTTGCATGTCCTTCAACTCGAACATGCGGCCATTGCTCGCATTGGAGTTGTGCGGTATCGCGATCGCCGCACCGCCGGTCATGCGTTCGTACTCCTCGAGGTAGCGCCAGAGTTGCTCGGGATCCTGGCTGTCGAAGGCCGAGAAGGCGCGCACCTGCGAGGTCTTGTCGAAGCCGTCCCGGAAAATGACCACGCGGTGCAGGTTGTCGATTTCCGGCATCGAGGACCACTCGTAGCCGGCGAAGGCCGTGAAGGTGCCGGGGCTGTAGTGACGGTCGGCATTGGCCGCAACCTGCTTCCACGCCGAGGCGGCGAAGGCCTCGTCGCGCAGCACTTCGCGCTGCGGCAGGAAGGACTCCACCATCATCTCCTTCGTGTAGCCCGTCGCGTCGGCCGCGCTCTCTATCCGTGTGGCGGTATTGGCTTTCAACAACGCGTGCCAGCGCTTGCCGACCGGGTCGGCCAGCAGTTGCGGGTCGTCGGCCAGCAGGCCCACCGTGAGACCGAGGTATTCGGCGTGATCCGCGACGACGAGGAAATCGAGCGGACGCTGGAGCCGCACGCTCATCCCGTTCTGCGCTCGCACCGTCTCACCCTTCGCGAAGCGGTACGCCTCGTCGGGCCCCATGCGCATGTCGCCCGCGATGTTGGCGTCGGCCGACATGTTCGTGTGCAGGTGCGTATCACCCCAATAAACGCGCGCGGGATGCGCGTCACCGGCGTAAGGGGAATAGGACTCCCCCGCGCACACTGCTCCGGAGCAGGCGGCGAGCAGGGTCGGCACGGCGAGCAGGCGGCGCGGCATGGATCCCATCACCCTCCGGCGAAGTTGTAACTCACGGTCACGCCGAGCAGGCGCGGCGGCACCATGACCGCGCGCGTGAAATTGCTGTTGCCGCCGAGGGGCCCGAAGTACGGATTGCTGAAGACGCTGTTGGCGTCCTCGTCGAAGAGGTTCTTGGCCCACACGGTTCCCTCCCAGACGCCGTCCTCGCTGCGCACGCCGGCATAGAGGTTCACCAGCACATAATCGTCAAAACTCTGGGCGGGGACCAGCCGGTCCTCGCGCTCTCCGGTGTAGGCAAGCAGCGGCCGCACGAACAGTTCGCCGAAGGACAGCGGCAGCGTGTACTCGGCATTGAGCGTCGCCGACCAGTTGGGCTGCGAGCTCACGTCCTCGCCACCGATATCGCAGGTCGCGATCTCCACCGTCGGATCGGCGATCTCGGCCGGCGTGAACGGCCGGTTGCAGGGCCCCGGTTCGTCGTCGTCGAAGGTGGCCTCGGAGTAGCTCAATCCACCGCCGAACTGGAAGCGCTCTCCGAGCAGCGCCGTCCATTCGGCCTCCACGCCCATGACGGTCGCATCGGCATTGAACACCAGCCCCCCCTGCACCACCTGTGGCACGCGGCCCGCGCCGGTCGCGACCAGCGCGTTCACGTTGCTCGCCCGCGGCAGGTAATCGGAGTACTGCTGGTAATAGGCCGCGGCGCTGAAGCGCAGATTGCCGTCGAAGGCCATGGCCTTGTAGCCGAGCTCGAGCGAAGCGCTGGTCTCGCTGTCGAAGAGCAGGGAGTCCGCCGACAGCGCCGTCGGCGTGATGGTCGCGCCGCTCGGACGGAAGCTGCGGTCGAGCGAGGCATAGACCATGTCGTCGTCATTGAGGTAGTGCGAGAGCTTCACGCCCCCCGTCCACTCGCGCTCCTCGGTGGTCTGCAGCTCGTTCGGGATCAGGTCGCCGGTGCGGATATTGCCCTTGAAGATGTTCCACACGCCGGCGCTGGTCAGGCGCGGATTGAGTGCGCCCGCCAGCAGCGGGTTGGTCACGGGACCGGATTCCGCGGGCGGCGCGTAGTTGTCGATCACTTCCGCGCGCACGATCTGCTCGCCGTCGATTTCCTGCCAGCGGATACCGAGCTGCAGGTTCGTCGCCTCGCTCAGCTCGAGGCGATTGTGCAGGAAGAATGCCAGCGTCTCGCGACCGTTGGGAATCTGCAGGTGCTGGACCATGTCGCCGTTGGTGATGCCGGCCATGCTGCCGTACATCGCGAAGGGACCACCGAGATCCGTGTAGTTGTTCGTGAAGCCGTCAAAATCCTCCCAGAACATGCCGGCCGTGTAGTTCCAGAACGCATTGTCGTTGCTGGCGAAGCGGATCTCCTGCGACCAGTCCTCGGCCTCGGAGTGCGTGTTCTGCATCTGCGCGACAGGACTCAGGTAGGCGAAGTTCATGTCCAGCCAGTTGTTCTGGCGCCAGTCCTTCAGGCTGCCGATCGAGGTGAGCGTGTGATTCTCCAGCTCCCATACGGCGCGCAGCACCGTGAACTCGCTGCGCATGTCCAGATCGTTGCGCCCGAGCTGGATGGACTGGCGATCGTCGTCGTCCAGCGACACGCCGGCGAGCCAGGTCGGCGCCACCGCGCGACGCGCGATGTTGGTCTGGACCAATGCCCCCGCGTTGGTCTGGCCGGGGATGAACGCACTCGGCGCCGCCGCGAACGCGGCGCCCGCCAGCGCATTCGGGTTGTTGATCCCGGCCAGTGTCTGGTTGAAGACGAACGAAGCGCCATTGCGCTGGGCGGTGATGGCATTGATCACGTTGCCGACGTCGCCCTGCGCGCCCTCGGGAACCTCGGCGTCCACGTCGGAGCGCTCGTGGACCAGGCTGATCTCGAGCGCCTCCAGCGGCATCCAGTCCAGGCTGATGCGATAGGAGCCGGTCTGCTGGGATTCGTCCTGGCCGTTGACGATGTTCTCGTACTCCGAGCCATCACTCTCGTCCCAGAGTCCGGCCAGGCGCACGCCGAACACGTCCTTCACCAGCGGCACGCTGACCCCGGCCTCGGTCTGCATGCCGGAATTGTCGGAAAAGCTCTGGCGCACGGTGCCGCTCACGGCTTGCAGGTCGGGACGCTTGGTGTGGATCAGGATCGCGCCGGCCGGATCGGTGCGCCCCTGCAAGGTACCCTGCGGACCGCGCAGCACCTCGAGACGCTCGATGTCGAAGAAGGTCGTGAAGGCCTGCTGCGAGCGCAGCGGCGCATCGTTCCAGTAGTACGAGATCGGCGCTGCCGCGTTGTTGTCCGGGTCGGCCGTGATGCCGCGGATCGTGACGCTCTGCCGGCGCGCATCGTTGCGCACCATCAGCACGCCCGGCGTCAGCGCCTGCACGTCGTCGAGCGACACGACGCGAAAATCCGCGATCTGGCTCGCCGTGACCGCGTTCACCGTCGCGGGAATGTCCTGCACGTTCTCCTGGCGCTTCTGCGCGGTAACGATGACTTCCTCGAGCGCAGCCCCCTGGGCGCGCGCCGGCGCGGCATCCATGGCCGCGTAGCAGGCCAGCGCCATGGTCCAGCCAACGGCGGCGGCGAGCGGTTTGCGGGGCGCGGCACAGTCCGGGTACATGCGAGTGCTCATGCGGATGCTTCCTGTTGGATTGCCCGGCGCCGCCGTGGCGGGGCCGGACCGGTTGTAATCGTTATCGCCGGGCGCCCCCGGCGGGGCAGGCGCGATACCCGGCGAGGCGCATCGTAGCCACTTTCATTTTTTTCATCAAGTGCTCAAACCAAATGCTTTGTTGCAGGCGCCCTCCGCAGCCTGTATCGTCGGCCGCAGGACATCCACCACGCACAACGGAGAAACAGGAAATGCGCAACACCAGAGGCTCCCTGCGCCTGGGGGCGACGCTATTCGCGCTGAGCGCGGGACTCGGCATGGTGCAGTACGCTGCCGCGGCCGCCCCACCGGCCGAGGCGCCGGTGGTGACGCGCCAGCTGGCGCCGGCTGGCGCGCCGAACATCGTGGTGGTGCTGCTCGACGACGTGGGCTTCGGCGCCGCCGGCACTTTCGGCGGCCCGGTCGAGACGCCGGCGCTGGACGCGCTGGCACACGACGGGCTGCGTTACAACCGCTTCCACACCACGGCAATCTGCTCGCCGACGCGCGCGGCCCTGCTCACCGGGCGCAACTCGCACGCCGCCGGCGTGGGTTCGGTGATGAACACGGCCACCTCGTACCCCGGCTACCGCGGCGTGCTGCGCGAGGACACCGCGACCATCGCGCGCATCCTCGGCCAGAACGGCTACGCGACCTCGGCGTGGGGCAAGTGGCACCTGGTGCCGGACTGGGAGGCTTCGCAAACGGGACCGTTCACGCGCTGGCCGACCGGTGCCGGCTTCGACAAGTTCTACGGCTTCCTCGGCGGCGAAACGGACCAGTACGAGCCCACGCTCTACGACGGCACCACGCCCGTGGTGCGCGAGCGCGCGCCGGGCTACCACCTCACCGAGGACATGGCGGAGCAGGCGGTCGCGTGGATGCAGATGCAGCGTGCCGTGGACCCCGCGCGCCCGTTCTTCGTCTACTTCGCGCCCGGCGCCGCGCACGCGCCGCTGCAACCGCCGGCAGCCTGGCTGGAACGCTACCGCGGCAAGTTCGACCAGGGCTGGGACCGGCTGCGCGAGGAGACCTTCGCGCGCCAGCAGGCCGCGGGTGTGATACCGCGCGACGCGGTGCTGACGCCACGCCCCGACGCGCTGCCGGCCTGGGATTCGCTGACACCGGAGGAACAACGCGTCTCGGCGCGACTGATGGAGCTCTATGCCGCTTTCCTCGCACACACCGACGCGCAGGTCGGGCGACTGCGCGATGCGCTGAAGGACATGGACCAGTACGACAACACGCTGTTCGTCTACATCGTCGGCGACAACGGCGCAAGCGCCGAGGGCGGCCTGAAGGGCAGCAGCAACTACATGGGCGATCTGCAGGGCCTGGTCTCGGAGGTGGCGCGCTTTGGCGATGCCCCGCAGACGCTGAGCGGCGAGAACACCTACGCGCATTACAACTCGGGCTGGGCCTGGGGCACCAACACGCCGTTCCAGTGGACCAAGCAGGTGGCCTCGCACCTGGGTGGTACGCGCAACCCGATGGTGCTGGCGTGGCCCGAGCGCATCCGCGACCGCGGCGGTCTGCGTTCGCAGTTCGGCCATGTGAACGACATCGTGCCGACGATCCTCGAAGTCACCGGCATCGCGGCACCCGCGAGCGTCGATGGCGTGGCGCAGCGCCCGATGGACGGCGTGAGCCTGGCCTACTCGTTCGACGACGCGAAAGCCGCCGAGCGCCATGCCACGCAGTACTTCGAGATCTTCGGCAACCGCTCGATCTACCACGAGGGCTGGATGGCCTCCGCCTTTCGCGGACGCGCGCCGTGGCAGGTGAACAGCGCCGCGCGCGACGAGGACTTCGACGCCGACCGCTGGGAGCTCTACGACCTGCGCGCGGACTTCAGCCAGGGCACGGACCTCGCGGCGCGCGAGCCGGCCAGGCTGCGCGAACTGCAACAGCTGTTCGCGCAGCAGGCCGATGCCAACGACGTGCTGCTGCACAACCCGACGCCGGAGAACATGCGCTTTCCGAGCCTGGCCGGCGATCGCACCCGCTTCACGTTCCACGCCGGCACGATCGCTGTGGCCGAGAAGGAGGCGCCGAACACGAAGACGCGCTCGCACGCGATCGAGGCACGACTGCGCGTTCCCGACGGTGGCGCAAGCGGCGTGCTCGCGACGCTGGGTGGACGCAGCGCGGGCTGGTCGTTGTACCTCGACCAGGGGGGCGTACCGGTCTATCGCCTGCGCATCTTCGACGCCGAGGAAATCACGCTGCGCGGCACGACAGCGCTCGCGCCCGGCGAACACGTGCTGCGCTACGAATTCACGACCACCGGGGCGGGTCCGGTGCCCGGGGGCAAGGGACGCCTGCTGGTCGACGGCACCGAAGTCGCGCGCGGCGAGGTGACGCGCACGGCAACGTTCTTCTCCATCGACGAGACCTTCGACATCGGGCTGGACACCGGCTCCTCACCTGCGGACTACCGCGCGCCGTACCCGTTCACGGGCAGCATCGGGCAGGTTACGATCGAATTGCTGTAAACGACGCCAGGAGCCCTCGTGCCGCCACGCCCGCGTTCGGACCCGTCCGCGCAGACCCGCAAGCGCATCCTCGACACCGCCGAACGCCTGTTCGGCGAGCGCGGCGTGGCAGCGGTGTCGTTGCGCGACATCAACCGCACCGCCGGCATCAGCCAGGGCGTGCTGCACTACCACTTCGGCGGCCGCGACGCGCTGATCGAAGCGATCCTGCAACGCTGGTTGCCCGGCGTGAATGCCGAGCGCCGCCAGATGTACGACGCGATCCTGGCGGCGGGCCGGACGCCCAGCGAACGCGACGTGGTCGAGATCCTGTGCCTGCCGCTGGCCCGGCTGGCCACTGCTCGACAGCCCGCTGGCCGGCGCTTCCTGCGCTGTCTCGCACGACTGGGCCAGGAAGAGAATCCCGTCTGGGCGCGCACCACGCGGACGCAGATGAGCGGTGTGGAACTGCACGAGGCGCTGCAGGCCTGCGCACCCGGCGCGAGCCCCGCGCTCATCGAGTGGTACTTCAGCATGATGTTGAACGTGATTCACGGCACGCTCAGCGAAGCCGGGCGCGCCGCGCGCTCCTGGCAACGCGCGCTCGCCGCGGAGCCGATGAGCCCCGAGGACCAGGCAGAGGCACTGGTGGAGTTCATCTGCGAGGGCGTCGGCGGCCTGGTGCGGCGGAACCAGCCGGCTGCGGGAACTCCGCGCGCACAAGAGAGCCGGCCACGCGGCCGGGGCGCCGCGCGCGCCTGAGGCTCAGGAGCCCGGCAACCGCTCGTTGCGCAACCCCGCGTTCCAGCCGCCGTCTACGGGATACT
>DAORUQ010000090.1:0-13046 GCA_035433265.1 Pseudomonadales bacterium | reverse complement strand
GCGAAATAGCCTTCCGCGGTGCCGGTGGTGCGCCGGCCGATGTGCGTGACCTCGTTGAAGAAATCGGTGACCGCCAGCGTGTAGTAGCGCCCGGCGGTGTCCGGCACGTGCACGATCACCGGCTCCTTCGCGAGGTCGAACCAGCCGCTCAGGTACAGCGTGTCGTTGTTGGGCGCGCGCAGGTTGCCGGCGCTGGCCGGTGTGACCAGGTACTCGCGGCGATGGAACGCGTTCCGCGGCGCCAGCACCGCCTGGTCCGGCGCCACGCGGTGCGTCTCGTTGTGCATCTGCGTCGCCATGTCGACCATCGGATAGCCCCAGACGTAGGCCAGCGTGCCGACGTGCTCGGCCAGCTGCTCGCGGATCAGGTCGACGTTGGCGGCACGCGCGTCCGTGGCGGGGGCTGCGGCGATGGCACCGTGCGGCATCAGGCAGCAGAGTATCAGCGCGAGAAGCGTGTCGAGGGCGTGGGGGAACAGGCGTGAGTCGGTCATTTGTTCTCCTTTATGCTTTGAGCGCATGCGTGGCCCGCGGGCGCGGCGATGATGGAAGCAGCTTAACCGCGGCTGGGCCTGCCGGGTACACAGCCGGCAAACCTCTGCCCATGGTGGGCGCCAACGCGTGCTAGCGGCGCAGCGCCGCGTCGCGGTACGCGCCCGGCGTGGTGCCGGTCCACTTCCTGAAGGCGCGGTGAAAGGCGCTGGGTTCCGAGAAGCCGATCGACTCGGCGATCTCGTTCGCGGTGCGAGCGGAGTTCAGCAGCTGGTCGATGGCGCTCTCCTTGCGCACCGAGTCCTTGATCTCCTGGAAGCCGTTGCCTTCCTCGCGCAGCCGGCGGCGCAGCGTCTGGGCGCTGATGCCGAGCAGCGCGGCAATCTCCTCGACGCCCGCGCCGGCGATGTCGTCGCGCCGGCGCAGCATGCGGCGCACGGTGCTCGAGAGCGTCGGGGTCTCGATATACCGGCGCATCAGCGACTCCGGCGCGCTGTTGAGGAATTCCGCGAGCTCGGCGCTGCCGCGCGTCACCGGGTGGTCGAGATAGCGCGCGGGGAACACCACGCAGTTCTCGCGCGCCCCGAAGTAATGGTCGCAGGGGAACATGCGCGCGTACTCCTCGCGGTAGCTGCCTGGCGCGAAGGCGAACTCGATGCGGTCGGGCAGCAGTTCGCGCTGGATCAGCCAGCTCGACCAGCGCACCCAGATCACCATCAGCGATTCGATGAAGGCGCGGTCGTCGAGTCCGCGGCGGTTGCGGTGCGCGAAGCGCAGCTGCGCCTCGTCGCCGTGCTCCACCAGCTCGATGGCAATCTCGTCCTGCACCAGCGCATAGAAGCGCGCGGCTCGAAGCAGCGCCCGGCGCAGGTTGGGGCAGGTGATCGTGGCGTGGCACATCATGGCAAACAGCCCCGGTCGCTGGGGCTGCTCGGTGAAGCCGGCGGTTTCCGAGCCGAGAGTGTCCCAGGTGAGGCGGATCAGGCGCGCGAAGGCATCGATCGGGATGCGGTGCTCGTCGGGGCGCGCGAACACGCCTGCGCAGCCGGCCCGGGTAGCCAGCGCGTCGAGGTCCAGCCCCGCCGCGGCCGCGGCCACCAGGTGGGCGCGCACCAGTTCGAGCGGCACGGTCGGCTGCGCCGCCGGCGCGGAGGAATCATGGTCTGGCGTCATGCCGGTCGGCCTGCCCGCGGCGCCAGCCGCGTTCGCGTTGTTCCTGCATGGCGTCGAGCATCTTGCGCCGCTCCTCCGGCGCCAGCGTCAGGGCGGTATCCAGGAAGCTCTTGTGCAGCGCTTCCTGCATCGCGAGGTTGCGCGTACGCATGTCGGCCATCTGCTTTTCGAGCAGTGCGCGATCCGGATGATCGCGCGTGAGCTCGGTGGCGAGCGCCTCGTGCAGTTCGCGCATCGCCTCGTGCTGTGCGCGCATGGCGGGCTTGCCCTGGCGCAGCAGGTCGCGGATCTCGCGCCGGCGCTCCTCGGGCACGGCACGCAGCCTCGACTCGAAGTCGCGCTCGTAGCGCGGCGGGTGCATCGCTTGCCCGCCGATGCGCCCGGCCAGGATGCCGCCGAGGAACAGGTTGCCCGCGGCGGACACCGCGAGCAGCGTGCCCAGCACGACCGGGCGCTTCAGGGTCTGCATGAGGCTCACAGGAATTCCTCCATCACGGTGTTGCTGCCGAGCAGCAGGTCCATGTAGACCTCCTCGTCACTGTTCGCGCTGGCCTGCGTGAAGCCGAGCAGGAAGCCGCACAGCGCCGAGGCCGCGAAGCCGGTCGAGAGCCACGCCGCGATCCTGCGCGAGGGGCTCCCCGTACGGGCAGCGGGCACCGGCGCGGTATCCCGCGCGCCGTGCGCGGGCGTGTTCGCCGCCGCCACGATGCGCGCCACGCGCCCGAGGTCGTCGGCCGGCGCCTGCCAGCCGTCGAGGAAGGCGTCGATGCGCCCGGCATCGGCCAGGATTCCCAGGCCCTCGGGGCTGGCGGCGAAACGGTCGTACAGCGCGCGATCGGGCTCGGGCCAGCGTTCGCGCGCGGCGCCGTGGGCGCCGGCCAGTTCGCTGAAACGGTGGATGTCCATGCGTCCGTCCTCCTAGTGCAGTTCGCCGCGCAGTTGCTCGCGCAGCGTGGCGCGCCCGCGCGAGAGCAGCGATTCCAGCGCGCCCTCGCTGATGCCGAGAATCTGCGCCGCCTCGCCCTGCGAGCAGCCCTCGTAGTGGCGCAGCACCAGTGCCGCGCGCTGGCGCTCGGGCAGGCGCTCGAGGGCGGCGCGCACGCGCGCGGCGCGGCGCTCCTGCTCGAGCTGTTGCGGTGGCGTGGCGGCGGGATCCTCGAGCGCTTCGTCCAGCTCCTCGTGGCCGCTGCGGCGCCGGCGCAGCTCGTCCACCGCCAGGTTGTGCAGCACGCGGTAGAACCAGGTCGTGAACCGCGAACGGCCTTCCCAGCGCTCGGCGCTGTTCCACAGCCGCAGGAACGCGTTCTGCACCACGTCCTCGGCGACATGCGGACTGCCCGTCATGCGCTCGGCGAAGCGCGCGGCCCAGCCGCCGTGGCGCTGCACCAGTTGCGCGAGCGCGCGCTGGTCGCCTCGCGCGAGCGCTGCGACCAGGGTTTCGTCCGGGACATCCTCGATGCGCGTCACGGCTCTCCCCGTAGCGTTGCCCTCGCTGGCGGCCGATGCCGGTGCCGGGCGCAAGTGCTCGTACGCCGTCATGTTCGCAAAGTCCCCGTTGCCAGGCCACCGCGCCAACCGGAGCGCGGGCCATTCGTGTGCATTCTTTGACGGACACGCGCCGTGCTTTCCTTCGCTCCGACGCGATCGGGTATCGTGCGGACATGAACATCTTCTGGGAACTGCGCGGCTTCTTCCGCGCGCATTGGCACCGCTACGCGGTGGCGGGCCTGATGCTGACCGCGGTCGCATTGCTCGGCCTGCTGCCACCGGCCATCGTGGGCCGCGTCGTCGATGGTATCCACGCGCAGACGCTGGACGCCGGCGAGCTGTGGCTGTACGCCGGCGCGATCGTGGCTGCGGCGCTGGGCATCTACGGGTTGCGCTTCCTGTGGCGGCAGATCCTCTACGGCGCGTCCTATTCGCTCGGGCGCGAGCTGCGCCGGCAGATCCACGCTCACCTGCTCGGGCTGTCGCCGGCGGTGCTCGGCGACTTTCCTGCCGGTGACCTGATGGCGCGCGCGACCAACGACGTCCAGGCCGTGGAGATGACCGCGGGCGAGGCGGTGCTCTCGATTTTCGATGGCGTCATGACCGGCGTACTGGTGCTCGGGGTGATGGTGTTCACGCTGAGCGGCTGGCTGACGCTGATGGCGCTGGCACCGTGGCCGCTGATGAGCTGGGCGATGTGGCGCCTGGGGCAGCAACTTCACCAGCATTTCGACGCGGCGCAGGGCGCCTTCAGCCGGCTGAACGCGGTGACCCAGGAGAGCGTGGCCGGGCTGCGCGCGCTGCGCGGGCTGGGCGCCGAGGCGCATGCCGAGGCCCTGCTGGCGCGCGCCTCGGACGAGGCGACCGAGGCGAACCTGCGCGTGGCGCGCGTCGATTCGCGCTACGACCCGATCATCTACCTCACCGTGGGCGCCTCGTTCCTGATCAGCATCGGCGGCGGTGCCTGGCTGATCAGCCTGGGACGGCTCACGATCGGTGAGCTCACCACCTTCAGCCTGTACCTGGGGCAACTGGTGTGGCCGATGTTCGCCTTCGGCTGGGTGGCGAACCTGGTGCAGCGTGGCAAGGCTGCCTGGGAGCGCATCCAGGCGTTCCTGCGCACGCCCTCGGCGGTGCCCGACAGCGGCACCCTCGCCGTGGTCGAGGATCACCGCCTCGAGGTGAGGGTCCGGTCCTTCAGCTACCCGGGCCGCACCCGGCCTGCGCTGGCGGATCTCGCGTTCACGCTGGCGCCGGGACGCACCCTCGGCATCGTCGGCCCGACCGGCTCTGGCAAGTCCACGCTGCTCGCGCTGCTCGCGCGTTTCTACGACGCGCCCGGCGTGCGCATCCGCCTCGGCGGGCGCGAGCTCGCGGCGTACCGGCTGGAGGCGCTGCGCGAGGCCGTGGCGCTGGTGATGCAGGAATCGATGCTGTTCTCCGACACGCTGCGCGCGAACCTGGTGCTGTCGCGGCCCGCGGCGGACGACGCCGCGGTCATGGCCGCGGTGCGCATGGCTGCGCTGGACGGCGACCTCGCGCAGCTGCCCGCGGGGCTGGCCACCGAGGTGGGCGAGCGCGGGGTCACGCTCTCGGGCGGGCAGCGCCAGCGCTTGTGCCTGGCGCGCGCGCTGCTCGGCGAGGCGAGGATCCTGCTGCTCGACGACGCGCTGTCGGCCGTGGACGCCGAAACCGAGCACCGCATCCTCGGCGAGCTCGAACGCCATACGCGTCACCTCAGCCGCATAGTCGTCAGCCATCGTCTCTCGGCGCTGCAGTCGGCCGAGGAGATCCTGGTGCTGCGCGAGGGGTGCGTTGCCGAGCGCGGCACCCACGCCGCGCTGCTCGCGGCCGGTGGCTGGTACGCGCAGACCTGGCGCTACCAGCAGCTGGCGGCCACCGTGGAGCAGCGCGCATGAGCAAGGGTACCCTGGCGCGGCTGCTCGCGCTGGCCACGCGCGATCGGCGCGCCTTCGCGACTGCCGCCGCGCTGGTACTGGTCGCGGCCGCGGCCGAGGTGGGCGGCCCGCTGCTGATCAAGGTGTTCATCGACGAGCACGTGCAGACGGGCTCGTACCCGCTCGCGACGGTGCTGGGACTGGCGGGTGCCTACGTCGTGCTGCAGCTGATCGCCGCGGCCGCGGGCTACGCGCAGGGCGTTCAGCTGGCGCGCATCGCGCTCGCCGCGGTCGCGAGCCTGCGCGAGCGGGCCTTCGCCACGGCGCTGCGCCTGCCGGTGGCCTGGTTCGACCGCACGCCGGTGGGCGCGGTGGTGTCGCGGCTCACCAACGACACCGAGGCGGTGAAGGACTTCTACGTCAACGTGCTGGGCGTGGTGGTTGCCAACAGCGCGCGCGTGATCGGCATGGCGGTCGCGATGCTGCTGCTCGACTGGCGCCTGGCGATTCCCTGTCTCGCCTTCCTGCCGGCCGCGCTGGCGGTGATGTGGGCCTACCAGCGCGTGAGCGGCGCGCGCTTTCGCGCGGTGCGCCAGGCGCTGGCGTCGATCAACGGGGCGCTGTCGGAGTCGATCGGCGGCGTGCGCGCCATCCAGCTCACGCGCCAGGCCGGGCGCTTCGACGCGCGCTTCGGCGAGCTGTGCAGCACGCACTACCGCGCGCGCATGGCCTCGTTGCGGCTCGACGCGATGATGCTGCGCCCGCTGGCGGACGTGCTCATGGCGTGCAGCATGGCCGCGCTGGTGCTGTGGTCCGGCACCGAGGCGATGGGGGGCGGCATCGAGATCGGCGTGATTTACGTGTTCGTGAACTACCTCGGACGGCTTGCCGAGCCGGTGATCGACGTCACGCACCGGCTCAGCATGTTCCAGAGCGCGATGGTCTCGGGCGCGCGGGTGTTCGAGCTGAGCGAGCGCAGCGATGCGCGCGCGCCACGGCTGCAGGGACCGCTGCCGGCAGACACGCGGCTGCGCGCCGAGGGTGTCGGCTTCGCCTACGACGCCGGGCCGGCGGTGCTGCACGATATCGGCTTCGACATCGCGCCCGGGCGGTCGCTGGCGCTGGTGGGGGCGACCGGCAGCGGCAAGAGCACGATCGCGGGGCTGCTGCTGCGTTTCCATGAACCTGCGGCGGGCACGATCACGCTGGGCGGAGTGCCGCTCGCCGACATCGACGACGGTACTTTCGGGCGGCTGGTGGGCTATGTGCCGCAGGATCCCTTCCTGCTCGCGGGCACGATCGCGGAGAACATCGACTTCGGGCTGGGTGCCGGGGGGGCGCGGATCCTGGAAGTTGCCCAGCGCGCCGGCCTCGGTCCCTTCCTCGCCAGCCTGGAGCCCGGATTGCAGACACCGGTGGGCGAGCGGGGCGCAGCGCTGTCCGCCGGCCAGCGCCAGCAGGTGATTCTGGCGCGGGCGCTACTGCGCGATCCCGCGATACTGATCCTCGACGAGGCCACGGCGAGCATCGACAGCGCGACCGAGGAACTGCTGCAGCAGGCGCTGCATGCGCTACGGGGCAAGGTGTCGATGGTGGTGATCGCCCACCGCCTCTCGACGCTGCGCGAAGTCGACGAGATCGTGGTGCTCGCGCGCGGCCACATCGAGGAGCGAGGCTCCCATGCGCAACTGATCGCGCGCGGCGGCCTCTACCGCCGGCTATGGGAGCTCCAGCGCATGGAATCGCCGGTGGATCTCTCGGTCTGAAGCCCCTGTCCTCATGAATGCGGACCTGCGCGGTGCGGACATTTGTCCGGACGAATCCGGACCGACGGCGAGGCTCAGGCGGACGTGGTGCGGCGGGCGAGGACGAGGTAATTGCTGGTTTCGAGCCACTGCTTGATGCGCGTGGCGTCACCCACGGGAGTGAGCTTGCCCTGCGAATTCAGCAACACCATCACCAGCGGACGGTCGCCGACGCGGGTTTTCATGACCAGGCAGCGGCCGGCTTCGTTGGTGTATCCGGTCTTGCTCAGCTCGATGTCCCACGACCCCGCGCGCACCAGGCGATTGGTGTTCACGAAACCGAGCGAATAGCGCGGCTGCGGAAAACTCACCGTGCGCTCCGGGGTGGTCGTGAACTCGCGGATCAGCGCGTACTGGCTGGCGGCCTGCGTCATCTTCACGAGGTCGCCGGCCGAGGAGAGGTTGCGGCTCGACAGCCCGGTGGTGTCGTCGAAGTGGGTGTGGCTCATGCGCAGCGCGGCGGCCTTGCGGTTCATCTGCGCGATGAAGGCGGCGCGCCCACCCGGGTAGTGGCGGCCCAGCGCCGAGGCCGCGCGGTTCTCGGATGACATCAGCGCCAGGCGCAGCATTTCCTTGCGCGACTGCCGGGTACCTATCTGCAGCCGCGAGTAGGTTCCTTTGAGCCGATCGACGTCGTCCTTCGAGATGGTCAGCATCTCGTCCATCGGCAGCTTGGCGTCGAGCACCACCATCGCGGTCATCAGCTTGGTGATCGAGGCGATCGGCGCGGTGGCTTCGGCGTTCTTTGCGTAAAGGATCTGACCGGTGCGCGCGTCGAACACCACGGCCTTGGTCGATTGCAGTTGCAGGCGGTGCGGGTCCAGCGCCCGTGGTTCGGCGAGAGCCGCGGCGCAGGCGAGCAGGCTGTACATGAGCCCCGCCAGCAGGGCCATGGACGTACTTTTCCCGCGCTTCATGCCGATACTCTCCAATGTTCGCCGATCACATGAAGAGTAATAGATAAGTTCCGGATCAGCCAGTAGAAATCATGGCTGCAACCCCAAATGGGGCGCTCAGGGCTCCTCCGCGTGGTCGCCGTCGTCTATCCAGTAGGCATGTGCATCGAGCAGCAGGCGTGCGATTGCGGTGAGTGCCGTCGCGCGCGCGGCAAGCTCCGCGCGTTCGGCCTCGAGCAAGCGCCGCCGCGCCTCCAGCAGTTCGCTGACCCTTACGCCGCCCAGCGCGAGGCCGCGCTGAAGCCGTTCGCGATGGCTCGCCGCCGCGCGGGTGGCCGCCGCGGCACTCTGCCAGGCCTCGAGGCTGCCCTGGGCGCGAGCGAGCAGGACCTGTGCGTCGCGCTGCACTTCGCGCCGCACCTGCACGGCGACTGTCGCCGCCGCGTTGGCGAGATCCGCCTGTTCGGCCGCGGCGAAACGGCGCGCCCCGCTGCCTAGCGGCACGTTGACGAAAACACCGACGGCCTGCTCGTCGCCGCCGCGTTCCGACAGCGCCCTGATGCCGACTACCGGATCGCCGCGCCGGTCCAGCCGCGCGCGCTGCGCCTGCAGTGCGGCAAGATCGGCCCGCGCTTGCGCCAGCTCGATCTCGTGGTTGTGCTCGACCACCCGCTCGGCCCAGGCCGGCAGCGCAACGGTCGGGGCTGCCGGCTCGGGCAGCGCCGCGGGCGAGGCCGGCAGCGCCAGGCCGGGGAAGCGGACATCCAGCGTGATCCGCGCTTCCTCCACCGCGAGCGCTGCCATGCGCGTCGAGCTTGCGGCCTGCGCCTGGGCGGCCTGCGCCGCGTCGAGGTCGGCGGCCGCGGCATCGCCGTTGCGCACCCGCAGCTCCACGATGCGCAGGTCCTCGACCGCCATTGCGGCCGCCTCGCGCGTGATCCTTTCCTGGTCCATGGCACCGCGCCAGGCTATCCACGCCTCCAGCAGCGCGACCGCGGCCGCGTGCCGGGCGTCGGCGAAGGCGAAGGTCGCGGCCTCCTGCTCCATACGGGCGAGGCGGCGGTCGGCGTCAGCCTTGGCGGGCAGGCGTATGCCGCGCTGCACGCTCAGCTCCCACTCGTCGTAGCGCTGGTCCTGCGCCACATCGCGCGAGGCATAACCGGCGCCGCCCACCCAGTCGTGCGGCCCGCGTTCGTAGCCTTGTGCCCGGGCTGCGGCAGCGGCGCGTTCCGCGCTCGCCCGCAGCACCAGCGTGTCGCCATCGATGGCCGCCACCGCCGCCTCGCGCGACGGCAATGCCGCGCGCAGCGCCTCGGGCAGCGCCGCTTCGCCCGCGAGCGCGGCGTCGGCGCAAATCCCGGCCACCACCGCCAGCACGGCTTTTCTCAGCAGGCGATTCATCGGCCCAGCCTCCCGAAGCCCAGCACCGGCACGATCCACCAGGCGATTTCCGGTAGCGGCAAGCGCTCGCGCAGCGCCTCGACGATCAACGTGGCGCGCTCCGGCGCCAGCACCATCAGCAGCACGCCGCGATCGGTGCGTCCGCGCACCTGCTCGCGCACCGAGGCGCGGGTATAGCCGTGACCGTGGCCCTGTCCGCGCAGCGTGGTGAAGCCGGGCAGGTCCGGGTCGATCGTGCGCAGCTCCGCGAGGAGCTGCTCCTCCACCGTCACCGGGAAGGCCAGCGCGAGTTGTACCAGTGCCGTGTCCATCAGTTCCTCCCCGGCGTGGCGTGGCCGAACCGCCGGAATATCAGGGGCAGGAAGAGCAGCGTGAACGGGGTCGCGCTCAGCAGGCCGCCCACCACAACGACTGCCAGCGGGCGCTGGATTTCGGAACCCGGGCCGCTCGCGAGCAGCAGCGGCACCAGGCCGAGCGCCGTGATGGAGGCGGTCATCAGCACCGGCCGGAGTCGTCGCTGCGCGCCCTCGACCACGGTATCGGCCACGCTCCTGCCGCGGGCGAGCAGGTCATTGAAGTGGCTCACCATCACCGTGCCGTTGAGCACCGCGATGCCGAGCAGCGCGATGAAGCCCACCGAGGCCGGCACCGACATGTACTCGCCCGAGAGCCACAGCGCGAGCACGCCGCCGACCAGCGCGAAGGGGATGTTCGCCAGCACCAGCATGGCCTGGCGCACGCTGCCGAAACTGGTGAACAGCACCAGGAAGATCAACCCCAGTGCGACCGGTACCACCAGCGCGAGGCGGGCCGCGGCGCGTTGCTGGTTCTCGAACTGGCCACCCCAGCTCACGGTGTAGCCCGGCGGCAGTTCGACCCCGGCCGCGACCGCGGCGCGCGCGTCCTCGACGAAGCCCACCAGGTCGCGTCCCGCCACGTTCGACTGCACCAGCGCGTAGCGCGAGCCGTTTTCGCGATCGATCTTCACGGGTCCGCTGACACGCGCAACGCTGGCGAGCTCGCCGACGCGCACGGTGCCGCCGGCCGGCGCCGCGAGCGGCAGATCGGCGAAGCGCGCGGGATCGGTACGCAGGCTCTCGTCGCCGCGGATCGCGAGCGGGACACGCCGGCCGTTCTCGATCACGTTGCCGATCACCTGGCCTTCCACCTGCGCGCGCAGTTCCTCCTGCATGCCGGCGACGTCGAAGCCCATGCGCCCGGCGGCGAGCCGGTCGACCGCGATCTCGAGGTACTGCACACCCTCGTTGGTGAGGCGGTAGACGTCCTGTGCGCCCGGGATGCCGCCGACCACGCGCTCGATGTCGGCCGAGAGCGTCTCGAGCACGTCCAGGTCCGGCCCGAAGACCTTGATCGCCACGTCCCCGCGCGCGCCGGTCAGCATCTCGGAAACGCGCATCTCGATCGGCTGCGTGAACGCGTAGGCGGTGCCGGGAAAGTCCTCGAGCACGGCGCGCAGTTCGCCGGTGAGCCACTCCTTGTCGGGGTGGCGCCACTCGGACTTGGGCGCGAGCACCAGGAAGGAGTCGGTCTGGTTGAGTCCCATCGGGTCGAAGCCGAGCTCGTCGGCACCGACGCGTGCGATCACCGAGCGCACCTCGGGCACCCGCGCGAGGATGGCGCGCTGCACCGCGAGGTCGACCGCGGCGCTGGCCGCGATGTTGGCCGAGGGCAGCTTCTCCAGCTGCACCAGCACCGTGCCCTCGTCCATCGTGGGCATGAACGTCTTGCCGGTGGCGAACCAGGCGGCGAGCGCGAGCGCGAACGCGGTGGCTGCGATCATCGAGGCGTGGCGCGGCCGTGACAGAACGAAGTCCAGTGCGCGCGCGTAGGGGCCGCGCAGGCGGCGCATCAGCCAGGGCTCGGCGTGGTGGCCCGCCTGGAGAAGCCACGACGAGAGCACCGGGATCACCGTGAACGACAGCAGCAGGGAGCCGGCCAGCGCGAACACGATGGTGAGCGCGACCGGCGCGAACAACTTGCCTTCCAGTCCCTGAAGGGTCAGCAGGGGCATGAATACCAGCGCGATGATCGCCACCCCCGAGGCCACCGGTGCCGCGACTTCGGCCGCGGCACGCCAGATGCGGTGCAGTCGCGGCGGGGCGCCGGACTGCTCCGGCTCGGCCAGGTGCTCCACGGCGTTTTCCACCACCACCACGGAGGCATCGACCAGCATCCCCAGCGCGATCGCCAGCCCCCCGAGACTCATCAGGTTTGCCGTGAGTCCGGTCAGGCGCATCACCACGAAGGTGAGCAGCACCGCGAGCGGCAGCGTCACCGCGACCACCAGCGCCGCGCGCAGGTTGCCGAGGAACACCATCAACAACACCACCACCAGCACGGTGGCCTCGAACAGTGCGCGCGTGACGGTGCCGGTGGCGCGCTGGATCAGGTCGCTGCGGTCGTAGAAGGGCTCGATGCGCACCCCGGGAGGCAGGCTTGTGCCGAGCACCTCGAGCCGCGCCTTCACGCCGGCTACCACCTGCGCGGCATTGGCGCCGCGCAGCCCCACTACCAGGCCCTGCACGGTTTCCTCGCGCCCATCTAGCGTGACTGCTCCGTAGCGGGTGAGTGAGCCCTCGCGCACTTCGGCCAGGTCGCCGACTCGAAGTACCCGGTCGGCGCGCATCGCGACCACCGTCGCGGCGATGTCGTCGAGGCCGCGCAGCGCGCCGGTCACGCGCACCACCAGCGCTTCCTCGCCCTCGTCCAGCCGGCCCGCACCGTCGTTGCCGTTGTTGCGCTCCAGCGCCGCACGCAGTTCCGCGATGCCGAGGCCGGCCTCGGTCAGGGCGATCCGGTCGGGCACGACCTCGAACGTGCGCACCTGGCCGCCGAGCGCATTGACGTCGGCGACCCCCGGCACCGTGCGCAGCGCCGGGCGGATCACCCAGTCGAGCAGCGTTCGCCGCTCCTGCAGGCTGTAGCCCTCGCCCTCGATGGTGAACATGTAGAGATCGGAAAGTGGGGTCGCGATCGGCGCGAGTCCGCCCTCGATGCCGGCGGGCAGGTCGGCCTGCACCGCCGCGAAACGTTCCGCGACCTGCTGGCGCGCCCAGTAGATGTCGGTGCCCGCGGCAAAGTCGAGCGTGACGTCGGCGATTGCGTACTTGACCGAGGAGCGCAGCATCGCCTGGCGGGGGATGCCCAGCAGTTCCATCTCGAGCGGTACGATCACGCGCTGCTCGACCTCCGCTGGCGTCATGCCGGGGGCCTTCAGGATCAGCTTGACCTGGGTCGGGGAAATGTCGGGGAAGGCGTCGATCGGCAGTTCGCGCCAGGCGATACCGCCGCCGACGATCGTCGCGACCGCGAGCAGCGCCATCAGCAGGCGCTGCGACAGCGCGAATTCGACCAGGCGGGCCAGCATCTCATTCGCCTCCCGCATCGGTATCGCTTTCGGCCAGCGATTTCAGCGCCAGCACGCCGCGTGTCACCACGCGCTCGTCGGCGCGCACACCGGTCATCCAGGCCGAGGCACCGTCACGCGCCAGCAGGTCCACGGGCTGCGCCGCGAAACCATCGCCGCGCGCGACGAACACCGTGGGCGTGCCGGCCAGGTCCACGACCGCGACTGCCGGGACCTCGACCGCGCCGCTCGGAGCCGGCCGCGCGATCGCGAGCTCGATCATCTGTCCCGGCGCGGCCGCGCCGCCCGGCAGCCTGAAACGCACCGCCAGAGCGTGTGTCGCGGGATCGAGCGCGCCGCTGACCGCCGTGACTTCGCCCTCGATGCCGGACGCGGTGGTCGCGCGCATGCCGGAAGCGATCTGTCCGGCGAGTCGCGGGGGTGCGCTGCCGAGCGCGACCAGCGCATCGCCCGAGGCAATCTCGAGCAGCATCTCGCCGGCGTTCACGGCATGGCCGGGATCGTG
>DAORUQ010000089.1:0-13129 GCA_035433265.1 Pseudomonadales bacterium | reverse complement strand
GTACTCGTGCGTGCCCCGCAGGACAATGGCGGGCAGCACAGCCGGCGACGCACCAAGCGGCTCTCTCGCAACCTGATGGCTCTTGCGACACCCGCTGAAGCCGAACCCACAGAACATTAGCGCCGCGTAACGTGCGGTGCCGTGCCGGCTTCTGCGACACTCGCCGGCGCAGCGAGAACGACACACCCGAGGTGAACATGAGCGCAGCAGCCCGAACCGACGGCCCCGCGATGGCCCGATCCGTGCGCGAGACCGTGATGCGCAATGCCGGTGCCAACGAACAGGCGCGCACGCTGAATGCCGAGACGGTCGAGGCGCTGTGGAACAGCGGACTGATGCAGTTTATGAACCCGCATTGCGCCGGCGGGCACGAACCCTCGTTTCGCGAGCTGATCGACACCTGGCAGGAGCTCGCGTGGCAGGATGGTTCCGTGGGCTGGATCGGCATCGCGAACTTTCCCGGCGCCGCCTTCGCCGCCGCCTACCTGCCCGAGGCCGGCTACGACGAGGTCTTCGTGCAGCACGGCAACCGCAGCACGGTCGGCGGGCAGTTCGCGCCGAACGGGCTCGGCCAGCGCGTCGAGGGCGGCTACCGCCTGAGCGGCAGCTGGAATTTCGGCAGCGGCACCGGGCACTCGAACTTCGTGGTCGGCGGTTTCATCCCGATGCACGGCAGCGAGATGCAGTTGGGCGAGCTGGGCATGCCCGAGATGCTGGTCGCGGTGATGCCGCGCGAACAGGTGAACTTCACCGACGGCTGGTTCGTGCAGGGGCTGAAAGCGACGGGCAGCTACGACTACAACGTGCAGGAGCTGTTCGTGCCCGAGGCGCGCCTGTTCCCGCTGTTCACGCGCGCGCCGCTGCGTGGCGGGCCCCTGTACCGTTTCGGCATCATGCCGATCACCGCGGCCGGCCACGCGGCCTGGGCGCTGGGTGTGGCGCGCAGCGCGCTCGACGATGTGAAGACGCTCGCACTGGAGAAGGTGCGCATGGGCGACATGAGCACGCTCGCGCACAGGCCCACGTTCCAGCGCGGCCTCGCGCACCACGAGGGCATGTGGCGTGCCGCGCGGCTGTTGATAACTGACACCTTCGAGGGTTTCGAGACCTCCGTCGCCGCCGGCGCCGCGGTCACGCCGGCGATGCGCGCCGAGATGCGCCTCGCCGCGACCTATGCCACCGAGGCCTGCCGTGAAGTCGTGCAATGGGCTCACCTCGCCGCCGGCACCACGGCCATCCGCGAGGGCAACCGCCTGGAGCGTGCCTTCCGCGACATCTACACCGGCACGCAGCACACCTTCATCGGCGAGAAGACCTACACCGACGCCGCGCAGATCATGCTGGGACTGATTCCGGACAGTCCGGCGCTCTAGATGCCTGCGCGAGCAGCGCCGACGGATTGCCAGCGCAGGTCGCGGCGGGGCCAGGGATGATGCGGGACCGTCTGCGGCATGGATGCCGCAGTCGAGCCTACAGGGACGTATTCACGGCGTGTCCCGCAGCATGCCTGGACCCGCCGCGGCCGGGCGACGGAGCACCACGGCCGCGCAGCAAGCCCCGGGAGCGAGGCACATGCCGCCATTCGCTAGAGCAGGATCAGCCAGAGCAGCGCGGTGCCGACGAGCCCCTTCAGCGCACTGCTGCTCAGTACTGCGCGATCGATCTTGCCAAGCTGCGCGGCGGGTTCGCCTCCCGCGCGCACCGCACGGATGACCGGCCACTCGATCGCCGCCGCGAAGACTGCCCCGCCGCCGGTTGCCGCAACGAGCATCGCGCGCCCCGCGGTGTCCGTCGGCACCGCAAGCCAGAGCAGCAGCACCGCCAGCGCGCCGCCCAGCTGACCGCCATAGGACATGGTCAGGAACTGGCTCGCGCTGTTGCGGGCGAAATCGAAATTGAACACGAAGAGTCCCGGCTTCCCGGGAATGGTGTAGCTCGCGCCCGCGCGGCGAGCGCCGAGGAAATGCCCCCACTCGTGCACCAGGGTGCCGAGCACGAAGCCGGCGAGGAACGCCGTCAGCACCGAGAGCAGACTGGCCAGCGCCAAGCCGGTCACCGCCTGCCAGGTATCCGCCGCCGCCCACATCGAGAGTACCAGCATGGCGACCAGCAGGTGACTGACGATCAGCACAAGGCGCTTGTCACTGTCGCGACGCTCGGGCTGCGGCGCGCTGGATGGTGCCGCGCCGGGCTCCTGCTGCGACTGCCCTGCGTCGGCGTCCTTCTCCATTCCGATGCCGTCTGTCCGGGCGTCGTCGCTCATCTCCCCTCCCGCTCAGCGTGGATGTATGCGCAGGAAAGGATTCGCGAGGCGCCCGAGCAGCCCGCCGAGGCGGATCGGCGCATCCAGCACCGCCAGGCACAGGCAATCGGAGTCGGCGGCGGCAACGGGACGGTGCTCGTCGCCCGGCCCGCGCACCAGGAAATCCCCCTGCGCATAACGGCCGTCCTGGTCCGAGAAACTCCCCTGCAGCACCACCGTGATCTCGCTGCCGGCGTGCCCGTGTGCCAGCACCTTGCCGCCGGCGCGGATGTGGTGCAGCGCGACCTCGCGCTGCGGGTCGCCGAAGCCCAGGCGCGAGGCGCGCAGCGAGGTGCTGATGCGCTTCCAGTCGAGCTCCTCCACGCCCGCGGGCGCCAGGCTGCGCAGCGCACGCGGCAGGCCATCGCGCTCGCGCGCCGGGCGCCGCGGCGCTGACGGCGTCACCGGCACGGCGCCCTTGCCGTCCAGTTGATCCAGCAGCCGCGCGAAGGCATCGTCGCCCACGGGTACGGGATCGAGCTCGCTGAACAGCTCGGCGCCGAGACGGCTGAGCTGCGCGACTTCCTCGCGGCACTGCGCGCAGTACTCCAGGTGCACCGCGATCGGCAGCGCCACCGCGCCCGGCAGGCTGCCGGCCACGTAATCGTTCAACAGGAATTGGTCGGGATGGTAATGCGTCATGGTTGCAGCGCTCATCGGTCCAGCATCACTTTCAATTTGCTCATCGCGAGGCGGACCCGCGACTTCACGGTCCCCAGCGGCAGCCCGAGCTCCTCGGCCACTTCGCTGTGCGACTTGCCCTCCATGTAGACCTTGGTGATGATCTGGCGCTGTTCGGCCGGCAGCCCGCCGAGCGACTCGCGCACATCGACCTCGATGCGCTTCTGGTAGACCTCGTCCTCCAGCACATCGTCTTCGGTGCCCAGGTCCCACAGTTCATCGACATCGACTTCCTCGCGCACCCTGAACTTCTTGCGCAGCAGGTCGATGCGGCAGTTCCGGGCGAGGGTGTAGATCCAGGTGGTCGCACTGGCCTTGCCGGCGTCGAAGGTGGAGGCCCGGTTCCAGATCTTGAGCATGACCTCCTGCACCAGTTCCTCGGCAAGCGCGTTGGAGGACATGCCGGGGCTGGAGAGCGCAAAGGATTTCAGCAGCGGCGCAAAGTGGCGGAAAAGCTCCGCATAGGCCTGCCGGTCGCGCTCGCGCGCCACTGCCTCCAGGCGCGTGGTCCATGCGTCGGGTTCCCGGTCCACCGGAACTGCGGATATGTTCATGGGGGGTAATGATCGGGGCTGGGACCGGGCATGTAAACCATGCCCCCCCGGGAAGCGCAGGACCGTGGATGCTGACATCGACCTTTTCTCCGTTCGATGGCTAGTTGTTGAGCCCGTTTACGCCAGCGGTACCGGGGCGGATCACCTGTGGGTCGGCACTCATCGGGACAGTGTCCGGCTGAAGCCGGACCCACGAAGCCGGCGCTACGGGGTTGATCCACCGCCGCCCCGCCAGCGTAGACTCGCGGCAACAAGGGTCATGGCGGGAGCGCGGGTGAAGATAGCTATCGTAGGGGCGGGCATCGCGGGGCTCTCGGCGGCATGGCTGCTGAGCCGGCGGCACGAGGTGACCGTGTTCGAGGGCGAAGAGCGCATCGGCGGCCACACTGCTACCATCGATGTCAGCCTCGACGGGGAGCGTCATGCCATCGACACCGGCTTCATCGTCTTCAACGATCGCACCTACCCGAACTTCATCCGCCTGATGGACGAGCTCGGCGTCGCCTCGCAGCCTACCGCGATGAGCTTCAGCGTCAGCAGCGAGCTCGAGGGCATCGAATATGCCGGCAGCAACCTCAACAGCCTGTTCGCGCAGCGCGGCAACCTGCTGCGCCCGGCGTTCTGGCGCATGTTGCGCGACATCCTGCGCTTCAACCGTAGCGCCGCTGCCGATCTGGAGCAGGGCCGCATCCCCGAGGGCATGCTGCTCGGCGACTACCTGGCGCGCAACGGCTACTCGCGCGAGTTCCGCGACTGGTACCTGGTCCCGATGGGCGCGGCGATCTGGTCCTCCGGCACGCGCGGCATGGCCGAGTTCCCGGTCGAGTTCTTCGTGCGTTTCTTTCGCAACCACGGCCTGCTGACCGTCACCGACCAGCCGCAATGGCGCACCATCCGCGGCGGTTCGCGCGAGTACCTCGGGCCGCTGACGCGCCGCTTCGCCGGTGCGATCCGCACCGGTGACCCGGTCGAGCGCATCACCCGCGAGGCCGACGGCGTCAGCGTGCGTACGCGCGCGGGGTTCAGCGAGCGCTTCGACCACGTGGTGCTCGGCTGCCACAGCGACCAGGCGCTCGCGCTGCTCGGCGACCCCTCCGCAGAGGAGAGCGGCATCCTGTCGGCGATCCCCTACCAGGACAACGACGTGGCGCTGCACACGGATACCCGCGTGTTGCCGCGCGCGCCGCGCGCGTGGTCGAGCTGGAACTACCGCCTGCGTCCCGGGGCCGACGAACTGCCCGTGCTCAGCTACGACATGAACATCCTGCAGCGGCTGGAGTCACGCCACACCTTCTGCGTGACGCTGAACGACACCGCCACCATCGATCCGTCGCGCATCCTCGGGCGCTACCGCTACAGCCACCCGGTATTCAGCGTCGAGGGCGTGCGCGCCCAGCAGCGCTGGGCCGAGATCAACGGCGTGCGCCGCACCTGGTTCTGCGGTGCGTGGTGGGCCAACGGTTTCCACGAGGACGGCGTGGCGAGCGCGTTGCGCGTCGCCGAGGCACTGGGCGCGCCATGGTGAGCACGAGCGCGATCTACACCGGCGAGGTCCGCCACCGGCGCTTCACGCCGGCGACGCACGCTTTCCGCTACCGGATGTGCATGCTGCTGCTCGACGTCGAGAAGCTGCCGACACTGTTCGCCGGCAGCCGGCTGTGGTCCGCCGCGCGTCCGGCCCCGGGCTGGTTCCGGCGCAAGGATTTCCTCGGCGACCCGAAGCGGCCGCTGGCCGAGTGCGTGCGCGAGCTGGTTGCCGCGCACACGGGCCGCCGCCCCGCCGGCCCGGTGATGCTGCTGGCGAACCTGCGCTACTTCGGCGTGCTGATGAACCCGATCTCCTGTTATTACTGCTACGGCGCCGACGGCGAGACGCTGCAGGCCGTGGTCGCCGAGGTCACGAACACGCCATGGGGAGAACGCCACGCCTACGTGCTGCCCGTCGAGGACAACGCCGGGGTGCTGCGCGCGGAATTCGCCAAGAGTTTCCACGTCTCGCCGTTCAACCCGATGGACATGCGTTACCGCTGGATGAGCCGTACCCCCGGCGAGCGCATCGGCATCCACCTGGAAAACCACCGCGACGGCGCGAAAGTCTTCGACGCCACGCTCAGCCTGCAGCGCGAGCCGCTCGATGCCCGCGCGCTGCGCCGGCTGCTGCTGGTGCGTTACCCGCTGATGAGCCTGCGCATCCTCGCGGCGATCTATTTCGAGGCGCTGCGCCTGTTCGCCAAGCGCGTGCCCTTCCATTCCCACCCACCCGCATCGATGCCGATCAAGGAGTCCACAGGATGAGCACCGCGAGAACACGCGAACTGGAACTGCCGCAAACGGCGCGCCTGCCCTGGTCCGCGCGTATCGCGCGCGGCAAGATCTTCGAGCGCATCGCGGCGCTGCCACGCGGGCGGCTGGTGATCGAGGACGCCGAGGGCACCTGGCGCTTCGGCAGCGCGAGCGCGCGCGAGGAACTGGTGGCGCACGTGCAGGTCACCGACAGCGCCTTCTACCACGAGCTGGCCAGCGGCGGCAGCGTGGGCGCGGCCGAGTCCTGGGTACGCGGGCACTGGAAGACGCCGGACCTGCTGAAGGTGATGCAGCTGATGGCGGCGAACATCGACCTGCTGAACGCCATCGATGATCGCAGCTCGGCGCTCGAGCGCGTGGCGTTGCGCGCGCTGCACCTGCTCAACCGCAACAGCAAGGCCGGCTCGCGGCGCAACATCGAGGCGCACTACGATCTCGGCAACGAGATGTTCGCGCTGTTCCTCGACCCGACCATGATGTATTCCTCCGCGATCTTCCCGCACGCCGGGGCCACGCTCGAGGAGGCCTCGCGCGCCAAGCTCGCGCGCATCTGCCGCCGGCTGGAGCTGGGGCCCGATGACCACCTGCTCGAGATCGGCACCGGCTGGGGCGGCATGGCGGAATACGCGGCGCGCCACACCGGCTGCCGCGTGACCACCACCACGATCTCGCGCCAGCAGTACGACTACGCCACGCAGCGCATCGCCGCGGCCGGGCTCTCGGAGCGCGTGACCGTGCTGCTGCAGGACTACCGCGAGCTCGAGGGCCAGTACGACAAGCTGGTATCGATCGAGATGATCGAGGCGGTGGGCCACCGCTACCTGCCGCAGTACTTCGCGGCCTGCAACCGCCTGCTCAAGCCCGAGGGCCTGATGCTGCTGCAATCGATCCTGATGCCGGACCAGCGCTACGCGCGCTCGCGCCACAATGTGGACTTCATCCAGCGCTACATCTTCCCGGGCGGCTTCCTGCCCTCGACCGGCGCCATCGCGACGCTCACGGGGACGCACACCGACATGCAGTTGATCGACACGCTCGACATCACGGCGCACTACGCCGACACGCTGGCCGCCTGGCGCCGGCGCTTCCACGCGGGCACCGAGGCCATCCGCGCGCTCGGCTACAGCGAGGACTTCGTGCGTCTGTGGGACTACTACTTCTGCTACTGCGAGGGCGGATTCCGCGAACGCGTGATCGGCACCGCGCAGTTCCTGCTCGCCAAGCCACAGTACCGGCCGCCAGCCGCATGAGCACGGTGGTCTGGTTCCGCTCCGACCTGCGCGCCGACGACAACAGCGCGCTGGCCGAGGCCGCCCGCGACGGCGCCCGCGTGACCGGACTGTTCCTGCTCACGCCGGCCCAGTGGCGCGCGCACGACTGGGGCGCGCGCAAGCAGGTGTTCGTGTGGCGGCACGTGCTGGCGCTGCGCGAGAGGCTCGCGGCGCTCGGCATACCGCTCTGGGTGCGCCTGGTACCGGAGTTCGCCGGTGCTCCGGCAGCGGTGGCGGAGTTCGCGCGCGCGCAGGCTGCGACCGCGGTGTATGCCAACGCGGAATACGCGGTCAACGAGGTGGCGCGCGACCGCCTGGTTGCCGAGGCCCTGCGCGCGCAGGGCACCGCGTGGCGCAACCTGCACGACTTCACGGTGCTGGCGCCCGGCACCGTGCGCACGCAGCAGGGCGCGCCGTTCAAGGTGTTCAGCCCGTTCCGCCGCGCCTGGCTGGCGCAGGTGCGCGGTGAGCCGGTGGACTGCGTCGCGGCGCCGACGGCGCGCGCGGCGGTCGAGCCCCCGCCGCTGCCGGACTGGGAGCCGCCCGTGGCGACGCTGGATCCCGACTGGTGGCCGATCGGCGAGGTCGCCGCGCGCGCGCGGCTGGCGGACTTCGTGGAGCACGGCCTCGCGCGCTACCACGAGGACCGGGACGTGCCGGCGCTGGACGGCACCTCGCGTCTGTCGCCGTATCTGGCGATCGGCGCGCTCTCGGTGCGCCGCTGCATCGAAGCCGCGCTGGCGCACAACCACGGCGAATGGGACAGCGGCTCGCGCGGCGCGCAGACCTGGCTGAGCGAACTGGTCTGGCGCGAGTTCTACACCCACATCCTGGCGGAGTTCCCCCGCGTCAGCCGCGCCCGCCCGTTCCGACCCGAGACCGAGGCGATCGCCTGGCGCGAACCCGGCGTGGATTTCACGCGCTGGTGCGAGGGCCGCACGGGTTATCCGCTGGTGGATGCGGCCATGCGCCAGCTCGCGGCGACCGGCTGGATGCACAACCGCCTGCGCATGGTCACGGCGATGTTCCTCACCAAGTACCTGCTGGTCGACTGGCGCCACGGCGAACGCTTCTTCTGCGAGCAACTGGTGGACATCGAGCTCGCGGCCAACAACGGCGGCTGGCAGTGGTCAGCCTCCACCGGCACCGACGCCGCCCCCTATTTCCGCGTGTTGAGCCCGGTGCGCCAGGCCGAGCGCTTCGATGCCGAGGGCGCGTTCGTGCGCCGCTGGCTGCCGCAGCTCGCCGCGCTGCCCGCGAAGGCAGTGCTGCAGCCGGGCCACCCGGCGCTGCTGGCGACCGGCTACCCGGAGCCGATGGTGGAACTGAAGGGCGCGCGCGAGCGCGTGCTGCTCGCCTTTCGCGGGCTGGCGCCGTAGGCCGGCATTCATGCCGACATGCTGCATCCTTCTCTAGCTGCGCTCGGAGACATTGCATGACCAACGCCAGGTTTCTCAACGCCATCGCCTACCAGTGCGGCTGGCTCGCCTGCGTGGCCGGTGGCAACGCGTGGGCGCTGCCCGCCGGCGCACTGATCCTGGCGCTGCACGGGTGGCTGATGGAGCGTAGCGCCCGCGGCTGGGCCGTTATCGCGGTCGCCGCCCTGCTCGGTCTCGCGATGGATCTCGGCTGGCAACAACTGGGGTTGCTGGAGTTTCACGGCACGCTGGGCGCAGGTATTCCGCCCTGGCTGGTGGTGCTGTGGCTGCTGTTCGCGACCACGTTCGCGCATTCGCTGGCATGGCTGCACGAGCGGCTGGCGCTGGGCGCGCTGCTCGGGGCCGTGCTCGGCCCGCTCAGCTACGTGGCGGGCGTGGAGCTGGGCGCCGCCACCACCCGCTTCCCGCTGTGGCAGCTCGCGCTGGCGATGGCGCCGGCGTGGGCGCTGTTGCTGCCGCTGCTCCTTTTCCTCGCGCGCGCCCCGCGCGCCGTTGCCACGGAGGCCCTGTCGTGAAACACCTCGTGTTCGCCGCGCTGGCATGCGCAACGACGATGGGCAGCGCATGGGCACAGCCCGTTGTGCCGGAAATCATCGAGGGGGTGGCGCTGCGGCTGCCGGAGCGCACCGAGGTCTATCACGAACGGCACGAGATCGGCACGCTCGGCCACCGCATCGAGTACCGCGCGCCGGACGGCACACTGATCGCGCGTAATGCCCTCGATTACCACTGCAGCGAGAGCGCGCCGGCCTTCGAGCAGCACGATTTGCGCAGTGATTCGCGCATCGGCGCGCGCTGGCAGCACGGCGAGTACCTGCTGCTGCGCGGCGGGGAAATGCGCGCACTCGAGCCTGCCGCCACGCTGGTGGCGAGTTCGGGTTTCGACCGCTTCGTGCGCGCGAACTGGGAAGCGCTCGCCGCGGGCGACAGCATCGACGTCGACTTTGCGCTGCCCGCGCGACTGCAGACGCTGCGCCTGCGCATGGAGCGCACCGAGGCGCCCGAGGAACTTCCCGGCAGCGCCTTGTGGCTGCGCATCGTGCCGGTGCAGCCTTTGCTGAGGGCATTCGTCGACCCGATCGAGCTCGCCTACGACAGCGGGCGGCGTCTCGTGCTGTATCGCGGCCTGTCGAACCTGGATGGTGCCGACGGCAAGGCCCTCAACGTCGAGATCCGCTACCGGCCCGTGTCAGGCGAGGACCGCGCCCGCGAACGTGAAATTGCCGCAACTGCGCCCGCCATGACTGAACCGGCAGCTGACGCGCCGCGTACACCGGACCAGTTGCACTGCTCCCGGGAGAACTCATGAGCCACAAGGTCACGCTGGACGAAACGATCGAAGTCGCCCGCCCGTTGCACGAGGTGTTTGCCTACGTGTCGGAATTTTCGCGCATCGAGCAGTGGGACCCCGCCGTCGCGCGCGGCACCCGGCTGACGCCCGGCGCGCCCGGGCTGGACAGCGAGTACCGCATCGACATGAAGGCCGGCTTCTCGTTGCACTATCGCGTCATCGAATGGGAACCCGGGCGGCGCATGCTGATGACGGTGGACTCGCGGCTGTTCACCGCGCGCGAGGAAATCCTGTTCAGCGCCACCGCGCGCGGCACCCGGCTGCGCTACATCGCGACCTTCGATTTTCCGGCGCCGCTGGCCGCGATGTCGCGCGTCTTCCCCTCGGTGATGGACCGGGTCGGCAAGAACACCATGGAGGGCCTGCAGCGCGCGCTCGAGGACAATTTCGAGCCGCCGCGCGAATCGGGCGCCACCGCGCTCGCCGACCGCCTGCTGCTGCCGGGGCTTTGCCGCTTCACGCGCCTGGGCTACCGCGCCGCGCGCAAGCGCTGGAAGCCGGTGTCGGCGTGGCTCGGCGGTCGCCACGCGCTGGTCACCGGCGCGACCTCGGGCATCGGCTTCGCCGCGGCGCGCGAGCTCGCCGCGCTGGGCGCTCGCGTAACCATCGTGGGCCGTGATCCGGCGAAGACGGAACAAGCCGCGCGCGCGATCCGCGACAGCACCGGCAACCCGCAGGTGGCGTTCGACATCGCCGACCTCTCGCTGATGGCGGACGTGAACGCCCTGGCCGAGCGGCTGCTGGCCCGCGGCGAGCCGCTCGACATCCTGGTCAACAATGCCGGCGCCCTGTTCAACCCGCGCCAGCTCACGGCAGAGGGGCTGGAAAAGAGCTTCGCGCTGCTGCTGCTCTCGCCCTGGCTGCTCACCGAGCGCCTTCACCCGCTGCTCGCGAAGGCCGGTTCGGCGCGCGTGGTGAACGTACTCTCGGGCGGCATGTACTCGCAGCGCATCGACGTCGACGACCTGCAGAGCCGCAACGGCCGCTACTCCGGCGCCGTGGCCTACGCCCGCGCCAAGCGCGGGCTGATGATCCTGACCGAGGAATGGGCCGAAAAATGGCGCGCTGACGGCATCGTGGTGAACGCGATGCATCCCGGCTGGGCCGATACGCCCGGCGTCGAGAGCTCGCTGCCCGCCTTCTACCGCAGCACGCGCGCGGCGCTGCGCAGTCCCGAGGAAGGTGCCGACACCGTCGTGTGGCTCGGCGCCGCAACGGAGGCCGGCAAGGTCACGGGCAGGTTCTGGCTCGACCGCGAGCAGCACCCGAGTCACGTGTTCCGGCACACGCGCGAGACGCCCGAGGAACGCCGGCGACTGCTCGAGGCGCTCGGGGGCTACCTGACGTCGACGCGCACCGCCAGGCGCTCGCGTCGCCAGGCGTAGATCCCGCCGTAGGGCGCCATTCATGGCGACCTACAGGCGCGCGTCGATCAGCAGGTTGCGCGGGCTGAGCTCGCGCGGGCAGAACTCGCCAACCCCGACTAGGTAGCCCTGCTCCGAGAGGTACAGCGCGCGGTCGAGCACCAGCCACAGCTCGAGCAGGCGCCGGAACTGGTGACGCACCAGGTCGAGCGCGGTGACGACGCGAAAGCGCTCCTGCCCCGCGCACTCCACCCGCGCTAAGTCAACGTCCTCCGGCACCCGCATCTGCTTGCGCTCGGCGAGTGCACGGCACCAGGCGGCGAAACCGCCCGCCAGCGTCGCCGCGTCGATCGGAGGCAGCGGCAGGTACGCATCGACGCCGCGCACTTCGCGCTGCAGCAGGTCGAAGCCGAGCTGCCATTGCTGCACGCGGCAGCGATGGCGGCGCGCATGCCCCGGCGCGGTCACGGTTTCCTGCACCGCGGTGCGCAGATCCTCCGGGCGCAGTCGCGGCGCGTGCGTGTGGCCCGCGACAGAAATCACCAGCCGACCCGCTTGCGCGCCCAGGTGATAGCAGCACGGCGCGCAGCTGATCGCGGGCAAGCGCGCGGCCGCGCCGGCGTGCAGCAGGCGCAGGTGCAGCCCGCCGCAGGCATGCAGCGCGAGCGCATGGTGCGGCGCCCGAAGCCACGGCAGCACCGCCTCCGACAACACGTCGCAGGCGTGCGGCACGACCGGGAGCCGCGCGCGGCGCGCCAGTGCCGCGCCCGCCGCGACCAGCGCCTCGTCACGCTCCAGTGACGTCACCGCCCGCTGGTTCCACTGCTGCGACACGGCGCGCGCCAGGTGACCCTTGCCCGCGCACCAGTCGATGCACGCGTGCCCGCCGTCGCGCACCGCGCCCGCGAAAGCCTCGATCTGCGCCCACTTGCGCCCCGGCACATCGCGCTGGAACTCGCGCGGCCAGGGCCGCAGGGCGTGGCGCGGCCAGGCCCCAACCTCGGCCAGCGCCCGCCAGCGCTCGACGGGCAACCAGCGGGCCAGCCAGTCAGCGCAAGCGCGCGGATCGGCGTGCAGGGCCTCGGCCGTCTCCAGCGACAGTGCGCGCAACGCCGCCGCCAGCGCGGGATGCGCCGCTTCCCACGCCAGCACCGGCTCGCGAAACGCGAGCGCGCGCCACAGTGCTTCGTGATTGTTCAGCTCGATGCTGATTGCAGCCAGGCGCGCCGCCATCGCATCGTGACCGAGCACGCCGTCACGTGACGTCCGGCCGGCGGCGGGCTCGAGCGCCGTGTCGTCGGCTGCGCAATGGCTGGAATCAGGCATGGATGCACGGTAGGAGGCGCCGCCGTGGCTTGTCAACGACGGCGGTGAACGGCTGGAGAAATCACATCGGCGCGTTGTTATCATGATTCGATATGGTGCGAGCGAGGGAGCGGCGATGCGCGGGACGTGGATTGTGACGATTTGCATGGCGCTGTTCTCCGCGGCGGCCGGCGCCGGGGAGTTGTACCTGCGCAACGGTGCACGGATTCCGGGCGAACTGCGCAGCGTCGACGGCAGGAACATCGTGTGGCGCGCGGAACTGATCGGCGACATCAAGGTGGAGACCAAGTCGATCGCCTCCGTCGACAGCACCACCGCGGCGAGACTGCAGGTCGGCGCCAGCGACGCCCTGGAGAACTGCCACCTCAGCGGCGACGCGAACAACGTAGCGCTGCGCTGCACCGAGGGCACGACGGCCACCGCCCAATGGCGTGACATCGAGACTGCCGAGGCCGAGAGCAGCGGCAAGGTCACCGCCTCGCTCACGCGCGAGCGCGGCAACAGTTTCTCCGACGACTACGAGGTCGACGCGCGGGC
>DAORUQ010000088.1:0-13162 GCA_035433265.1 Pseudomonadales bacterium | reverse complement strand
ACCATGCGCGCCTCGAAGGCGGCATAGCCCGCGTGATCCGTGTAACCGGATGCCAGGGCCGGCCCGGCGAGCAGGGCAATGAAGAGGATCAGGACACGAAACAAAGCAAAACCCCTGTAGGACCCGGGATGGCGTCGCGCTGCCGGGAGCACGGTCAGCCCAGCATGCGGCGACGTTCGGTGGCGACGGACATGATGATACCGAAACCCGCGAGCAGCGATATAAGGGCGGTGCCGCCCTGGCTGATCAGCGGCAGCGGCACCCCGACCACCGGCAACAGGCCGGAAACCATGCCCATGTTCACCACAATATAGACGAAAAAGGTCAGGCTGAGACCTCCCACGGTCAGGCGCGAGAAGGTGTCCTGGGCGCGCAGGGCGATCCACAGCGCCCGCCCGATCAACGCGAGATACAGGGCCAGCAGCAGCACGACGCCGCGAAAGCCCCATTCCTCGGCGAGCACCGCGATGATGAAATCGGTGTGGCCTTCGGGCAGGAAATCGAGATGCGACTGCGTTCCCAGAAGCCAGCCCTTGCCCGCCACGCCGCCGGAGCCGATCGCGGTCTTGGACTGGATGATGTTCCACCCCGCCCCCAGCTTGTCGCTGTCCGGGTCGAGCAGGGTCAGCACGCGCCGCTTCTGGTAGTCGTAGAGCACGAACTGCCACATCAGCGGCGCCGCGGTGGCAACGGCGAGCACCACCGCCATCACGTAGCGCCAGCTGAGCCCGGCCAGGAACAGCACGATGAACCCCGCCGCCGCTATCAGCACCGCGGTGCCGAGATCGGGCTGCACCAGCACCAGCGCGGTCGGCACCAGCACGATCGCGAGCGTGATGCAGACGTGCAGGAAACGCGGCGGCAGCACGGTGGCCGCGAGGAAGCCCGCCACCATCATCGGCATCACCAGCTTCATGATCTCGGACGGCTGGAATCGCGGCAGCCCGGGAATCGCGAGCCAGCGCTGCGCGCCCTTGGCCCCGATACCGACGATGTCGACCGCCAGCAGCAGCAGCACGGCCAGCAGATAGGCCCATGGCGTCCAGCGCCTGAGCGTCTGCGCGCTCAGTTGCGCCACGGCAAACATCGCGGCAAAGCCCATGGCCATGAACCCGCCCTGGCGCAGCACCGGGTCGATCTGGCGCCCGCTCGCGCTGTACAGCACCACCAGCCCGTAGACACAGAGCGCGAACAGGATCCCGAGCAGCGGCAGGTCGATGTGCAAGCGCTCGTAGAGGGTCGGCTTGCGCCCGAAGTCGCGCGCGGACTCGGGCATCTGCCGGATGAAATCGCCGCGTGCCATCTCAGCCCTCTCGTGCCGGCGCGGCGGATTGCGGAGTGCGCTCACCGGCGGATGGGCCGGCATCACCCGACGGGGCCGCTTCCTGCGCGGGTTGCGCGGGTGCGGCAGGCGCCACACCGTCCATGGTCGGCAGCGCAGCCGCTGCCGCTGAGTCGTCCGCCGCAGCCTCCGTTGCCGGCGCCGGCAGGCGCGGCAGCAGGAAGGCGTCCATCACCTTGCGGGCCACCGGCGAGGCGGCGGAGCTGCCGTGCTCGCCGTTCTCGACGATCACCGCGACCGCTATCTGCGGGTCGTCGGCCGGCGCGAATCCTATGAACAGCGCGTGGTCGCGTTGCGTCTTGCGCAGCGCCGCCGAGTTGTAGCTCGCGTTCTGCGCGATGCCCACCACCTGTGCCGTGCCGGTCTTGCCCGCGATGCGGTAGCGCAGGTCGCTGGTGTTGATGATCTTGGCAGTGCCGCGCGGGCTGTGCACCACGTTCTCCATTCCCGTCACCACCGCGTCCCAGTGGGCCGGGTCGGCGATCTCCACCGTGTGCAGCAGCTCGGGCGTGACCGGCTTGCCATCGACCTCCCGGAGCAGGTGCGGGCGGTAGTGCCTGCCGCGATTGGCGAGCGTGGCCGTCATCACCGCGAGCTGCATCGGCGTCATCAGCACGTAGCCCTGGCCGATGCCGGCGCTCAGCGTCTCGCCGGGGTACCAGGGCTGGCCCAGCGCCTTCTGCTTCCAGGCGTTCGATGGCATCACGCCCGGACGCTCGCTGGTCTGGTCGACACCGGTCGCCGAGCCCAGGCCGAACTTCACCGAGAAATCGTGCAGCCGCTCGATGCCGAGCCGATGCGCCAGGTCGTAGAAATACACGTCGCAGGATTGCGCGATGGCGAGATCCAGGTCCACCGACCAGCCATGGCCCCACTTCTTCCAGTCGCGGTACTTGCGCCCGCGCCCACCCAGCCGGTAGAAACCCGGATCGCGCACCGCGCTCTGCGGCGTGTTGACGCCGTAGTAAAGCCCGGCCAGTGCGTACATCGGTTTCACCGTGGAGCCCGGCGGATACTGCCCCTGCATGGTGCGGTTCAGCAGCGGGCGTGCCGGCGAATCGCGCAGCGCCGCATAGTCGGCGCTGCTGATGCCCGACACGAACAGGTTCGGATCGAAGCTGGGCGCGCTGGCGATCGCGATCACGCCGCCCGTGCGCGGATCGATGGCGACGACCGCGCCGAGCTCGCTGCCGAGGGCCTCGTAGGCGACGCGCTGCACCTCCAGGTCGAGCTCGAGCGTCAGGTCCTGCCCGCGCACCGGATCGGTGTGGTCCAGCACCCGCAACGCGCGTCCGCGCGCGTTGGTCTCGACGTTCTCGTAGCCGACGCTGCCGTGCAGCTCGTCCTCGTAGAACTTCTCGATACCGTTCTTGCCGATCAGGTGCGTGCCGCTGTAGTCGAGGCGGTCGATCTCCGCGAGTTCCTGCTCGTTGATGCGCCCGACGTAACCCACCGCGTGCGCGAGCAGCTCGCCATAGGGGTAATGGCGCACCAGCTCGGCCTCCACCTCGACCCCGGGCAGGCGATAACGGTTCACGGCGAGACGCGCGATCTCTTCCTCGTTCAGGTCGAACTTCAACGGCACCGCCTCGAAGGGCAGGTGGCGCGCGAGCTGCTTGCGAAAGCGCTGCTCGTCGTCTTCCGTCACCTCGATGATCGTGCGCAATTCCGCCAGCATCGCGTCGATGTCGAGCGCGCGCTCGCGCGTGACCATGATGTTGAAGATCGGCCGGTTGTCGGCGAGCAGCGTGCCATTGCGATCGAAGATCAGGCCGCGTCGCGGCGGCACCGCGCGCGCGTGGATGCGGTTGCGATCGGACTCGGTGCGATACTTCTCGTGATCGACGATCTGCAGGTGGAAATAGCGCCCCAGCAGCACCGCGGCGAGCGCGAGCACGCCGGCGGCGGCGATCACCACGCGCTTGCTGAAGATGCGCGTCTCGGTGAGGGTGTCCTTTATCGCGAGTCGCTCGGCCATCTCGCGCTCAGCGGTGGTACGGATGGGCGCCGAGGATGCTCCACGCGCGATAGATCTGTTCCATCAGCACGATGCGCACCAGCGGATGCGGCAGCGTGAGCCGCGAGAGCGACCACTGGCTCGCCGCGCGCGCGCGACACGCATCCGCGAGACCGTCGGGCCCGCCGATCAGGAAGGCCGCGCGCCGGCCCTCGTCGCGCCAGACGCGCAGCCGGGACGCGAGGTCCCCTGTGCTCCACGGCTCGCCGCCGACCTCGAGCGCCACCACGTGCTCGTCGGCGCCGAGCGCCGCGAGCAGGGCCTCGCCCTCCTCGGCCACCGCGCGCGCACCCTCGCGGCGCGACACCGGGATCTCGCGCAGTTCTACGGCGAAATCGCGCGGTATGCGCTTGTGGTACTCGGCGAATCCGGCCTGCACCCAGGCCGGCATGCGCGTGCCCACCGCGAGAATGCGCAGACGCGCCGCCATCAGCGCGTCTCCGGCATTTCCGACCAGAGCTTCTCGATGGCGTAGAAGCGCCGCGGCTCGGCGCCCATCACGTGCACCACCACGCCGCCGAAATCCGCCAGGATCCACTCGCCGGCCTCGGTGCCCTCGACGCCGATCGGGCGCTCGCCGGCATTGCGCAGTTCCTCCAGCACGTTGTTGGCGATCGACTTGACGTGGCGCGACGAGGTCCCGGTGGCGATGACCAGGTAATCCGTGACATCGGTGAGCTTGCGCACGTCCAGGCGCACGATGTCCTGGCCCTTGAGATCCTCGATGGCGCGCACGGCGAGCGCGGCCAGTTCCGCCGAATCCTTCTTGCTCAATCTGTATCTCCCGTGTGCGCAGGGGCGCGTGTGTAGATGCGGTGTTCCCGGATGTAGTCGAGCACCGCCTCCGGCAGCAGGTAACGCGGCGAGCGCCCCTGCGCGAGCAGTTCCCGGATATGGGTCGCGGAGATCGCGAGCTGCGTCAGCTCCAGGCGCAGCACGGCACCGTGCGCCGCGGCGCACAGCGCCGTGCCGGCATCGGCGGCGAGCCGTGCCGAGGCCCAGCGCGCAACCGCCTCGTGCAGCGCCGGCGCGACGCCGGGACGCTGCACCACCACGATGTGCGCGTGCTCGCCGAGCGCGCGCCACTCCCTCCAGGTATCGATCGCGGCGAAGGCGTCCAGGCCGACGACCAGGCATAACCGCGCCGCCGCGCCGAGCTCCGCGCGCAGCGAGCGCAGCGTGTCGATGGTGTACGAGGCACCGCCGCGCACGAGCTCGCGGTCGTCGACCACGAAACCGGGGTGCGCGTCGGTCGCCAGCTGCAGCATGCGCAGCCGCTCGGCAGCGGTGGCGAGCGGCGCACCGCGGTGCGGCGGCACGCTGGACGGCACCAGGCGCAACTCGTCGAGCGCGAGGAGCTCGGCCAACTCGAGCGCGGTGCGCAGATGACCGTTGTGGACCGGATCGAAGGTTCCGCCGAGGATACCGATGCGGCGCGCCGCGCTGTCGTTCACCCGGCGTCCCGCGCGTGTTCAGCGGCGCACATGCCCGTCGCCCAGCACCACGTACTTCTGCGAGGTCAGCCCCTCGAGACCGACCGGGCCGCGCGCGTGGATCTTGTCGGTGGAAATGCCGATCTCCGCGCCGAGCCCGTACTCGAAGCCGTCGGCAAAGCGCGTCGAGGCGTTCACCATCACGGAACTCGAATCGACCTCGCGCAGGAAGCGCCGCGCGCGGCTGTAGTCCTCGGTCACGATCGCGTCGGTGTGCTGCGAGCCGTAGCGCGCGATGTGCTCCATCGCCTCGTCGATCCCGGCCACCACGCGGATGGCGAGGATCGGGGCGAGGTATTCGGTGCCCCAGTCCTCTTCCGTGGCCGCCAGCGCCCGGGGCAGCAGCTCGCGCGTGCGCGCGCAGCCGCGCAGCTCCACGCCGTGCTCGGTGTAAGCCGTTGCGAGCCGCGGCAGGATCGCCGCGGCAACGGGGGCCGCCACCAGCAGCGTTTCCATGGTGTTGCAGGTGCCGTAGCGCTGCGTCTTGGCGTTCAGCGCCACCGCGAAGGCCTTGTCGAGGTCCGCCGCCTCGTCGATGTAGACGTGGCAGATGCCATCGAGGTGCTTGATCACCGGCACCCGTGCCTCGGCGGAAATGCGCTCGATCAGCCCCTTGCCGCCGCGCGGCACGATCACGTCGACGTATTCGGGCATCGTGATCAGCAGCCCGACCGCGCCGCGGTCCGCCGTCGCGATCACCTGCAGCGCACGTTCCGGCAGGCCCGCGGCGCGCAGCCCGCGGTGCATGCAGGAGGCGATCACGCGGTTCGATGCCAGCGACTCCGAGCCGCCGCGCAGGATCGCGGCATTGCCCGACTTCAGGCACAGGCTCGCGGCGTCGGCGGTCACGTTCGGGCGCGACTCGTAGATGATCCCGACCACGCCGAGCGGCACGCGCATGCGCCCGACCTGGATGCCGCTGGGGCGGTAGGCGAGGTCCGTGATGGCGCCGACGGGGTCGGGCAGCGTGGCGACCTGCTCGAGCCCCTCGATCATGGCGTCGATGCGCGCATCGGTGAGCTTCAGGCGGTCCAGCGCCGCGGCGTCCAGCCCCTGCGCCGCCGCGCGCGTCATGTCGTCGCCATTGGCCGCGACGAGTTCGGCACGCGCGGCCGCGATCGCCGCGCCCGCTTCCTGCAGCGCGTTGTTCTTGGCCTGCGTCGTGGCGCGCGCCATCAGCCGCGAGGCGGCCCGCGCTTCGCGGCCGACGTCGGCCATATACGACCCGATATCCATGCGATGTCCGGTTCCGAATGAAAGTGAGACGCGCCGGGATTGGCGCAAAGGCGTGGCATTATATCCCCGCCCTCCGCCCGCCGCACGCGCCGCCCCGGCACCGGCCCGACGGCGGGTGACCGCAACCCGTGCAGGAATACCGTCGCCGATGCCCTTTGCCTCCTTCGATGCGAGCGCCCTTCAGCCCTGGCTGGAACAGCATCCCGCCTGGGTAGCCGCGGCGATCGCGCTGATCTCCTTCGCGGAATCCTTCGCGATCCTCGGCATCGCGGTGCCCGGCGTGGCGCTGCTCGGCGTGGCTGCCTTCGTGGCCGGCTCGGGCGCGCTCGGCCTGCCCGAATGCCTGCTCGCGGCGTTCGCGGGCGCCGTGGCCGGCGACGGGGTCAGCTTCCTGCTCGGGCGCATCTTCCACGACGACATCAAGCGCGCCTGGCCGTTTCGCCGCAATCCCGAGTGGATCGCCAATGGCGAGCGCTTCTTCGCGCGCCACGGTGCCAAGAGCGTGGCCATCGGCCGCTTCGTCGGTCCGATCCGCCCGGTGATCCCGCTGGTGGCGGGCATCCTCAACATGCGGGCGCGCCCGTTCTTCCTGATCAACGCGGTCTCGGCGCTGGCCTGGGCACCGGTCTACATCCTGCCCGGCTACTACCTCGGCGCCGCGGTGGAAACGCACCTGGCCTCGCCGCGGATCCTGCTGACGATGGTCGTGGTCGCGCTGGCGGCCGCGGGTCTCGTATTCTGGATCCACCGGCGCTTCCTCGCCGGCAACGGCGGCGGCCCGGTTCCGCCTCACGACTAGGGAGATCACGACGTGAAACTGGAATTCTTCTTCGATTGCTCCAGCCCCTGGACCTACCTCGCCTTCGAGGGCGTCCAGCCGATCGCCGAGCGCCACGGTGTGGCGATCGACTGGCGCCCGATCCTGGTCGGCGGCGTGTTCAACGCGGTGAACCAGGAGGTCTACGCCGCGCGCGCGAACCCGAACCCGCGTCGCTGGCAGTACACGATGAAGGACCTCGCGGACTGGGCACGCTACTACGGGCTGGAGATCGGCTGGCCCGCGGTGTTCCCGGTGAACAGCGTGAAGGCGATGCGCGGCGCGCTGGTGGCGCTCGACGAGGGCCGGCTGGTGCCCTACGCGCGCGCCGTGTTCCAGCGCTACTGGCGCGACCTGGCCGATATCTCGCAGCCGCAGGTCGTGGCGGACATCGCTGCCGCGGTAGGCTTCGACGGCCCGGCATTCCTCGAGCGCATCGAGCAGCCGGCGCTGAAGGAGCGCCTGCGCCGCAACACCGAGGAGCTCGTGGCACGCGGAGGCTTCGGCACGCCGACCCTGTTCCTCGACGGCGAGGACATGTACTTCGGCAACGACCGGCTGGTGCTGGTGGAGCGGGCGATCGTGACGCAGCGGGGCCTCAGGAACTCCCCATCGCCTTGACGAGGCGCTCCAGGTACGCGAGCCGCGCCAGCGGTTCGGGTTCGGCCAGCACCGCGTAGCGCTCGGCTTCCTCCAGCGGCAGGTATTGCGCCAGCGCCCAGGAAAGGCTCGCACGGTCGGCCCAGCTGCCGCGCACGCCCAGGCGCGCCAGCGCGGGGTGTTCGGCCAACCCGCTCATGATGTCCTGCAGGAACTGGTGCTCGTCCGCGACCGGCCCGTTCCCGGGTTCCGCCAGCCACTGCACCTCGCCCCACAGCAGTCCGTCGGCCTGCACGCGCGTGGTCGCCACACGGAATCGGCGCGAGCCCTCCACCGTGATGCGCAGGCGCCCCGCGGGCAGCGCATCCCAGTCGACGATGCGCGCCAGGGTGCCGATCGGCGCGGTCTGCGGCGGCGTGGTGCCCTGCGCGATGATCACCTCGTGCCCGCTGGTGATGCGCACGATGCCGAAACCCGAATCGGTCTTCATGCAGCGGCTCACGAGATCGAGATAGCGCGGCTCGAATATCTGCAGCGGGACGCGCCCGCCGGGCAGCAGCACGGCGCTCAGCGGGAACAACGGCAGCTCTTCGGTATTCATGCGCGCCTCATGCGTCCGCGGAATGGAAATCGTCGTCGCCCGCCCGCGGCCTGCGGCCGGCGGGAAGCCTGGACCAGCGCAACAATGGCGGCAGCAGCGCCGCAAAGCCCGAGGCAGCCGCCAGCGCCAGCGGGCACAGCAGCCCGAAATGCGCGCTCGGGCGGAAATCCGATGCCGCGAGCAGCGCAAACGGCGCGCCGACGCCCAGCGGAATGTAGCACAGCAGCGCCGCCGTACCGGCGCCGCAGCGCTGCGGCGCGCTCGCCCGATCGGCGCCGACGCGCCACAGGCAGTGCAGGGTGGCGGCGGCGCAGCTCGCCGCCGCGAGCGCCGCGAACGCCACCGACAACGTGCCGAGCGGCACGCCGAACCACCCCATCGCACCGCCGACCACCACGGCCGTGCACAGGCTCGGCGCCAGCGCCAGCAGCGCCAGCAGCGGCGAACGCCAACGCGCCAGCACCAGCAGCGCGAGCGCGGCGCAGGCCGCCGCGACCGCGATGAACTGGGTGCGCCACAGCGTGCGCAGCGCATTGCCCTCCAGCACCGCGAGCCCGCCGATGCGCACCTGCCCGGGCGCGAAGCCGAGCTCTCCCACCAGCTGCGCGCGGATGCGCTCGATCAGCTCATGGCGCGCCGGCGCCGGCCCGCTCGCGTTCAGCCCTACCACGATCAGGGTCCGCGCCGTGGAGGCCGACAGCCAGGGATCGAGCAACAATGCGCGCCGCGCGGCCGGCATGCCTCGCCAGGCCGCAGCCAGTTGCTTGTCATCGGCCGGGCCGTCCAGCAGCTCGGTGGCGGTCGCGCCGAACAACGCCAGCGAGCGCACCGCGGCGCTCTCCGGCAGCGCGTCCAGGTAGTCGTGCGCCTGCCGCAGGCGCTGCAGGCCGCGCGCGCTGTACCACGGGTTCGCGGAACCGGCACCCGCCTGCTGTGGCGTATCCGACTCGAGCACGATCGCCAGCGTTTCGGCGCCGCCGAACTCGCGCTCGATATTCAGCATGCCTTGAAACAGCTCGCTCGATGGGCCAAAGCGCTCGAGCAGGCGATCCTCCGGCTGCAGCTTCTGCATGCCGGCAAGTCCGCCGGCCAGCAGCGCCAGTGCCAGCAGCGCCACGCTGATGCCGTAGCGCCCGGCCAGCCCCCCCAGCAACACGCCGGCACGCGCGGGCGCCACGGGCTGGCGCCCGCCCCCTGCCCCCAGCAGCAGGAGCACCGGCACCAGCACGCAGGCGACCAGAGCCGCCAGCGCGATACCGGATGCGGCCGTCACGCCCAGCGCGGCGACCGCCACCAGCGGGCTCGAGGCGAGCGCAGCAGCGGCCACGGCGGCCACGGCAGCGCCGCCGAGCAGCGGCGCCAGCGCAGCGCGCAGCGTCTCGCCGAGGACTTCGCGCGGCGCACGCGCGGGCTGCCGCGCCAGGCACTCACCGTAAGCGCAGACCAGGCGCAGCGCCATGGTCGCCGCCGCGACCAGCGCGACCGGCAGCGCATAGGCCGAGACGCCGCCGAGCGGGCGCCCGCTCCAGCCGAGCAGCCCCAACAGCAGCACGCCACACGCGGTGGCGGCGGCGGGCGGAACCAGTGCCCACGGCAGCCGGCGCAGCAGCGCGACCAGCACCAGCGCCATCACGGCGAGCGTCGCCGCCCCGAAGCGCACGAGATCCCGCTGCACGAAGGCCGGCATCGCGGCGGCGGTGAGCGTCGGGCCGCCGAGGAACAGGGTGGCCTCGTCGCGATGCCGCTCCAGCACCGCCTGCAGATCGTCGAGCAATCGCTGCTGACCCTGCAGCAGGGCCTCCGCGGCTCCGGGCTCCAGCGTGACGCGCAGCGCGGTTTCCTGGCCGTCACCGGAGAGCAGCGACTGGCGATACAGCGGGCTTTGCCTGAATTCCGCGCGCGCGAGCTCGGTGTCCACACCGGTATGCTGCAGCCGCTGCAACTCCCCACCGATGTCGGCGAAGCGAATCGGCGGACTGAACAGCAGCGGCACCTCGAGGATGCTGCTCACGTCGTGCACCCCCGCCACCGCCGCCAGCGCCGCGCGCAGCCGCGCGATGCGCTCCAGCACGCGCTCGGCCATCAGGTCGTCGCGCTGCGGCCGGTAGGTGACAAGGAGGAATTCCTGCGGGCCGAACTCCGCGGCAATCTCGGCGGCGAAGCCGCTCGCCGGGTCATCCGCCAGCAAGGTGTCGGGCGCGGCGTCGAAGCGCAGATCGGGGATATGCGCGCCGACGATCAGCAGCAGCGCCAGGATCACCAGCAGACTGTGCCAGGGCCGCGCCAGCAGCAGCCGCTCGCACAGTGTCAGCCATCGTTCGGTCATCGTGCGCAATCATCCTCGCGGTACGGCATCGGGATACGGCATCGCCCATGCCATCGCGGCGCCCCGGGCAAGCTGCAGGCAGCGGTTCGATCGGGGGGACAAAGGGGGGCTGGCACGCGCGCTGGGGGTGCCCCAGAGCGGGCGCGACTCTAGCATCATCGGTCCGGCTCAGGCCAGCGCATCCAGCAGTTCGTCGAGCATCATCAGCGACAGCCCCCAGATCCGGTGCTCGCCGAACATGTAGCACGGCAGCTCGATCGGCACCCCGTTCGGTGCCAGGCGCATCTTTTCACGGTTGGCGCGATCGGCCAGGAACGGCAGCGGCACCCACACCAGGCCGGCCACCTCGTGGTTGGGCACGAGCGGCGGCAACGAATGCAACTGGAACACGTAGGGCGTGATGATCATCGGGGCGCCGCGCAGGCCCGGCTGCGTGGCGATGTCGGAAAGCCTGCCGAGGAGGCGGGCATGGCGATCGGCATCCAGCGCCACCTCTTCCAGCGTCTCGCGCTTGGCGGTCGCCAGCGTGTTGCGGTCGCCGCGGTCCTTGCGCCCGCCCGGGAAGGCCATGTGCCCGGACCAGGGGTCGCCCTCGCGCTCGGCACGCTTGATCATCAGCACCGAGAGCGCGCCGGGCAAGTGATCGCTGAGATAGAGACCCACCGCGGAGCGCGCCAGGATACGGCGCACCAGCTTGCGTCGCGGGCGGTGTTCCGCCAGCAATTGCACCGCCGCGCCGATGTCGCGCAGCGCGGGGCTCACACTGTTTTCCTGCTGTTTACCGGCCATCTGGATCTACCGCTGCGATCGTCGCGCTTGCTCTTCGGCGACGAGACCGGACAATAGCCGATCCACGAGGGATTTTCACCGCATGCAGCACCACCACACCGCCCCGGTCTCATCCTGGTTGCGCTTTCGCGACGTTTCCGTGCGCCTGCACGGCAAACTGTTCCTGCGCGGCCTCGACTGGAGCGCCGCGCCGGGCGAGCAGTGGGCCGTGCTCGGCCCGAACGGCGCCGGCAAGACGGTGCTGGCGCAACTGATCGCCCGCGCACTGCATCCGGCGAGCGGCGAGCTCACGCTCGCCGCCGACCTAACGCCGGCGCGGATCGCCTGGGTCTCGTTCGAGGCGCAGCGCGAGCTGTGCGCCGCCGACGCGCGCCACGACATCAGCGATTACCTGGAGAACGCCGTCGACGCCGGCACCACCGTGCGCGCGCTGCTCGCAGCGGCGGCGCGCCGCCCGGAACGCGTCGAGGAGATCGCCGCGATGCTCGGCATCGAGGCGCTGATGGAGCGCGGCATCCGCTTCCTCTCGAGCGGCGAGACCCGCCGCACGCTGTTCGCCCGCGCCCTGCTGATGGAGCCACGCCTGATGGTGCTGGACAACCCCTACGAAGGCGTCGACCGCGCCTCGCGGCAGGTCCTGCGCGCGCTGGTCGACGAGTTGCTCGGCGGGCCCACGCACATTCTGTTGCTGACGCGCCGGCCGCAGGACATCGCGCCCGGCATCAGCCACGTGCTGCTGCTCGACCACGGGCAGGTGCTGGACCGCGGGCCGCGCGAGGCCGTGCTCGAGGGCGACGCGTCACAGCGCCTGTTCGGCCCTGGCGCGAGCTGCGCGCCGGGGCCGCTGCCGGCGGCGCCCGATGCCGCGCCCGCCCGGCCCTGTGCCGGCGCGCTGATCGAGCTGGAGGACGTGCACGCGCACTACGGCGAGCACGAGGTGCTGGACGGCGTCAGCCTGCGCCTCGCGCCGGGCGAGCACCTGTGCATCGCGGGGCCGAACGGCTGCGGCAAGTCGACGCTGCTGGCGCTGATCTGCGGCGACAACCCGCGCGCCTACGGCCAGCACGTGAAGCTCTTCGGCCGCCTGCGCGGCAGCGGCGAGTCGGTATGGGAGATCAAGCGGCGCTTCGGCATCGTCAGCAACCAGCTGCACCTGTCCTACCCGGCGCGCACGCGCGCCTTCGACGTGGTGGCCAGCGGCTTCTTCGACACACTGGGCCTCTACGACACCTGCGGTCCGCAGCAGGCGCGGCTGGCGCGCGAATGGCTGGCGGTACTGGGGCTGTCGGCACGTGCGGGCGAGCGCTTCGACGCGCTGTCCTTCGGCGAGCAGCGCATGATGCTGGTCGCGCGCGCGATGGTGAAGAACCCCCCGATCCTGATCCTCGACGAGCCGTGCTCGGGTCTCGACGAGGCGAACCGCCGCCGCGTGCTGGAACTCATCGAGCGCATCGGCCACGAGACGAACACGCAGATCCTCTACGTGAGCCACGAGGCCGAGGAAATGCCGGCCTGCATCACGCGCCGGCTGGAGTTCCGCCGCGATGCCGCGGGGCGCTACCGGCTCGAGCCAACGGAACTCCGACCAGCCTAGTAGGCGGGTTCATGGTGCGACATGCCGCAGGTCGGGCATCAGAGATTGTCGCAAAGGCCATCAGGTTGCGGGCGAGCGGCCCGGTGCGTCGCTGGCTGTGCTGCCCGCTCTTGGCTTGCGGACCCTTGTGCCGCAGGACGCGGCGCGGAGATACAGAGGGTGTTGTAAAACCGTCTGTGCTCGGGATAACGAGCCCGACAATCCCGCGTATCGCGAGCCATCGGCGCCCGAGCACCCATCGGTGCCGCGGACACGCCGTGAATCCCCCTCCGGGGCCCGGCCCGAAATCGTAGATTTCGGGCGTTCGGCGGGGCGAAGCAGTGCTTCGCCGGAATCCGCCTCACCCC
>DAORUQ010000087.1:0-13367 GCA_035433265.1 Pseudomonadales bacterium | reverse complement strand
CGCCGGGGCGTCGCGGTGCTCGAGCGCACCGACCAGCCGCTGGCCGAGGACCTGCCGCTGATGCGCGAGATCCGCGCGACGCTGGGCAAGTGCCTGGAGAACGGCAAGCAGCCGCGCGACCCGCCGTGGCCGGCGCTGGAGACCTACCGCGATCTCGACGAGCTGCCACCGCTGTACTCCGGCGCCTTCGGCCTTGGCAGCCGCGACCTGCAACCCGAGGGGCTGATCGGCGCGATCGAGAACATGCTGCCCGCGGGCGCGCAGCGCCGGAAGTACTACCTGTCGATCGATTTCCTGCACGCCGAGGCGCGCACGCCCAAGGAGGCGTTGCAGCAGGAGGCGATTGCCGCGGCCTACCCCGGGATCCGCAACCTGGCGCTGCGCGGCAGCGAGAACCCGAACCTGATGCCCAAGGGCAGCATCGCGGTGCGCCTGCACTCGATCGGGGGCTGGGGGGCGATCACGACGGGCAAGAACCTCGCGATGACGCTCCACGAGCTGCTCGGCCTGCACATCAAGGCCAACCCCAAGTACGGTTCGGAGAAGAAGGGCCAGCCGACGACCTACTACCTCGCCGCCGCGCCGGAACCGATCCGCATCAACTGCGAGTTCTACTACGTCGACGTGGTGCTGTCGCCCGATCCCCACGTGCTCGCGCACACCAACGCGCTGGCGGGACTGCGCGACGGCGGGGTCTTCGTGCTGCAGAGCGATCTCGGCTCGCCCGACGAGGTGTGGGCCAGCATTGCGCAGCACTACCGCCAGCAGATCGTCGATCGCGACATCCGCGTCTTCTACCTCGACGCCTTCGCGATCGCGCGCGCCGAGGCCACCGATCCGGAGCTGCAGCTGCGCATGCAGGGCATCGCGTTCCAGGGCGCCTTCTTCGCCACCTCGCCGCTGATGCAGGAGGCGGGGCTGACCGGGGACAAGCTGCTCGGCGCGATTCGCGCGCAGCTGCAGCACAAGTTCGGCGCCAAGGGCGCGCGCGTGGTCGAGGACAACATCCGCGTGGTGCGCCGCGGCTTCGACGAGGTGCGCGAGATCACCAACCGCAGCGTGGGCGAGAAGGCGCCCGCCGCGCGCCAGGGCGCCGGCGAGCTGCCGGTGCCGGTGCGCGAGCTGCCGCAGAGCCGCGCGGCGCAGAGCGACATCCACCGTTTCTGGGAGCAGACCGGCAACTTCTACGCCCGCGGCCAGGGCTCGGACAACATCGCCGACCCCTTCATCAGCCTCGGCGTCATGCCCGCCAGCTCGGCGATGTTCCGCGACATGAGCGGCATCCGCTTCCAGCACCCGCGCTGGATCGCGGAGAACTGCACCGCCTGCGGCAAGTGCTACACCGTGTGCCCGGACACCGCGATTCCCGGCCTGGTCAGCGAGATCGGCGCGGTATTCGACACCGTGGTGACGCGCCTGCGCCGGCGCGGCATCGCGGCGCAACAGCTCCCCGGGCACCTGCGCCGGCTCGAGCCGCGGCTGCGCCAGCTGCTCAACGCCGCGGCGGACGAGGACGCGGTGCCGCAAATGCTGCGCATGGCCGTCGGCGACTACCTGTCGGCCCAGATCGATGCCGGGCAGGGCTCGACGCTGCGCGCGGAATTCGATGCCTTCCTCGAGGAGATCGGCAGCTTCCAGTTCGCGCTGAGCAAACCCTACTTCCGTGTCCCGGAAAAGGGCGAGGCCGGCAGCGGCGGCCTGCTCAGCATCACGGTCAACCCCTACACCTGCAAGGGCTGCATGGAGTGCGTCGCGGTCTGCGACGACAACGCGCTCGAGGCGCTGGTGCAGACGCCGGCGAGCGTCGAGGAGCTGCGGCGCAACTGGGATTTCTGGCGCGACCTGCCGACCACGCCGCCGCGCTACATCCGCGTCGAGGACCTCGAGCAGGGCATCGGCGCGCTGGAGACCATCCTGCTCGACAAGCAGGCCTACCTGTCTTTCGCCAGCGGCGACGGCGCCTGCCTCGGCTGCTCGGAAAAGACCGTGGTGCACCTGTTCGTCGCGACGGTGGAGGCGCTGATGCGACCTCGCGTGGAGCGCCACGTCGCCTACCTGGACGGGCTGATCGGGCGCCTGGAGCGCCACATGCAGACGCGCCTGATCGCCGAGGTTAACGTCGACGACACCGAGGCCATCGCCGCGGCACTCGCGGCCGAGGACGGCGGCGAGCTCACGCTGGCCGGGCTCGCGCGGCGGATCGAGGCGCAGCAGGGCTCGCAGCCCATCGACTCGGCCTGGCTGAAGCGGATGAATTCCCTGGTGGCCGGGCTGAAGGAGTTGCGCTGGCGCTACCGCGAGGGCACGACCGGGCGCGGGCGCTCGAACATGGGCATGCTGAACTCCACGGGCTGCTCCTCGGTCTGGGGCAGCACCTGGCCGTTCAATCCCTACCCGTTCCCGTGGGCCAACCACCTGTTCCAGGATTCCCCCTCGCTCGCGATGGGCGTGTTCGAAGGGCACATGGCCAAGATGGCCGCGGGCTTTCGCCTGGTGCGCAGCGCCGAGCTCGAGCTCGAGGGCCGCTACGTCGCCGCCGAGCACGAGGAGTTCCTCGCCCGCTTCGACTGGCAGCAGTTCAGCGACGAGGAGTTCGCGCTGTGTCCGCCGGTGGTCGCGCTGGGCGGCGACGGGGCGATGTACGACATCGGTTTCCAGAACCTGTCGCGGGCGATGATGTCGGGCAAGCCGATCAAGGTGGTGGTTCTCGACACGCAGGTGTATTCGAATACCGGCGGCCAGGCCTGCACCTCCGGATTCCTCGGGCAGGTCTCGGACATGGCGCAGTTCGGTGCCGCGCAGTCGGGCAAGCAGGAGATCCGCAAGGAGATCGGCCTGATCGGCCTGGCGCATCGCACCAGCTACGTGATGCAGAGCACGATCGCGCACCCCGGCCACATGATCGAGGGCTTCATCCAGGGCCTGCAAGCGCGCCGCCCCGCCCTGTTCAACCTCTACACCTCCTGCCAGCCCGAGCACGGCATCGGCGATGACATGGGGCACGAGCAGGCGCGCCTGGCGGTCGAGTCGCGCGCCTACCCGCTGTTTCGCTACGACCCCGCGCGCGGGCGCACGCTCGCCGAGTGCATCGACCTGTCGGGAAACCCGGCGCAGGCCGAAACCTGGCCGAGCTACCGGCTGGATTACCGCGAGGGCGGGCGCGCGCAGTCGATGCAGCTGCCGCTGACCTTCGCCGATTTCGCGATGACCGAGGCGCGCTTTCGCAAGCATTTCCGTACCGCGCCGCCCGACACCTGGCACGAGAACATGGTCCCGCTGGCCGAGTTCCTCGCGCTCGAGGCGGACGAGCGCGAGGGCAAGTATCCGTTCATCTGGACGGTGGACCGGCGCCAGCAGCTCGGTCGCCTGCTGGTCGACGCCACGATGGTGCGCAGCACCGAGGAGCGTCGCGATTTCTGGTTCCTGCTGCGCGACCTGGCGCGCACGGCTAGCGCGACGGCGCCCGCCGCGCGCGGCGAGGCCGAGATCGAGCGCGCGGTCATGGCGCGCCTCACCGCCGGCCTGCTGCGCCTGGCGAGCGATCCGGGCAGCGTGGCCGCGCTCGAGCCGGCCGGCGTGCCCGGCGCGGACCTCGCCACGGCAACGACGCCGGCGGCGGGCGGCGGCGAGGCCATGGCGCCGTGGCTGGATTCGGCCGAGTGCACCTCCTGCGACGAGTGCACGCGCATCAACGACGCGATCTTCGCCTACGGCGCCGACGGCAAGGCGTACATCAAGGACCCGGCCGGCGGGCCCTACGGCGACCTGGTCAGGGCCGCGGAGAAGTGCACCGCGCGGGTCATCCATCCCGGGCTGCCCGCCGACCGCAGTGCGCCCGATATCGCCAAATGGATAGAGCGCGGTGAGAAGTACAACTGAGCGTAGCAGCGAACCATGTTGCCGAAGCTGAGCCGCCTGCTGCCGCGGCGCGGCTTCGCCCACGGCATCCACCCGCCCGAGTCGAAGGCCGACACGGCCGCGCAACCGATCCGGCAGTTCCCGTTCGCGCCGCTGATGATCGTGCCGCTGCTGCAGCATGCCGGCAAAGCGGCACTGCCGGTGGTGCGCGCGGGCCAGGAGGTGTTGCGCGGCGAACTGCTGGCCGAGCCCGACGGCCCGCTGTCGGTCGCCATGCACGCGCCGGCCGCCGGTCGTATCGAGGGCATTGAGCTGGCGCCGTCGATCAGTGGGCGCATGCAGCCGGCGATCTATCTCAAACCGCACCCCGGCTCGACCCAGGAGGCGATCGAGGGACCGCCCTGCGATGTGGACACGGCGAGCCCCGAGGAGATCCTGCAGGCGATCCAGTGGGCCGGCATCGTCGGGCTGGGCGGCGCGGCGTTTCCGACCCACGTCAAACTGAAGCCCCCGCCCGGCAAGCCCGTCGACACGCTGGTGATCAACGGCGTGGAATGCGAGCCCTACCTGAGCACCGACCACCGGGTCATGCTGGAGCAGCCACGCGACATCTTCCAGGGCATCCGCTACCTGCTGAAGGTCAGCGGCGCGCGGCGCGCGCTGATCGGCATCGAGGCCAACAAGGCCGATGCCGCCGGGGTGCTGCGCGCGCAGCGCCCCGCGGGGCTCGAGGTCGGCGTGGAGCTGCTGCCGGTCAAGTATCCGCAGGGCGCCGAGAAAATGCTGATCAAGGCGCTGCTCGGGCGCACGGTGCCCGCCGGCGGGCTGCCCAGCGATGTCGGCGTGCTCACGGTCAACGTCGCCACCTGCGCCGAGATCGGCCGCCTGCTGCCGCGCGGGCAGGGGATCCAGGAGCGCGTGGTGACGATCACCGGGCCGGGCGTGCGCCAGCGCGGCAACTACCGCATCCCGATCGGCACGCCGCTGCGCTTCGCCCTCGAGCACGTCGGCGTCAGCGAGGAGCTCAGCATGGTCTTCCTCGGCGGGCCGATGATGGGCCAGGCTCTCGCGAGTCTCGACATACCGATCACCAAGGGCAGCTCGGGATTCGTTGCCTTCACGCGCGCCGAAACGGGTCGGCCCGCGGTCGAGTACCCGTGCATCCACTGCGGCTACTGCGTGCAGGCCTGCCCGATGAATCTCAATCCCTGCGATCTCGGGCGCTTCGCGCGCAAGGAGCGCTTCGAGGAGATGGCCGACTCCCTGCAGCTGTTCGACTGCTTCGAATGCGGCTGCTGTTCCTTCGTGTGTCCGTCGCACATTCCGCTGGTGCAGTCGTTCCGCGTCGCCAAGAACGCCGTGCGCAAGAAGAGGGCCGCGCCGTGAGCGCGCCGGCGCGAACCCTCGATATCGCCTCCTCGCCGCACATCCGCGCCGGGGTCGGTGTCGAGCGCATCATGTTCAACGTGGTGCTGGCGCTGCTGCCGGTGGTTGCCTTCGCCGTCTACGCCTTCGGCCTCGCCGCGCTAATGGGCATCGCGGTGGCGACCGCCTCCTGCGTGCTGAGCGAGCACCTGCTGTGCCGCCTGGCCGGCAAGCCGAGCACGGTGGGCGACTGGTCGGTCACCATCACCGGCCTGCTCTACGGGCTGACGCTGCCACCGGGGCTGGCGCTGTGGATGGTGGCGCTCGGCGGTTTCCTCGGCGTGGCGATGGCCAAGTTCCTGTTCGGCGGACTCGGCTACAACGCCTTCAACCCGGCGCTGGTCGCGCGGGCATTCCTGCAGGCGGCGTTCCCGACGGCCATGACGACCTGGACGGCCGCTTTCGATGCCGGGCGCTTCACCACGTTGCCCGCCTCGGTGCTGGCCGCCCCGTTCATGCACCCGGCACCCGATGCGATGAGCGGCGCGACACCGCTGGCGCGGATGAAGTTCGAGGGTGAGCTGACCTCGGGCGTCGATCTCTTCCTCGGGCTGAGCGCGGGATCGAGCGGCGAGACCTGCGCGCTGCTGATCCTTCTCGGCGGCCTCTACCTGGCGGCGCGGCGCATGCTCGACTGGCGCATCCCGGCGGCGATACTCGGCACCGTCGCGCTGCTGAGCCTGGCCTGCCACCAGCTCGACCCGGCGCGCTACGCGCCGCCCGGTTTCATGCTCTCGGCCGGCGGCCTGATGCTGGGCGCGGTATTCATGGCCACCGACATGGTCGCCTCGCCGGTGAGCCGCCTCGGCGTGCTGCTCTACGGCGCGCTGATCGGCACGCTGGTCGTGGTGATCCGCTACTGGGGCGGCATGCCCGAAGGCGTGATGTACGCGATCCTGCTCGGCAACGCGGTGTCGCCGCATCTCGACAGGTTGATCCAGCCGGTGGCCTTCGGCGCCAGGGGCCGGCAGCGATGAGCAACCGATCCGCACCCGCGCCCACCAGTGCCGCGGCGATGTACCGCGCGCTGGTCGGCATCGGCAGCATCTGCGCGCTGCTGATCGTGACGGCCTACCTGCTGACCGCTCCGGCGATCGCGCGCAATCGCGCCGAGCTGCTGCAGCAGGCGATCTTCGCCGTGCTGCCCGGGGCGGAGACGGTGCAGCCCATGCGCCGCGACGCCGGGGGCACGATAGGGCCGGCCGCACCAGGAGAGGAGGCCGCGTTCCACCTCGGGCTCGACGCCGGGAATCGCGTGGTCGGTGTCGCGATCGAGGCCAGCGGCATGGGCTACCAGGACCTGATCGGCCTGATCTACGGCTATTCGCCGGCGCGGGGCCAGCTGACCGGGATGCGCGTGCTCGCCAGCCGCGAGACGCCGGGACTGGGCGACAAGATCATCACCGATCCCGTCTTCGTGGGCTCCTTCGCCGGCCTCGCGGTACCGCTGTCGCAGGACGGCGCTCGCGTGGCACACGCTGTGGAGGCGGTGCCTGCCGGCAAGCGCAGCCAGCCGTGGCAGTTCGACGCGATCACCGGCGCGACGATTTCCTCGCGCGCCGTCGCCGGCATCATCACGGCCAGCACCGCGCAGTGGGCGCCGCTGCTGCACGCGCAGGCCGGGCGGCTCGAAGGGGACACCCCGTGAGCGCGACAGTGCCAGGGCCCGGCAGCCCGGCCGATGATCTCCTGCGGGGGCTGTGGCGCGAGAACCCGGTGTTCGTGCAGGTCCTCGGCATGTGCCCGACGCTCGCCGTGAGCAATTCGGCGCTCAACGCCCTGACCATGGGCCTGGCGACCGCATTCGTGCTGTGCCTGTCGAGCCTGCTGATCTCGTTGCTGCGCCACGTGGTGCCGCGCGAAGTGCGTATCGCCAGCTTCATCCTCGTCATCGCCACCTTCGTCACCGTCGTCGACTACCTGATCCAGGCGATCAGCCTCGCGCTGCACGCCGCGCTCGGTGCCTTCATTTCGCTGATCGTGGTCAATTGCATCATCCTCGGGCGCGCCGAGGCCTTTGCCGCGCGCAATGGCCCGCTGCGCTCCTTCCTCGACGGCCTCGGCATGGGCCTGGGATTCACGCTCGCGCTGCTCTGCCTGGGCGGGGTGCGCGAGCTGCTGGGCAGCGGCAGCCTGTTCGGGATCGGTGTCTTCGGCAGCCAGTTCGAACCGTGGACCGTGATGTTGCTGCCGAGCGGCGGTTTCTTCACCCTTGGCGCCTGGCTGCTGGCGATAGCCTGGTGGCGGCGCCGGCGCGAAGCCGGCGCGCGCGTGCAGGAGGCGAACTGATGCCTGAACAGTCACTGGCCTCGATATTCCTCGGCGCCTGCCTGATCAACAACTTCGTGCTGGCGTACTTTCTAGGCATCTGCCCCTTCCTGGGCGTATCGGGGAAGATTGCCACCGCGAGCCGCATGGGCGCGGCCGTGACCTTCGTGATGCTGGTCAGCTCGCTGTGTGCCTACGCGATCCACGCGGCGCTGGCGGCGATCGGGGCGCTCTACCTGCAGCTGGTGTCGTTCATCGTGGTGATCGCCGCCGCGGTGCAACTCGTCGAGATGGTGGTCCGCAAGTACAGCCCGGCGCTGTTCCGCGCGCTCGGGATCTTCCTGCCGCTGATCACCACGAACTGCGCGATCCTCGCGCTCGCCCTGTTCCAGACCAGCAAGGGCTACGGGCTGCTGCAATGCCTGGTCTATGCCCTCGGCGCCGGTGCCGGCTTCACGCTGGCGCTGGTGCTGATGGCCGGCATCCGCGAAAAGCTCGAGCTCGCCGAGCTGCCCGACCTGGCCACCGGGACCGCGATCAGCCTGTTCATCGCGGGCATCCTCTCGCTCGCGTTCATGGGTTTCGCGGGGCTGGGCGCATGAGCGCCGCGGCCCATTACCTGCAGGCGCTGGCGATCGTGGCGCTGCTCGCCGGCATCGTGCTCGGCGTGCGTCGCCTCGGCGGCGCCAGCGCGCAAGCGCGGGAGAACATCGGCGGCTGCGGCAATTGCGGCGGCTGCGAACGCAATGCACCGACATCATCAGCGGAAGATTCCTGAACGGGAGGCACCATGCGACTGCAGGACTACGATCACGGCCAGCGTTTCGTCGCCACGCTGCTCGCCACCCAGCGCATCACGCCCGCGGGCGGCGTCGAGGTGCGCGAACTGCGGCTGGAACTGGTGGCGCCGGATTTTCGCGCCACGGCCGGCCAGAGCGTCGGCGTGATCGTGCCGGGGCCGCACGCGCTCGGTCATGCGCACCATTTCCGCCTCTACAGCCTCGCCGCCGACTGCGAGCCCGATGCCTCCGGCATCGCGCACGTCACGCTGTGCGTGAGGCGCTGCAACTATGTCGATGAATACAGCGGCGAGGAATACCGCGGCGTGGCTTCCAATTACCTGTGCGACCTGGCGCCGGGGGACAGGATCACGATCAACGGACCGTTCGGCCTGCCGTTCGAGATTCCCGCGGACCCGGCCACGGACCTGCTGCTGATCAGCATGGGCACCGGCATCGCGCCGTTTCGCGCCTTCGTCGCCGGGCTCTACCGCCGCCACCCGGACTGGCAGGGCAAGGTCCGCCTGTTCCACGGCGCGATGAGCGGGCTCGAACTGCTGTACATGAACGACGAGCGCGACGACTTCGGCGACTACTACGACCGCGCGACCTTCCAGGCCTTCAAGGCACTGAGTCCGCGCCCGCACTGGGCCGACCCCATCGCGATGGACTACGCGATCGAGGAGCGCGCGGCCGAGGTCCGGGAAATGCTCGCGGGCGAGAGCTGCCGGGTGTACGTCGCCGGCAAGGCCGACATCCTCGAGACGCTGGACCGCGTGTTCGCGGGCCTGGCCGGCTCGGCCGATGCCTGGCAGGAGCGCAAGGAGCGGCTGCGCGCCGAGCGGCGCTGGTTCGAGCTGGTGTACTGAGGGCGGGTGTCGGCGCGCGTCATGCACCCGTCCGCATTAATGCGGAGTTACACGTTCTCGACGAACTCCGTGATCTCGAGGTTGAAGCCCGAGATCGCGCTGAAGCGCGTGGGCGAGCTCAGCAGGCGCATGCGGTGCACGCCGAGGTCCTTCAGGATCTGCGAGCCGGTGCCGTTCACGCGCCAGAAGTTCTGCCCCATCTCGCTGGCGCTGCCGCGCCGCTGCGGTACTTCCGGGAACATCTCGATCTGGCTGAGCACGTCCTCGGGGCTCTCGCGCCGCGACACGAGCACCAGCACGCCGTTGCCCTCGGCCGCGATACGCGCCAGCGAAGCGGCTAGCGACCAGCTCTTCGCCTTGCCGGGACGCTCGGCCAGGAACAGGTCGCGCAGCGTGTTGATCACGTGCACGCGCACCAGCGCCGGCTGCTCGGGATCGATCTCGCCGGCTATCAGCGCGAAATGCAGCGCGCCGTCGATCTGGTCGACGTAGCTCACCAGGCGCAACGGCCCGTGCGCGGTCTCGATCAGCTTCTCGTGGCGGCGCGCGATGGTCCGGTCGTGCAGCGCGCGGTAGGCGATGAGGTCGGCGATGGTGCCGATGCGCAGCCCGTGACGATCCGCGAACTCCTCGAGCTGCGGGCGGCGCGCCATGGTGCCGTCCTCGTTCACGATCTCCACGATCACCGCCGCCGGCTCGAAGCCCGCGAGCCGCGCGAGGTCGCAACCCGCCTCGGTGTGGCCGGCGCGCGTCAGCACGCCGCCGGGCTTGGCGACCAGGGGGAAGATGTGGCCCGGCTGCACGATGTCGGCGGCCTGCGCGTCGCGCGCGACCGCCGCGAGCACGGTGGCGGCGCGTCCCGCGGAGGTGATGCCGGGCACCGGCAGCACGGCGGCGTCGATCGAGACGGTGAAGTTGGTCTCGTGCTGGGACTGGTTCTTCTGCACCATCAGCGGCAGCGCCAGGCGGCGCGCGCGCTCCTCGGTGATCGGCAGGCAGATCAGGCCGCAGGCATGCGAGGCGAAAAAGGTGATCAGCTCCGGCGTCACCGCCTCGGCGGCGATGATCAGATCGCCCTCGTTCTCGCGGTCCTCGTCGTCCATCAGGATCACCATGCGACCCTGGCGGATGTCCTCGATGATGTCCTGGATGGCGCTGATGGGCATGGCGGGTTCCGGGGTGCTGGGCTTGGCGAGGGCGGTATCTTAGGGACAATGGCCGACGGGCACCAGCCGGGCGTCCGTGCCCGGCCGGCGCGCTCCGGCGCATCACGCGCGGTGGCGCGTCATTCCCCGCCGGCCTCGACCGCCAGCCCCTGCGCGCGCCAGCGCAGCATGCCGCCGGCGAGGTTGGCGGCGCGCAAACCCGCCTGCTCGAGCATCTGCGTGGCGCGCGCCGAACGCGCCCCCGAGCGGCACACCGCGACCACGGGGCGATCGCGTGGCAGGGTGTCGAGTTTCCCGCCCAGCTCCCCGAGCGGCAGCAGCAACGCGCCGGCGATGTGCCCGAGCACGCTGTCGAACTCGCCCGGCTCGCGCACGTCGAGCACCAGCACCTCGCCGCGGTGCTCTTCTACCCATTGCGGATCGATCTCGCGCAACCCCGCGTAGGTGAGGCGCAACGGTGCCCAGTCCTGCCCGCCCGGCGCGGGCATGTCCACGGCCGGCTTGCCGCAGTGCTTGTTGGCCGGCACGGCCTTGTCCATCAGCTTGGGGTGCGCGAGGCCCAGGTTGTCCATGTAGCCGGCGAAATCCTCCTCGCGGATCCCCCCGCCGAGGCGCGGGTTGAAGCGTCGTTCCTCGCCGACCGACGAGGCCGTGGAACCGCCGTAGTCGTGCCCGGGGTAGACCGTGCACTCATCGGGAAGCGTGAAGATCTGCTCGTGGATCGAGCGGTAGAGCAGGCGAGCGCTGCCTTCCTGGAAATCGGTGCGCCCGCAGCCGCGGATCAGCAGCGCATCGCCCGTGAACACCATGGCATGGTCGTCGAGCACGTAGCTCATGCAGCCGTTGGTGTGCCCCGGCGTGGCGCGCGCCTCGAGGCTGCGCCCGCCGAAGCGCACCACGTCGCCGTGGCGCAGTTCGCGATCGGCCCCGCTCGCGCCGCCTGCCGCGGCCAGCACGATGCGCGAGCCCAGTGCCTCGCGCAGCAGCCAGGCGCCGGTCACGTGATCGGCGTGCACATGGGTCTCGAGCGTGCACAGCAGCGTCAGCCCGAGCTCGCGGATCAGCGCGACCTCGCGCTGCACCTGCTCGAACACCGGGTCGATCAGCACCGCCTCGCGGGTCGCGGGGTCCGCGAGCAGGTAGGTGTAGGTGGAGGACTGTTGGTCGAAAAGTTGCCGGAACACGATCATGGTGTCTTCTCCAGTTGTTCAGGGGCCGGGCAGCAGCGGGGGCTCGACCTCGAGGTGCGGCATCACGCGGGTGCGCAGCAGCTCGAGCGATTCCCAGCCGAGCTGCGGGTCCATGCCGCCCATCAGCGGATGGAAGGCGAGGCGCCCGCCCGGGCCGAGGTCGCGCGCGATCTGCAGGCACTCCCCGGGCGTGACGATCGCGTAGGCGCCGCTAGCGCGCAGTTGCGCCGCATCCGTGGATTCACGGTACACGGCTTTCTCGCCCATCGATTCCGCCATCCAGCGCCCGTAGCTGTTGGTCTCGTGCAGCGCGTGCGGCGCGATGCGCGCCCAGGCGCGGTCGGGATCCTCGGCGAGGTGCAGGAACACCGGCCCCATGCGCTCCTCGCGCCCCGGGGCCTTGCCGAGGCGATCGCACTCGGCGCGATACACCGCGTGCAGTTCGGGCATCGCGGGGTTGAAGCCGCAGGCGATGCGCGCGGCGCGCCGCGCGGCGGCCTCGCTCGCACCGCCGAGGATGATCGGCGGGTGCGGGCGCTGCAGCGGGCGCGGCGTGACGTGCACCTCACGGCCGCGAAACACGAAACGCTCGCCGCTCCAGGCCTTCTTCATCGCCTCGATGCCTTCCTCGACAAGGCGCCCGCGATCCTTCAGCGCGACGCCGAACATTCGGAACTCCGAGGCGAGGTAGCCGCCGGCCACCGTCACCTCGGCACGGCCGCGGCTGATGAGATCGAGGATCGCGAGGTCCTCGGCGACGCGGATCGGGTCGTGCAGGGGCAGGATCAGCGCCTGCACGCGGATGCGCATGCGCTCCGTGCGCGCGGCCGCGGCGGCCGCCAGCATGAGCGGCGCCGGCAGGTAGCCGTCGTCGTTGCCGTGGTGCTCGGCCAGCATCAGGGTGCCGAAGCCGTTGCGGTCGGCCCAGGCGATCTGCTCGAGGGCGGCGCCGTAGAGCGCCTCGATGGGCGCGCCGGGCTGCGGCGCGCGCATGTCGTACTTCAGGACGAAATAGGTCATCCGATCGCCACCGAGCGGTGCGCGATGCGCCAGCCGCCGGCGCTGCGCTCCAGGATGTCGAGGTAGCGCCCCACCGACACGATGCCGACCGAGCCCTCGTCGGTGCGCAGCACCTGCAGGTAGGCGGAGGATTTCGCCGTGTCGCCGTCTCCCTCGACCACGACGTTGTTGATAACATGCCGCGCCGAGGAGAAGCCCGCGCGGCTCTGGGTGAAGAAGGCGATGATGTTGTCGATGCCCCTGCAGCTGATGTCCATCGCCGGCACCTCGAACACGGCATCGGGCGTGTATATCGCGCGCATCGATTCGGGCGGGTTGTAGTCGGCGTTGTAACACGCGCGCCGCAGCAGCTCCTCGATCGCGAACTTGTCCTGGATGTCCAGTGCCATCATCAACCTCCGGTGTGTTCCGCCACGGTGGCGGGGCCCAGATTCTAGGGTAATTCCCATGCGAACAAACGTCGAGATGCATTCCGCCAGGCGCGCTGGCGGCCTGCTCGGCAGCGCTCTGCTGTCACTGGGCTTCGTGCTCCTGCTGCTCGCCGGCGCCGGCGCCGGCGGGTGCGCGCGCGCCATGGCGGGCGATGTCGAGGAGGCGCGCGCCGCCGCGGCGGTGGTGCCGGGGCTGCCGGAGTGGTCCGTCACCTTCTCTGCCGGGCGTGATCCGGCCGCCGACCTGAAGCTCGCGCTCGCCGCGGCGAAGGAGCACAACCGCCGCGTGCTGGTGATGGTGGGCGGGGACTGGTGCGTGTGGTGCTTCCTGCTGGACCGCCATTTCCGCGAGGATCCTGAA
>DAORUQ010000086.1:0-13620 GCA_035433265.1 Pseudomonadales bacterium | reverse complement strand
GAGCACGGTGCCGCCGAGATCGAGGAGCTGTTCGGGCGCTTCACGGTGCGCATGGTCGACCTCGACACCGGCGAGTACCTGTCCGCGGAGCAACTGGCGCGGCCGGAACTGGCCCCCGAGCGCTACGACCAGATCAAGGCCGCGAAGGATCCGAAGCTCTCCGAGGCGCTGCCGGGTGATGCCGACATCGCGGGCATCAAGCGCCGCGAGAAGGTCGCCCAGGTCTACCTGCTCGAGGACGAGGGCGGGCTGCAGAAGATCGTGCTGCCGATCCGCGGTTACGGGCTGTGGAGCACGCTGTACGGCTTCCTGGTGCTGGAGGGCGACGCCAGCACGGTGATCGGCCTGGCGTATTACGACCAGAAGGAAACGCCCGGGCTCGGCGGCGAGGTCGACAACCCGAAATGGAAGGCGTTGTGGCCGGGCAAGCAGGTCTTCGACGCCGAGGGCGCGGTGTCGATCGACATCGTCAAGGGCAGCGTCGATCGGGAGTCGCCGGCCGCCGTGCACCAGGTCGACGGGCTCTCGGGCGCGACGCTCACCAGCAACGGGGTCGAGCACATGCTGCACTTCTGGCTGGGCGCGCGCGGTTTCGGTCCCTATTTGAGCAGGATTCGCGGAGGACAGGCCTGATGACCAAGACCAGGGAAATTCTGGTATCGCCGATCTTCAGCAACAACCCGATCGCGGTGCAGATCCTCGGGATCTGTTCGGCGCTCGCGGTGACGTCCAGCCTGAAAACCGCGCTGGTGATGTCGATCGCGCTGACGCTGGTCACCGCGTTCTCCAACCTGCTGATCTCGCTGCTGCGCAACCACACGCCCTCGAGCATCCGCATGATCGTGCAGATGATCGTGATCTCCTCGCTGGTGATCGTGGTCGACCAGATCCTGCAGGCGGTGGCCTATGACATTTCGAAGCAGCTCTCGGTATTCGTCGGGCTGATCATCACCAACTGCATCGTGATGGGGCGCGCCGAGGCCTTCGCGATGAAGAACCCGCCGATCCCGAGCTTCATCGACGGCATCGGCAACGGGCTGGGCTACAGCGCGATGCTGATGGCCGTGGGCACCATCCGCGAGCTTCTGGGCAGCGGTTCGCTGTTCGGCTTCCCGGTGCTCGAGACCGTGAACAACGGCGGCTGGTACCAGCCGAACGGCCTGCTGCTGCTGCCGCCCAGCGCGTTCTTCATCATCGGCGGCTTCATCTGGCTGCTGCGCAGCTGGAAGAAGCACCAGGTCGAGCCGGCCGAGTACCGTATCGAGCCGCAGACCAAGGCACAGGAGGCCGTGTGATGGAGCATTACCTGGCGCTGCTGATCCGCTCCGTGTTCGTCGAGAACATGGCGCTCGCCTTCTTCCTCGGCATGTGCAGCTTCATAGCGATCTCGAAGAAGGTCGAGACGGCCTTCCAGCTCGGGGTCGCGGTGGTGGTGGTGCAGACCATCACGGTGCCGGCCAACAACCTGATCTTCCACTACCTGCTGCGTGACGGAGCACTGTCCTGGGCCGGCTTCCCGGAACTGGATCTGAGTTTCCTCGGCTTCCTCAGCTACATCGGCGTGATCGCGGCGATCGTGCAGATCCTCGAGATGTTCCTCGACAAGTACATGCCGGCGCTCTACCACGCGCTCGGCGTGTTCCTGCCGCTGATCACGGTGAACTGCGTGATCATGGGCGGCTCGCTGTTCATGGTCGAGCGCGACTACATGTTCGGCGAGAGCGTGGTCTACGGCTTCGGCTCGGGGCTCGGCTGGGCGCTTGCGATCACGGCGCTCGCCGGCGTGCGCGAGAAACTCAAGTACAGCGATGTGCCGCAGGGACTGCAGGGGCTCGGGATCACCTTCATCACGGTGGGCCTGATGTCGCTGGGCTTCATGTCCTTCGGCGGCATCTCGCTGTAACCGGGCCACTTCGGGATTATCGACCATGGTAGATACGGGAACGATTTTCTGGGGCGTGGGGATGTTCACGGCCATCGTGATGTCGCTGGCAGTACTGATCCTGCTGGCGCGCTCCAAGCTGGTGAGCACCGCCGACGTCACGATCGAGATCAACGACGATCCCTCGCGCGCGCTGACCGTCGAGGCCGGCGGCAAGCTGCTGCAGACGCTGGCAAACTCGGGCATCTTCCTCTCGTCCGCCTGTGGCGGCGGCGGAACCTGCGGCCAGTGCCGTTGCCAGGTGCTCGACGGCGGCGGCACCTTCCTGCCGGTGGAGGAGGGGCACTTCTCCCGTGGGCAGCTGCGAGAGCACTGGCGCCTGGCCTGCCAGGTCGCGGTGAAGCAGGACATGAAGATCCATGTCGAGCCCGAGTTTTTCGGCGTGAAGCAGTGGGACTGCCAGGTCGTCTCCAACGACAACGTCGCGACCTTCATCAAGGAACTGGTGCTGAAGCTGCCCGAGGGCGAAAGCGTCGATTTTCGCGCCGGGGGCTACGTGCAGCTGGAAGCCCCGGCGCACACGGTCTTCTATCGCGATTTCGATGTCGCTCCGGAGTACCGCGGCGACTGGGAACGCTTCAAGTTCTTCGAGCTCAGCTCCACGGTCGAGGAGCCGGTGATCCGGGCCTACTCGATGGCCAACTATCCCGACGAGCGAGGGCTGCTGAAGTTCAATATCCGCATCGCGACACCGCCGCCCGGATCGAAGGGCATCCCGCCGGGCAAGATGTCGTCCTACGTGTTCAACCTGAAGCCGGGAGACCGGATGCGCGTGTTCGGGCCCTTCGGCGAGTTCTTCGCCAAGGACACGCGCGCCGAGATGATCTTCATCGGCGGCGGCGCGGGCATGGCGCCGATGCGCTCGCACCTCTTCGACCAGCTGAAACGCATCCACACCGACCGCAAGATCTCGTTCTGGTACGGCGCGCGCAGCCTGCGCGAGATGTTCTATGTCGAGGACTTCGATGGTCTCGCGGCGACGAACCCGAACTTCAGCTGGCACGTGGCGCTGTCGGACCCGCAGCCCGAGGACAACTGGACCGGGCTCAAGGGTTTCATCCACCAGGTGCTGTTCGACAACTACCTGAAGGACCATCCGGCGCCCGAGGACTGCGAGTACTACATGTGCGGTCCGCCGATGATGAACGCGGCCGTGATCAAGATGCTGGAGGAACTCGGTGTCGAGCGCGACAACATCCTGCTGGACGACTTCGGCGGCTGAGACGGCGCGCATCGCACCGCGGCGAACGGGAGCAGCCTGGCTGCTCCCGTTCGTGTTTCTGCTCGCTGCGTGCGCGCCCGAACCCGAGGTGTGGCGCTTCGAGGGCGCCACGATGGGCACCACCTGGCACGTCACGCTGGTCGATCCGCCCGCGGGGCTCGCGCGCGAGGCCGCGTCCGCCGGCATCGAGGCGGAACTTGCGGGAGTGAACGCCCGGATGTCCACCTACAGCCCGGATTCCGAGGTCTCGCGCTTCAACCACGCCGCGCCGGGCGAATGGTTCGCGGTCTCGGCGGATACCGCCGCCGTGGTCGCCACCGCGCTCGAGGTGCACCAAGGCAGCGGCGGGGCTTTCGACATCACGGTCGGTCCGCTGGTGGACCTGTGGGGCTTCGGCGCCGGATCGAAGGCTACCGATCGCGTGCCGTCGGATGCGGAGGTGGCGGCCACCGCCGCGCGCGTCGGCTCGGACGCCCTGCGCGTGCGCGCCGACCCGCCGGCCCTGTTCAAATCTGCGGATCGCGAGATCGACCTGTCCGCGATCGCCAAGGGCTTTGGTGTCGATCGCGCCGCGCTGTGGCTCGACGGGAACGGCGTGGCGAACTACATGGTCGAAGTGGGAGGCGAGGTGCGCACCCGCGGGCGCAACCCGCAGGGGGAGAAGTGGCGCATCGGCATCGAGGCGCCCGAGCTGCTGCAGCAGGGGCACGCGATCACCGCGGTGGCGCTCAGCGGCGAATCGGTCGCGACCTCCGGCGATTACCGCAACTTTTTCGAGGCCGGCGGCAGGCGCTATTCGCACACCATCGACCCGGCGACCGCGCGCCCCGTCGAGCACGCGCTGGCCTCGGTGACCGTCGTGGCGGCGGACTGCAAGACGGCCGATGCGCTGGCGACCGCGATCGATGTGCTCGGCCCGGAGAAGGGCCTCGCCTTCGCCGAGCGCGAGAAGCTGGCGGTGTACCTGCTCGTGCGCGCGGGCACGGGCTTCGAATCGCGCCACAGCCCGGCCTTCGCGCCGTTTCTCGGGACTGCCGCTGCCAAGGAGGCGCCATGACCACGTTGTTGTTCACGCTGGGTTTCTTCCTGTTGATGGCGCTGGGCATGGCGGTCGGCCTGCTCGCCGGCCGCGGCCCGATCAAGGGCAGCTGCGGCGGCATGAGCGCGATGTCGGGCGAGGATTGCCCGATCTGCGGCGGCAATCCCGCCCGGTGCGACGCGAACGACGCCGCGTCCGGGGAGCTCGGCTACGACGCCACGCGCGAGCGCCGTTGAGCGCCGCGGCTCCCCGGGCCGGAGAGCTCTCATGAGCGCCGCGGGCACCGGGCTGCTCGGCAAGCTCGTCGGCCAGACCGCGATCTACGGCCTCAGCACCGTGGTGGGCAGGCTGCTCAACTACCTGCTGGTCCCGCTTTACACCTACCAGTTCACCGACCCCGCGGATTTCGGCGTCGTCACCGAGTTCTACGCCTACGCCTCCCTGCTGAACGTGGTGCTCACCTACGGCATGGAGACGGCGTTCTTCAATTTCTCGGCCAAGCGCGGCCGCAACCCCGCGGTCTACAGCACCGCGCTGTTGTCGCTCGGGATCAGCAGCGCGTTGTTCCTCGCTTTCCTGACGCTGAACGCGCAGCCCCTGGCGGACGCCCTGCGCTACCCCGAACACCCGCAATACGTGCTGTGGATGGCCTGGGTGATCGGTCTCGATGCGCTGGCGGCCATACCGTTCGCGCGGCTGCGGGAGCAGCAGCGCGCCGGGCGTTTCGCGCTGCTGAAGACCCTGAACATCCTCGTCAACATCGGCGGCAACCTGCTCTTCCTCGGGCTGGGCAAATGGGCCTTCGAGTCGGATACGGTGCCGGCGTGGCTCGGGTGGGCGGCCACGCTCTACGACCCGCAGATCGGCATCGGCTACGTGTTCATCGCCAACCTCGTGGCGAGCGTCGTCACGCTGCTGCTGCTGGCGCCGGAGTTCCTGCAGGCGCGCGCGCGGCCCGAGCTCGCGCTGTGGCGCCAGATGCTGGTGTACGCGCTGCCACTGCTGCTGGCCGGGCTGGCCGGCATGGTGAACGAGACAATGGACCGCATCCTGCTGAAGCACCTGCTGCCGGCGCAGGTCGCGATGCAGCAGCTGGGCATCTACGGCGCCTGCTACAAGATCTCGATCCTGATGAGCATATTCATCCAGGCCTTCCGCTACGCCGCCGAGCCGTTCTTCTTCGCCCAGTACCGGCAGGCCGATGCCCGGCTGCTGTACGCGCTGGTGATGCGCTGGTTCGTCATCGCCTGCTCGTTCATCTTCCTCGCGGTCATGGCGAACATCGCCTGGGTGCAGTATTTCGTCGGCGCCAGCTACCGCGAGGGGTTGGGCGTGGTGCCCATCCTGCTGCTGGCGAATCTCTGCCTGGGCGTCTTCTTCAATCTCTCGATCTGGTACAAGCTCACGGAGCAGACGCGCTTTGGCACCTACCTGGCCCTGTGGGGGGCGGCGCTCACGCTGGCACTGAATTTCTGGTGGATCCCGCGCCTGGGCTACATGGGCGCGGCCTGGGCCACGCTGATCTGCTACGCGAGCATGGCGCTGTTGTCGTACCTGCTGGGGCAGAAGCACTTCCCGGTGCCCTACGACCTGCGACGGCTGCTCGGCTACCCGTTGCTGGCGGTGCTGCTTTATGCGTGCCTGTTGCCGATCGAGGGCCTGGCTCCGGCCCCGGAACTGGCGGCGCGCAATGGCGTGCTGGCGGCGTTTCTCGGGATGGTGTTCCTGCTGGAACGCAAGCGCCGGCCCTCGAGCGGCTGATCACGAGATCCGTCGCGCACCCGGGAATGGACGTCGGCGCGGCCACCGGCTTAGACTCGGGCCAATTCGCCCGGGCCGTGCCGGGGCGGATCGAGGACATAACCACAAGAACCCGAGGGGGCATCGTGCGCCACGCATCCGCATTCGCCGCAACCGTCATCGCCGCGCTGGCCCTGCTGAGCGCGGGAGCCGGCCACGCCGGCGGCAACAAGTTCCGTTACGACGCCGATGTCGCGCGCACGAGCTACGGCATCCCGCATATCCGCGCCGCCGACTGGGGCAGCCTCGGCTACGGTTACGGCTATGTGTTCGCCGAGGACAACGCCTGCGTGCTCGCGCGCGACGTGCTGGTGGCCACCGGCACGCAGTCGCGCTGGTTCGGCGCGGGCACGAACGACGCCAACCTGTATTCGGATCGCGTCTACCGGATGGTGAACTCGGATGCGCGCAGCGAGGCCGCGTGGGCGCGACTCGATGCCGACACGCGCGCGCTGCTGACCGGTTATGCCGATGGCTACAACCGCTACCTGCGCGATACCGGCGGCGAACTGCTGGCCGCGGATTGTCGCGCGCAGCCCTGGGTGCGCCCGCTCGCGGGGCTCGACGTGCTCAAGGTGCTGCGCAAGCTGCTGGTGCGCGCCGGCACCGGGAGTTTCGTCACTCAGGTCGCGACCGCGACGCCTCCTGCCGTGCCGGTGGCGCAAGCCGCCGGCACGACAGCGCCCGCCGCCCTGCTCGCCGCGGCAGGCCCCGCGGACGCGGCGGCGCCGCTGATCGATCCGGCCGATCTGCCGGACTTCAGCCCGGAACGTTTCGGCAGCAACGCCGTAGGGCTCGGCGGCGAGCTTACTGGCGGCGCCGGCGCGCTGCTCGGCAACCCGCATTTCCCGTGGGCCGGCATCGAGCGCTTCTACGCGGTACACCTCACGATTCCGGGACGCTACGACGTCATGGGGGGCTCGATCTACGGCTTCCCCCTGGTCAACATCGGCTTCAACCGCGATGTCGCCTGGAGCCACACTGTCTCGACCGCGCGGCGCTTCGTGCTGCGGGAGCTGGCGCTGGTCCCGGGAAACCCGCGCGCCTACCGCTACGACGGCGCTGACATCGAGATGCAGCCGGAAGCGGTCACGGTCGAGGTGCTGCAGCCCGACGGCTCGATCGCAACCGACCCACACACGTTCTGGCAGACACAGTTCGGCCCGGTCGTCGAGCCCTCGCCGCTGATCCCGTGGTCGCTGAGCACCGCTTACGCGCTGACGGACGTCAACCTCGAGAACGATCGCGCCTTCCGCCAGTACATCGAGATGGGGCAGGCGCGCGACCTGGGGGAACTGCGCTCGGCGCTGGAGCGACACGTCGGCCTGCCGTGGGTGAACACGATCGCCGCCGACAGCAGCGGCAACGCGTTCTACGGCGATATCGGCTCGATCCCGAACGTCACCAACGCGCAACTCGCCAGCTGCTCGAAATCGCCGATCGCGGCCTACCTCGCCACGCTGCGCGTGTACACGCTCGATGGCTCGACCTCGGCCTGCGATCCGGGTACCGACGCCGATGCGCCGGTCGCGGGAGTGTTCGGCGCCGCCAACCTGCCGGGGCTGATGCGGCGCGACTTCGTGCAGAACTCCAACGACAGCTACTGGCTGGCGAATCCCGCCGAGCGGCTCGAGGGTTTCTCCAGCATCATCGGCGCCGACGAGAACCGCGCGCAGGGATTCCGCACGCGGCTCGGCCTGCGCCAGATCCAGGATCGCGATGCCGGCATCGACGCGCTGCCCGGCACGGGCTTTGATCGCCGCTGGCTGCAGGACGTGCTGTTCGGCAACCGGCACTACAGCGCCGAGATCATGCGCCCCGGCGTCCTGCGCTTGTGCGCGGCGACGCCCCCGGATGTCGTCATCGGCGAACAGAGCGTGAACGTCGCGAGCGCCTGCCAGGTGCTGCGCGACTGGGACGGGCGCAACGATGTCGCGAGCGTGGGCGCGCACGTCTGGGGCGAACTGTGGCGGCGGGTATCCGGCGCGCCGACGGCGGGCTCGGGGCTGCCGTCGGTCACGAACGTCCTCTATGCCGTGCCCTTCGATCCCGCCGATCCGGTCAATACGCCGCGCGAGCTCAACCTCGCCAGTGCCGAGGTCGCGACGCGCGTGATGGGCGAGCTCGCCTACACCGTGAAGTTCTTCGCCGACGCCGGCATCCCGCTCACCGCGCGCTGGGGCGACGTGCAGTTCGAGGTGCGCAACGGCGAGCGCATCCCGATCCACGGCGGTTCGGGCACCTCCGGCGTGTACAACGCGATCACGACCGCGCCGCGGGTGCAGGACGGGGGGCTCACGCCCGTCGTCGCCGGTTCGAGCTACATCCAGGCCGTCACGTTCAGGCGCAGGGGGCCCGAGGCGCACGCGATCGTGACGTATTCGCAATCCACCGATCCGGCGAATCCGCACTTCGCGGACATGACCGCGCTGTACTCGCGCGAGCGCTGGATCACCCTGCCGTACAACGAGGGCGACATCAGCAGCGATCCGAACTTCGTTTCGTTCCGGCTGCGCGAGCGCAACTGACCGGACCGGACCGGCGCGGTCCGCGTGCCGGGCCCGCGCCTAGGACGCGCCGCGCGGGTGGTGTCGGGTGCCTGCGCCGAGGCCGTGCAGCAGCGCGACCATGCGCGTCGGGAAGTCGGTCACGATGCTGTCGATGCCGAGCGCGTGCAGGCGCCGCGCCTCGGCGTCGTCGTTCACGGTCCACGCCGATACCTGGAGCCCTGCCGCCTGCGCGGCCTGCACGCGCGTTGCCGTGCACAGTTTCCAGTTGAGCACCAGCAGCCGTGCGCCCAGCGCCAGCGCCGTTTTCAGCGGCTCGGGCCGCGCGCGGTCCGTGACCAGGCCGAGCGCGATGCGCGGATCCGCCGCGCGCACGGCGCGCAGCAGCTCGCGGTCGAAGGAGGTCACGGTCGCGCGTGCGTGGAAATCGAAGTCATGGAACAGCGCGCTCAGGCGATCGGCCATCAGGGCGCGGTTGCCCGCATCGACGGGCTTGGCTTCCAGCTGCAGGTGCTGCAGTTCGGGGAACTCCTCCAGCACCCGCGCGATCGTCGGCACCGGCTGCGGATCGGGCCACGCCGGTCCCGCGCGGCGCGCATCGAGGCGCGCCAGTTCCGCGACGCTCTTGTGCGCGACCAATCCGCGCCCGTCCGTGGTGCGGCTCACGGTCTCGTCGTGGATCACCACGAGCTCCTCGTCCGAGGAAAGACGCAGGTCCAGCTCCACGCGCGGCGCGCCGGCGGCGATCGCGCGGTGGAAGCCCGCGAGCGTGTTCTCGGGCGCCTCGCCGCGCGCGCCGCGATGGCCGTAGATCAGCACGCGTTCCAGATCCGGCGGCGGCGCTCATAGGTCTCGCGGCAGGCCGCGATATCGTCGAGGAAGCGCGGCAGCTCGTCGAGCAGCAGCGCCTGCGGTCCGTCCACCAGTGCCTCCCTGGGCTGCGGGTGGAAGTCCACCAGCACCAGGTTCGCCCCGGCGATCACGCCCTGCGCGGTGGCGTGCGCCACGTCGAGGATGCGATCGGGCGCCGCCTCGCGCGAGCCCACGGAATGCGAGGGATCGACGCACACCGGCATGCGCGTGAGGCGCTTGATCACCGGCACGTGCGCGAAATCGACCATGTTGCGGTGCGGCGCGCCGCCGTCGCTCTTCATGCCGCGCAGGCAGAAGATCACGCGCGAGTTGCCCTCGGAGGCGAGGTACTCGGCGGCGTTCAGCGATTCGTTCAGGCTGATGCCGAAGCCGCGCTTGAGCATCGCCGGATAGGTCTGCTGGCGCCCGATCGCCTTCAGCAGCTCGAAGTTCTGCGTGTTGCGCGTGCCGATCTGCAGCATAACGCCCGTGGGGCGCCCGAGCTTCTCGAGCGCGGTGTCGATCTCCTCGATGTGGCTCTCGTGCGTGACCTCCATCGCGATCACGCGGATGCCGTGCTTGCCGGCGAGCTCGAACACCCACGGCAGGCATTTCGCGCCGTGACCCTGGAAGGCGTAGGGGTTGGTGCGCGGCTTGTAGGCGCCCATGCGCGTGCACACCTGCCCGTGCTGCTGCAGCGCGCGCAGCATGGTCTCGACGTTCTGCGGGTTGTCGACCGCGCACAGGCCCGCCATCACGTGCAGGGTGTCCTGCGAGAAGGTGACGCCGTTGTACTCGAAGCCCGCCTGGCGCTTCTCGTCCTTGTGGCGCCCGAGCATGCGGTACTCCTCGGAGATGCGCACCACGCGCTCCACCGCGGGCAGCGCCTCGATCTCGTCCTTGTCGAGTGCGTGGGTGTCGCCGAGCAGGTAGATCTCGGTGAGGCGCTGCTGCTGGCCCTGCACCACGTGCGTGCGCATCTCGATGCGCGGCAGCGCGCGCAGGAAGTCGCAGGTCTTGCGGTAGTCCTCGGCGGATTCGTCGATATCGGGGTGGAGTATCAGCAGCATATCAGTCGTCCGTTGGTTGATCGTCGGAAACGGGGGCGTCGCCACGGCGGTGATGCGCCACCGCGTGCACGACGTGGTCGTGCTCGAAATACACCGAAAAATCCGCATAGTCCCAGCGCGTGATCGGCGGTTGTCCCACCGCGTCGTGCACCAGCGCGGGTTCGCCCCAGCCGGCGCGCACGCGCGGCATCAGCATGCCGTGCGGCGGCAGCGGACCCGCGTGGGCGATCGCCTGCGAGCCGACGGGAATCTTCAGCTCATCGGTCACGGCGGCTGCTGCCGCCAGGCCGAAGGCAACGGCGGCGAGCGTTCGGGCGATAGCGTTCATGCGAATCTCCTGTGCGTGTGGCGCGCCGCTCAGGCGCCTTCGCGGGCGCGGCGCTGCTCGGCCATCTGCACCTGCATCACGTGGCGCGCGATGATCTGGCGGTCGGCATCCTGCAACTGCTCGAAGTTCACCGCGACGTTGCGCTCGCCCGCACCCGCGGCCACCACGATCCCGTACACCGCGATGCCGACCCAGGCCGGCAGCAGCGTCATGCGCAGCGCGAGCACGCTGCCCGGTGCCGGCGGCTGCGGGGCATGGAACGACACGCCGCCCTCGCTCAGTGAGACGACCTGCTCGCTGCCGCGGCTCATCTCGGGCGTCAGTGCCGCGAGGTGGCGTGTCAGCGTGTCGATCTTGCGGTTCAGGTGCACGAGGTAGGCGCCGAGATTGCGGTCCTTCTCGCCGAGCGCGTGCAGCAGGTGGCTGGCGTCGTGATCCATGCGGCGCAGCTCGCGCATCAGGTTGAAGTGCTCGCCGTCGGGAAAGTAACTGTCCGGCTGGCGGCCGGCGGGCACGTGGTCGCCCACCGCGCAATGGCTGATCATCACGTGGCAGTCGACGCGGTAGAAATCACGCTGGTTGGCGCTGCGCTCGTGCATGACAGCGGTCTCCGCGAACCCCCGGGATGGCTTCCGGGTCAGTATAAGCGCCGTACCGTCCACCACAAAGCGGCGCAATTTGCACGCCGGGCACGCCGTGTGCCGCCTCGCGCATTTGTGCTTAAATGCCGCGATGTTTCGACCCTTCCCCCTGTTCATCGGCCTGCGCTACGTGCGTGCGCGGCGGCGCACGCGCTTCATCTCGGTGGTGTCGGCGGTCGCGCTGCTGGGGCTCGCGCTCGGCGTGATGGCGCTGCTCGTGGTGCTGTCGGTGATGAACGGCTTCGACCGCGAGCTGCGCACGCGCATCCTCTCGATGGTGCCGCACGTGCTGGTGCATGCGGCGCATCCGCTGCAGGACTGGGAGCCGCTCGCCACCGCGCTCGAGCAGGATCCTGCCGTGGTCGGGGCAGCGCCCTTTATCGGTGGCACCGCGATGCTGAGCACGCCCGGCGTGGTGCGCGGCGTCGAGCTGACCGGCATCCGGCCCGAGCGCGACGCGCGCGTCTCGCCGATCGGGCGCTACATGGTGCAGGGCGATCTGGCACAGCTGCGCCCCGGTGCCTTCGGCGTCGTGATCGGCAACCTGCTGGCGCGCTCGCTCGGCGTGCAGCCGGGCGACCACGTCACGCTGATGCTGCCCGAGCTCAGCGTGACGCCGGCGGGCGCGTATCCGCGCATGCGCCGTTTCCGGGTCGTGGGCATCTTCGCGGTCGGCGCGCAGGTCGATGCGACGACCGCGCTGATCCACCTCGACGATGCCGCGCGGCTCTACCGCACCGGCGGCGGCGTGCAGGGCGTGCGGCTCGCGCTCGCGGACCCCGACCTCGCCCCCGCGGTGCGCGAGCGCGTCGCACCGGCGCTCGCCGCGGGCCTGGTGGCCGAGGACTGGAGCGTCTCGCAGGGCAGCCTGTTCAGCGCGATCCGCATGGAGAAGCGCATGGTCACGCTGCTGCTGCTGGTGATCGTCGCGGTCGCGGCCTTCAACATCGTCTCGATACTCACGATGGTCGTCGCCGAGAAGCGCGGCGCGATCGCGGTGCTGCGCACCATGGGCGCCTCGCCGCGCCAGGTGATGGCGATCTTCACGGTGCAGGGCTCGCTGATCGGGCTGGCCGGGCTCGCCATGGGCCTCGTCGCGGGCATCCCGCTGGCCTGGCACATCGGCAGCGTCGCGGGCTGGATCGAGCAGGCGCTGGGCTTGCGGCTGTTCAACCCCAACGTCTACTTCATCAGCTACATCCCGTCGCAGGTGCGGCTCGCCGATATCGTGCTGATCGCCGGCTGCGGGCTCGCGCTCGCGGTGCTGGCGACGCTCTATCCGGCGCTGCGCGCCTCGCGTATCGGTCCCGCGGAGGCTTTGCGCTATGAATGATGCCGTGCCGGGCGTACCGGTGCTCGAGTGCCGCGCGCTGCGCAAGTGCTACCGCGAGGGGCCGCGCGAACTGGTGGTGCTCGACGGCGTGGAGCTCAATGTGGCGCGCGGCGAGCGCGTCGCGATCGTGGGGCAGTCGGGCTCGGGCAAGAGCACGCTGCTGAACATGCTGGGCGGGCTGGACCTGCCCAGCAGCGGCGAGGTGCGGGTGCAAGGGCGCGTGATCAGCGCGCTCAGCGAGCGCGAGCGCGGCCTGCTGCGCAATCGCGCGCTCGGCTTCGTCTACCAGTTCCATCACCTGCTCGGGGAATTCGACGCGCTGGAAAACGTCGCGATGCCGCTGCTGATACGTGGCGACGCGCCGGCCGCGGCCGCCGCCAGCGCGCGCGCGCTGCTGACGCGCGTCGGCCTGGGCGAGCGCCTCGAGCACAAGCCGGGCGAGCTCTCCGGCGGCGAGCGCCAGCGTGTCGCGATCGCGCGCGCGCTGGTGACCGAGCCGCGCTGCGTGCTGATGGACGAGCCGACCGGCAACCTCGACCAGGGCACGGCCGCGGAGATCCACCTCCTGATGGACGCGCTGAACCGCGATCTCGGCACCAGCTTCGTGATCGTGACGCACGATCCGCAGCTCGCCGCGCGCATGGACCGCATCCTCACGCTGGCGCGCGGGCGCCTGCACGAGGGACCCTGAATGGGCCACGCCTGGCGCTTTCCGCTGCGGGTCGGTTTCCGCTACGCGGGCAGTTCGCACCGCGGCGCGCTGGTGGCGTTCATCTCGCGGGTCTCGATGCTGGGCCTGGTGCTCGGCGTGGCGCTGCTGATCGTGGTGCTGTCGGTGATGAACGGCTTCGACCGCGAGCTGCGCGAGCGCATCCTGTCGCTGGTG
>DAORUQ010000085.1:0-13682 GCA_035433265.1 Pseudomonadales bacterium | reverse complement strand
GCCGCGCTCGCGAAGGCGCGGGCCGTCAGGCTCTGGAAATTGAGGCTGTTCTCCCGGGCCGTTCGTACTTGTTGCCCTGGCAGGATCTCGAGCTCATCAATCACAACATCGTAACCCCAGGCGCTGCCGATCGGCGGTCGCGCCTCAAAGCGGATCAGATTGAACGTGGCATTGCGGCTCTGGCCGGGCTGCAACTGAAACTGCGTGTCCGCCGTGCGACCGCTGACGAAACCGATGCCCTTGACGCTCGTATCGTGGGTGCCTGCACGCCCCCAGTAATAGCGGTTGCCGAAGTTGTCGATGGCCGCGCTCGAACCGGACTTGTAGCCGAGAACGATCGGCGCGTTGCTGACATTGCGGAAGCGGATGTTGATCGATATCGAGTGGTGGCGCACACCGCTGCCCATGGCGGTCGCGGACAACTGGGCGATCTCTGCGGTAAACGCGCCCGCGTTGTAGCAGCGTGGCGAGCCGCCGCACGGGTCGGTCGCCCCACCTGCAGACACCGCAGCGGCGGGCGCAGCAGCGGCAGGCGCGGCGGTGGTCGCGACGGCAGACGCGGTTCCGCCCTCGGCCAGTTGCGAGAAATGCACCGCGTACTCCACCCCGAGCTTGTACTGGTTCCCGGCCACCTCGTTGATCTCGCGCACGGCGAGGTCGAGTTCGTAGGTGACGCCGACGATCTCCCTGCCCGGATCCCAGATGAGCTCGAAGCGTGTGTCGGCCGCTTCACCTGGCGCCAGCACGAACTTCGGATCGAAGCTGCTGCCCGTGACGACTCCCATGCCGCGCACCGCCTGCGGATTTGCGACGACATAGCGATTGCCGCGCTCGTCGAGGGCCACACCTGAATCGTTCACATAACCGAGCACGAGGGGCTTGCCGGTCTTGTTGCGGAAGCTGATGGTCGCGGTCAGCACGCGGTAACGGCCGCTCTTGCTGACACGGAAATTGCTCATGTCCGCGACGAACGACCGGGTCTCCTCGCAATGCGCCCTGCCGGCGCAGGCGCCGCCGGCGGCGGCAAATGAAGGTGTCGTGAGCGTCATCGCCAGCCCTGCGATCAAGGAAGCGGCCAGTATCTGCAGTTTCATCGAACGACTCCTCAATTGGCGGACAGGGCGGCGGTGGCGGCGGCCCACGCGACATCGGTCAACGTCAGGTCGAGCGAACCGGCACGCACCTCGCTGTACCCGAAGCTGAGCGTGTTGCCGTAAGGATCGATCCTGAGCACCAGCGCCGGACCGAGTTTCGGATCCTTGCTTCCCCAGGAAAGCTCCGGCGTATTGCCGCCCCGCAAGGCAGCCGCGGGTCCGAAACGCGCGATCGCCGCGGCGCGCGCCTGCTCATAATCGAAGCGCGGCAGCACACGTTGTATCCGCACCTGGCGCACGATGCCGTCCTTGTCGTAGTAGGCGCGCAGGCAGATATCGCCGGGCACAGGCTCGTGATCCCGCTGCCCCTGCACGTAGATGCAACGCATCAGATCGAGCTCGATCTCCCCCGCGAAGCGCGGGTCGTAGTCGGAGCGAGGTCCGCGGGGAGTGCGATCGGGCTTGCCATAGAGGCGCGTGATCGCTGCCTGCAGGTCCTCTGCGCTCACGCCGATGCGCATGCCGGCGGCGTCGATGGTGCGCGCGTCGAAGGCCGCGACAGGCGCAGCGCCCGCCGGCGCCGCGGCCAGATCCGGCGTGGAGAGGACCGTGCCGTCGGTGTCGGTCGTTTTCGTCGATACGAGCTCGGCGCGCACGACGTTCTGGCCATCCACCGCACCGGCCGGATCGCCGTCGCCGACGACCCGGAACTTCACGGATGACACGACGCCGCGGCTGCCGTCACGCATGAGGCCGCGATCGAACTCGCGTGCCTCTTCCTTCGGCATGCGGATCGCGCGTGCCGCCTCGGCGTTCGCGAAGACGACGCGATACTGCTGGCCGTAGAACGAGACCGGCATGTAGGAGCCCGGCTCGAAGATCGCGATCGAGAACTCACCCTTGTCGTGGTCGTAATCGCTGATGGAGTTCTGGATGTCGGTCTCGAAGATGATGCTGTCGCTGCCCGCGTCGAAGACCGCACGCACCCGCGCGACCTCCTGCTTCAGCACGTCGGGCCGATCGAAGCCGGACGCTCGCGCCACGACGTTCGACGAGGCGGCATAGCGATCGAAATCGAAGGGCTTGCCGGCGAGCTTGTGATAGGTGAGCGCGAGCTGCTCCGGGTCGAAGTCGCGCCCGGCGGCCTGGGCGCCGCCGGCACAGGTCAAACCGATGAGCAACGTGAATGACAGGGCGAACCCAGTGAGATGCGCTTTCATCGGCTGCCCTCCGGTGCCTGGAACTTGCGCAGCGGCGCGCGCTGACCACTCGAGAAGACAAGGATCGGTTGCCCGCCCGGCGCCTCGATATGCAGCGCGAGCCCGCCTGCTAGCGTTGCGGCCGCCACGGCACCGGCGGCGGGTGCCGGATCGAGCCGCGTGGTTGCGGTGTAGATTTCGTCGCCCTTCAGCACGAAGTTGTGCACCCCGTGGAGGAAGGCGAGCACCTGCGCATCCGGTGGCGACGCAGGGTCAATTGTCCAGACATCGCCTCGCGAGGTTGGCAGGGTCGCCGCATCCTTGTTGCCCGACCCGGATGGCGAGCCACCGCAGCCGGCGATCGACAGAGCTGCCAGGGCGGCCATGAGATACCCCGCGCTCGCGCAATGCCGCGCGCTCATGACTTGCACCGGATTTCAACTGCTTCCTTCTGGCAGCGGGTCTCGCCTGTGAACTGCCCCGCCCCGCTCTGCGTGCACACACCTTGCAGCATGCCGCGACCCAGGCTGAACTTGTCGGGGTTCGCGAGTTCAGCGGTCATCTGCTTGTCGTCGAGATCGTTGCAGGTCATCAGCATCGCCGGCAACTCGATCCAGCGCCCCTGATCACAAGCCGTGAGCCCGCCGCAAGCGGCGAGCAATGCAAGCATGCTTTTCATCTGGCAGCCCCCTGTGTCCTTCCCGTGTGTCCACGACTCACAAGACGCAACCCGCCCGGATTTGTCAGGACCCGACTGCCTGACAACCCGCCCCCGGACTCGTCTTTGATTCCATGCGGACACTGCAACGCGACTCCGGTACGCTGTACCGGGGACCCGATTGGACAAAGATCAATTCATGCGGGCCTGCCGCGACGGCGGCAGCGCCCTCGAGCAGGCCATGCGTACGCTCGATCGCGAACATTTTGCCGTGCTCTACCGTGAGAGCCGCCGCACCGTGCGCGACGCCGCCGCGGCGCGCGATCTGGTGCAGGAAACTTTCATCAAGGTCTGGCAGCGCTGCGCGAGCTTTCACGGCAGTTCGGAACTGTTGCCGTGGTTGCGGGCGATCCTGCGACACACGATGCTCGACAGTTTCCGTCGCCACGACCGGGCGGTCTCACTGGACGACGCCGTGCTGACCGCGGAAGTCGAGCAGAAAATCCTCGAGCTTTCGGCGCGCGCCGTCTCCACTCCGCTCGACGAGGTTCAGGTGCGGCAACAGCGCGAGGTATTTCAGCGCTGCTGGGCAGCGTTCGAACGGGATTGCCCGACGCACGCGGCGGTGATCGCCTGGATCGGCGAGGACGGGCTCGACAACGAAGCGATCGCGCAACTCCTGGGCCGCACACCGGGCGCGACGCGCGAGTTCATATCGCAGTGTCGCAAGAAGGCCCGCGTGTATCTCGCCGAGTGGTATCAGCTCGCCTTCGGGGCGCAAGCGTCATGAGCGACCAGGCTGACGATCAGGCCTGGCTCGACGCGCTCGCGGGGCGCGACGCGCTCGCGGGCCGCGAGACCGCAGGCGTGCGTGCGGAGGGCGCCCGCGCCGCGACGCTCAACGAGGCGCGCGCGCTGCGCGCCGCGCTCCACGCGCGCACGCGAGCCGACGAACTGTCGCTGCAGCGCGAGATTGGCCGCGACGAGGAGACTCGCGCAGCACTGCTGCTCGAGCGCGCCCGGCGCGATGAGATTCTCGCGCCGGCGCTCAAGCGCACCAGCGGCACCGCGCCACGGAAGCTCACCGGGCGCTGGGGCGCGTTGCTCGCGGCCGGCATTGCCGGCCTCGCCGTGGCGCTCGTCTGGACGCTGCGCCCGGCCGTCGAGGCTCCGATCATGCGCGGCGCACCTGATGCCATCCATCGCATGGTGGCCGACGATCCCGCGGCGCTGCGCAGCCAGATTGTCTCGGCACTGCGCGATGCCGGCGTCGAGCCAGCGAGCTACGAGCGCTTCGGCCGCGCAGGGCTCGATGCCGACTTGCCGCGCCCGCTTACACCCGCCGTGCGTACCGTGCTTGAACGCTTCGGAGTTCCGCCTCCTGGGGACAGCGTGCTGCGCATCGAGATCGCCCCCCGCCCGGGCTCGTGATGGCCCGGGCATTCGCACTGTTGCTCCTCGCGGCCATAGCGCCGTGTGCACCGGCAGCGGCGATCGAACTGCCGCCTGCCTGCGCGAAGCAGGCATCGTTCGAGGGCACCGCGATGCCACTCACCGAGTTGCGGCAGCAGGTCGAGAAGGTCGGTGAAAGCGACCCCATGACGGCAGTGCGCATCCTGTGCTCGACCCTCCCGCGCGCCGAGCGCGAATACGGCGCCGACTCGCTCGAATTCGCATGGTGGGTGCAGACGCTCGCAACCCCGTTGATCGCCTACATGGACGAATTCGCCGAGGCAATCCCGCTGCTCCGCTTCGTCACGCCGATCTACGAACGGCGGCTCGGGCCGAACGCGCCGGAGATCGCCGAGATCCACGTCGCATACGCGTGGATTGCGTTCCGGCAGGGCCGTCTCGCAGACGCGGGCGATGAATGGGAGCGTGCGCTGCATATCCGCGAGAGCGTGCCGGGTGCAAGGCAGATCGAATTGCAGAAGGCGCTCGTAGGGCTCGCACAGGTGCGCGTGGGTCAGCGGCGGTTCGCCGACGCGCGGACGCTGCTCGAGCGCGCGCAGGCAATACTCGCGGCAAACGGCGAAACGAGCAGCGAAGCTGCCGGCGCGATCGAGAATACGCTCACCAACATTGCGATGCGCGAAGAGGATTATCCTGCCGCGCGGCGGCATGCCGAGGTGCAGCTGAAGATCGAACTCGCGCTGCGCGCACAGCGCGGGCCGGCTCAGCCCGTGACGGCCTACACGCTCTACGGGCAGGTGCTCGAGAAGCTCGATGAGTACGCGGAGGCGGAGAGCGCGCTGCGCGAGGCAGTGCGGCTCGCAGAGGCTACCGATGGCCCGCTGCAGCGGCACTATCGGATTGCGCTCACCCACCTCGGCGCGCTGCTCGGCGCGCGCGGCAAGCCGCAGGAAGCCCTGCCCGTTGCACGGCGCGCGCTCGATGTCGCGGTGGAGCAGCTCGGCCCGGACGCACCGAACCTCGTGAATGTGCTGCTTGATCTCGCCGAGGTCGAACGCACGCTGGGGGAAATGCCGCAAGCATTCGCGCACTACGGACGCGCCGGGCAGCTCATCGCAGCGCATGGCGCAGACGTCGAGCGTCAGGTCCAGGTGCGGCACTACCGCGGCCTCGGTTTGCTCCAGTACCAGCTCGGTGCGTACGACGATGCCCGTGCGTCGCTTGCTGCAGGCCTGAAGGTTGCGGGCGACGACCCGGCGCTGTCCGTCGAACGCGCGGGCGTGCTGCTCGCGCTCGCCCACCTCGATGCCACCACCGAACCAGAGCGTGCGCGTGCGCAGATCGGGCAGGCACTCGCGCTCTACGCCGCGCGCCTGCCCGCCGCCCATCCTGTGCTGCTGCGGGTGGTCAACGACCTCTGCGGAATCGACATTCGCACGGCGCCCGCGACCGCTCCGAATTGCCTCGACGCGCAGCGGCGCCTCGAAGCTGCGCGTGAAGTCGAGCCCGGGTTGCGGTACGCGGTCTACGCCAACGCGAGCGCGCTCGCCGAAGCACGCGGCAACGGTGGCGCGGCATGGTTGCACGCGGTGCGCGCCCTGTCCGCTGCCGCGACCCTCGGCACGCCCGATCCGGCGTGGCAGGCGCAATACCGGCTCGCGACGCTGCTGCATCATCGTGGCGACGACTCGCTGGCGATCTTTTTCGGCAAGCAGGCGATTGACAGCATCGAGAAGCTGCGCGCGTGGTTCGGCGAGGACGCCCAGCAGCTGCAGGCCGGGTTCCTGCGTGACAAGATCGGCGTCTATCGTGCAACGGCCGACTGGCTGATGCAGACCGGCCGGATGGATGAGGGGCTGCAGGTCCTCGACCTGCTGAAAGCCCAGGAACTGTACGATTTCGTGTTGCGCGGGGATACGAAAGCCGAAGCGGATGAGGACCGCGTGGCATTGACCCAAGACGAGCGGCAGCTCCTGACGCGATACACGCGTCTGCTGCGCGCGGATGCGCAGGCGGGCGCGACGATCGACACACTGGCCCACCGTCGCGACGCAGGTCGTATCACTCCGCAGGAGTCGCGCCACCTCGGCCAGCTCCTCCAGGGCCAGGACGCGGTCGAAGCCGCCCGGGCGAAGCGCATCAGCGAGTTCGTCGCCAGTGAAACCGGAGGCAGCATCGGCACAACACAGCGGAACATCACGACGAAGCGCCTCGCACGCGAACTGCAACGCTTCGGCCCGGAAAGCGCGATCGGTGTCTATCTGCTGACCGAAAGGCATTTGCGCATCCTGGTCGCCACCCGCACGGAACAGACCGAACATCTCATCGAGGTAGACGCCCCGGCACTGCGCCGGGAGATCGGCGACTTGCTCGACGCGATCAGCCGCAGAGAGGACATACGCGTGCGCTCCCGCAAGCTCTACGACCTGCTCGCGCGCCCGCTGGTCGAGGCCGCGCACAAGGCAAGCGCGAAGCGCCTCGTGCTGTGGCCTGACGACGCGCTGCGCTACGTGCCCTTCGCCGCGCTCCATGACGGTCGCAAGTACCTCGTCGAAGACTTTGCGATCCAGATGTATGCCGACGCCGCCGGCCAGCCCGGGCAGGCGGACGGCACGAAACCCGACCTCGAGGTCCTCGGACTCGGTGTGACACGCAGTGTGGGCGGCTTTCAGGCATTGCCTGCAGTCGCCGACGAGCTCTGCGACATCGTGCGCGGCCCGATCACGGGCCTCGAGATCCCGGGCAAAGCATGCCCGGCGCCTGCGATCGGTGATGGCGCGCTTCCCGGCAAGGGCTACGCGAACGCCGCGTTCACGGAGGCGCGGCTTGGCCAGCTGCTCGAGGGGCCGCACGATTACTCGATCCTCCATCTCGGCACGCACTTCAGCCTGCGCCCCGGCAATGCGCTGCGGTCATTCCTGCTGCTGGGCGACGGCGGGCGCCTCACGCTCGACAAGATCAGCGCGCTCGACTTTGCCGGCATTGCGCTCGCCACACTCTCCGGCTGCCAGACCGCCATGGGTGGCGCAGTCGCAGCCGACGGCCGTGAGATCGAAGGTTTGAGCGCGATCGTGCAGCGGCGGGGCGCAAGCAGCGTGATCGCGAGCCTCTGGCGAGTCGAGGACCAGAGCACGGCGAGTCTCATGCGCCGCATGTACGACGAGATGGCTGCGGGCACCGATGTCGCGCGCGCACTGCAGCTCGCGCAACTGTCGCTCGCTGACAGGCATCCGTACTATTGGGCAGGGTTCCTGCTGACCAGCAGCAGCCAATAGCCGGACCGTCAGCTCATGCCCGGGGTTTGCGCTTCATCCTGCTGATACGCAGCGGCTGCCCCATCACGATGACTTTCTGCAGCGCCCGCAGGATCTCTTTCGGCATTCCGCCCGGCAGATCGACGAAGCTGTGCTCGCCGCGGATGTCCACGCGCCCGATGTGCTTGCCGGCGAGCCCCGCTTCGCTCGCGATTGCACCCACGATATTCGCCGGCCGCACGCCGTGCGCACGGCCGACTTCGACGCGAAACGTCTCCATCTCGACGTCGGCAAGCCGCGCCGATCTGCGCGCCGTGCCCTCTCGTGCCGGACGCTCGCGTGCGGGGTGCTCGCGTGCGGGGCGCGGGTCGTGCTCGCGCGGCGCCTGCTGCTCCCGTCTTTCCCGCGCTTCGGGCTGCAGCAGGAGCGGTGTCTTCCCCTGCATCATCGCCGCAAGCGCCGCGGCGATCTCCACCTCCGGAACCTCCAGCTCGCGCGCGAACATCTCGATCAGCGCCCGATAAGGCGCCCCGGCGCCCGCCTCGAGCGCCGCGCCGATGCGTTCCCTGAAGCGCGCGACCCGCTTCACGTTCACATCCTCCACGGTCGGCAGCGACATCGGCTCGATCGTCTGTCGCGTTGCGCGCTCGATCGCGCGCAGCAGATTGCGCTCGCGCGGCGCAATGAACAGGATCGCCTCGCCGCTGCGCCCCGCCCTTCCCGTGCGCCCGATGCGATGCACGTAGGATTCCGGATCGGTCGGCACGTCGAAGTTCACGACGTGACCGATGCGCTCGACATCGAGTCCGCGCGCGGCGACGTCGGTGGCGACCACGATGTCGATCTCGCCCGATTTCAGCTGCGCGACGATGCGCTCGCGCTGCATCTGCGGCACATCACCGTTCAGCGCTGCCGCCGCAAAGCCGCGTGCCTCGAGGCGCTCGGCCAGCTCGACGGTCGCCTGCTTCGTCCGCGCGAAGACCAGCATGCCTTCGAAGGGCTCGACTTCGAGAATACGGGTCAGCGCGTCGAGCTTGTGCAGCCCGCTCACCATCCAGTAGCGCTGCCGAATGTTCGCCGCGGTCGTCGTCTTCGCCCCGATCGTCACCTCGGCCGGCGAACGCAGGTACTTCTGCGCGATGCGCCGTATCGGCGCCGGCATCGTCGCCGAAAAAAGCGCCACCTGGCGTGCCTCGGGTGTCTCGCCGAGGATCCACTCGACATCCTCGATGAAACCCATGCGCAGCATCTCGTCCGCTTCGTCCAGCACGAGCGCGCGCAGCTCACCAAGCACGAGCGTGCCGCGCTTCATGTGATCCATCACACGCCCCGGGGTACCGACGATCACCTGGGTGCCGCGCTTCAGCGCGTGCAGTTGCGGGCCATAGCCCTGGCCGCCGTAGACCGGCAGCACGTGAAACCCTGGCAGGTGCGCGGCATAGCGCTGGAACGCCTCGGCGACCTGGATCGCAAGCTCCCGCGTCGGGGTGAGCACGAGCACCTGCGGAGCGCGCTGTGCGAGGTCGAGGCGCGCGAGCAGCGGCAGCGCAAAGGCCGCGGTCTTGCCTGTGCCTGTCTGCGCCTGTCCAACGAGGTCGCTGCCCGCAAGCAGCACCGGAATGGTCGCGGCCTGGATCGGCGACGGCGATTCGTAGCCGACATCCGCGAGCGCGGCGAGCAGAGGCTCGGGCAAGCCAAGCGCGCGAAAGGTGTTCAACGCACTCCCGGTCAAGGCACGACTGGCACGCCGATCCAGCGCACGTGCAGGACCATGGCGAAGACGACGTACGCCGCAAGGCCGAGGACGATCGCGACCAGGTCATTCCAGCGGCTCGCCGGCGCTGATGGAATCGGGCGTTGCACTCGGCTCTTGAATGAGATGCGGTCGAGCACGGCCCAGGCGAGCAAACTGCCGAACAGCACGACATCGGCGAGCGTGCCGTTCGCGAGCAGGTGCGCAACGGCCCACAGCTTCACCGCGACAAGCAAGGGGTGCTGCAACTTCGCCTTGATGCGGCCCGGCAGGTAGGCCGCAAACAGCAGCGGAAGCACCGGCAGCATCAGCAGTGACGTGAGGTGGCGCATCCACGGCGCGGGCTGGTACAGAAGGACAGGTTCCTGGCGCGCGACCCCGTAACCCCAGATCAGCAAGCCGAAGCCCACGATCGAGGCGATCGAATAGAGGGCCCGCCAGCCGTTGCCGAGCGCTGCCGCCATGCGATCGCGCCCGGCCGGCGCGATAATGGAAACCGAGTGCACGCCCAGGAACAAGATCAAACCGAACACGAGCCATGTCATCGAAATCCCCCCCTGTTCCAGCCCCTGCGCATCCTACCCCGGATTCACCCGCAAGCGAGCGCAACAAGCGGCCGATCCTCGAGGTGATCGGACCGGCCTTCGCACAATCCCGACGCGTGCTCGAGATCGGCAGCGGCACCGGCCAGCATGCGGTGTTTCTTGCACGCGCCCTGTCGCACCTCCTGTGGCAGCCGAGTGATCGCGCGGCATGGCTGCCGGCATTACGCGCGCGCATCGCCCGGGAAGGTCCCGGGAACCTCACCACGCCGATCGAACTCGATGTCTCGATGCCCCGGTGGCCGGTCGTCACTGCGGACGCAGTCTATTCCGCCAACACGCTGCACATCATGGCGTGGCGCGAAGTCGAGGCGTTCTTCGCCGGGGTCGGCCGCCTGCTGGCGTCATCCCCGATGGAAGCAGCGGCGGGAGAGCCCGCCGCTGCTTGCGCTCGCCGTATGCTCGCCGTCTACGGGCCCTTCAAATACCGGGGTGCTTTCACGACTGACAGCAATGCAGCCTTCGACGAATCACTGAAAGCGCGTGATCCTGCAAGCGGCATCCGCGACTTCGAAGCGGTCGATGCGCTGGCGCGTGCGGAGGGCCTCGTGCTCGCCGCTGATCACGCGATGCCGGCGAACAATCAGCTGCTGCTTTGGGTCTGCGCCTGACCGGCCAATCGCCGTTGCCGCCGTCGCCGCTTGGCGCGCCGCGCGAACATGTTGAGCCCCTCGATGAAGGCTGAAAACGCCATCGCCGCGTACACATAGCCGCGCGGCACGTGTGCGCCGAAGCCGTCGGCGATCAGGGTCATGCCGATCATCAGGAGAAAGCCAAGCGCAAGCATCACGATAGTGGGGTTGTCGTGGATGAACTTCGCGAGCGGATCGGCCGCGAGCAGCATCGCCAATACCGCGACGATCACCGCGATCACCATGATCGGAATATGCTCGGTCATGCCGACAGCGGTGATGATGCTGTCGAGCGAGAACACGAGATCGAGCAACAGGATCTGCATGATTGCCGACGAAAAGCCGATCGTGGCCTCTGAACCCACCAGCACGTGAGATGCCGCGTCCGGATCGACGCTCTGGTGGATCTCGGTGGTCGCCTTCCAGACGAGAAACAGACCGCCCGCGATCAGGATGAGATCGCGCCACGAGAAGCCGTGTCCGAGGGCTTCGAACAGCGGCGTCGTGAGGCGCACGATGATCGCGATCGTGCCGAGGAGCGCGAGCCGCAGGATCAGTGCAAGGGCGATGCCGATGCGCCGCGCGCGGCTGCGATGCTGCTCTGGCAGCTTGTTCGTGAGGATCGAGATGAAGATGAGGTTGTCAATGCCCAGCACCACCTCCATCGCGACAAGGGTGGCGAGCGCCGCCCAGGCGGCGGGCTGGGACAGGAGTGCAAGGAGCTGATCCATGGGCGCACAGGGTATCAGGGCGCGCGCTCGAGACGCACGCTCCCGAGATCGAATGAGGCGCCGCGCGAGCCCGGTGAAAGAAAGATCACGACCCGCCTGATGTCCGACAGATCAAGCCTGCGCCCTTTCGGTCCCTGCCCGATTTCGTCCATCGGAATCCGCCAGACGACCGACGCACCGGCGGGCAGTGTGCGCTCGCGGTTGAAGCGATCCTCGTACTCCGTATTGCGCGGCTGATCGTCGATGCGCACGTTGATGCGGATCGGCGCCGCACCGGGGTTGGCGAGCGCGACTTGCAATGCCTCGTACCCACGCCAGTCGGGCGGCGGCTCGCGGATCGAGAGGCCTGCGTAGGAATCGCCGGTGGCGGTGAAGCGAAGGCGCGGCACGCTCTGCATACGCGAATACGTTCCATCGGCCCCTGGCTCGAGGAACACCTGCCAGGTCGCACGCCGGGCCTCCCAGATTATCTCCGGATGGAGCGCGCGCTGCGCGTAGGCCCAGCCGGTGAAGGCGAGCGGCGCCAACCCTGCCGCGAGCAGCAGCGCTGCGGGAATCCACAATCCGTGCCGCCGGCGGTGGAAAGCGAACCAGGTGAGTACGCCGATCACCCCCCCGAGCAGGTCCCGGCCGACATCGCCCATCGAGGCGACTTCGATGGACGTCGCGCCCGCGAAATAAGGCTGCGCGAGCTCCGTGCCGACGGCGAGGACCGCAACCACGACGAGGAGCGCGACTACGACGAGGAGCGCCACAAGCCCTGCACGCTGCGGTTCCATGAGGACGCAAAGGAGCGCCGCGATCAGCGCGAATGTGAGTACGTGTGCGGCATCGTGGAGCGCGGCGAGCAGCACCGTCGCCTCGAGTAACGGCGGCGCCACCACGATGGCGAGCAGCAGGGCGATGGCGCAGAGGGCGGCGACGCGCATGGGGGCGCCAGTATGCAATAAACTCGGCCCATGCAACGCGTCACCATTTCCCTCGACGATGATCTCGCTGTGGCTTTCGACAAGCTGATCGCGCGGCGTGGCTATGGGAACCGCAGTGAGGCCGTGCGCGATCTCATACGCCAGCGTCTCGATCGCGAGGCGCAGGATCGCGCTCCGCGTGGCCACTGCGTGGCAAGCCTCTCCTATGTCTACAACCACCACGCGCGCGACCTCGCCGAGCGACTGGCCGAGCGCCAGCACGCCCACCACGATCTCGTGGTCGCAACCCTGCACGTGCACCTCGATCACGAGAACTGTCTCGAGAGCGCCGTCCTGCAGGGCCCGATCGCGGCCGTACGCGCGCTCGCCGCGGGCCTTACGGCGGAGCCGGGCGTTCGGCACGGGAATCTCAACCTCGTAGCCGTCGAGCACGTCGACCACCACGCGCACGGCGGTCTCAGCCACCGCCATCTGAAGCCTAAGTATTGACCGCAGCGGCCTTGTATGACGATTTTGTGAATCGTCATACTCGGGCCGCCATGGAACACCTGCCTGCTTCTTTCGGCGGTCTCGCGGCCGTCGCTTTCCTGCTCGGCCTGAAGCACGGCTTCGACGCCGACCATCTCGCCACCATCGACGGGCTTACGCGCGTCAACACGCGCGCGGGCCGCGCCTTCGCGCGCTACTGCGGGGCGCTCTTCTCGATCGGTCACGGCGCTGTCGTCGTTGCGATCGCTCTTCTCGTGAGTTCGGCGGTCGCGCGCTGGCAGACACCGGCCTGGCTCGAGACCACGGGTGTCACGATCTCGATCTTCTTCCTCACCCTGCTCGGCGTGCTGAACCTGCGTGCCGTCTGGCGGGCCGCGCCCGACGAGATCGTCTCCCCGGTCGGCTTCAAGGGCCGCTACCTCGGCGCACTGGGACGCGCGCGCAATCCGTTCGTCGTCGCCTTCGTCGGCGCCCTCTTCGCCATCTCCTTCGACACGATCAGCCAGGCCGCGTTCTTCGCGCTCGCGGCGGGGCAGTTCGGTGGCGTGCTGTACGCAGCGTCGCTGGGCCTCCTCTTTGTGCTCGGCATGCTCGTGACCGACGGCGCGAACGGACTCTGGATCTCCCGCCTCATCGTGCGCGCGGACGAAACTGCGCGTATCGCCTCACGCGTCATGAGCCTCGCGGTGGGCTCCGTGAGCCTGCTGGTCGCGGCCTTCAGCGCGGCGAAGCTGCTGCTGCCGCGCGTCGCCGGGTGGGCCGACGGCAAAGAGCTCGCCTTCGGCGCGCTCGTCGTCGCAATCGTGCTCGCAGGCTTCCTGTGGGGTCGCGCGGCGGCGCGCGGGCGCGCACTGCCCTACGCGTCCTGATCGCGCCGCAGGGACTGCAGGGTCACAACCGGGATCGACGGCAGGCGGCGCCACGACGC
>DAORUQ010000084.1:0-13703 GCA_035433265.1 Pseudomonadales bacterium | reverse complement strand
TCGCCGTCAGCAGCGGATGCAGTACCTTGATCGGCGCCTTGAACATCTCGACGAATTCCATGATGCCCTGGTTGGCGCGGCACAGCGCGCCCGAATAGCTGTAGGCATCGGCGTCGTTCTGGGAAAATCTCTCCAGCATGCGGATGTCGACCTTGCCCACCAGCGAGGAGATGTCCTGGTTGTTCTCGTCGCCGGGCTCGGTCTTTGCCACCGCGACCTGGTCGAGCACCGAGGGGCGCAGCTTCACGACGCGGAACTTGCTGATGTCGCCACCGTACTCGTGCAGCCGCTTCAGCGCCCACGGCGACATGATCACGTTGAGGTAGCGCCGCGCGATGCCGTAATCACGCTCGAGGATCTCGGCGTCCTCGTCCGGGTCGAACAGCCCGAGCGGCGACTCGAACACCGGAGAGCCCTTGAGCGCGTAGATGGGGCAGCGTTCCATGAGCTTCTTCAGCCGTTCGGCCATCGATGACTTGCCGCCGCCGACGGGGCCGAGCAGGTAGAGGATCTGCTTCTTCTCCTCGAGCCCCTGCGCCGCGTGGCGGAAGTAGGACACGATCTGCTCGATGGTGTCCTCCATGCCGTGGAACTCGCGAAACGCCGGGTAGCGCGCGATCACGCGGTTCGAGAACAGTCGTGAGAGGCGCGCGTCGGTGGAGGTGTCGATGTACTCCGGCGTGCCGATCGCGTGCAGCATGCGTTCGGCGGCATTGGCGTAGGCGAAGCGGTCGCGCTTGCACAGTTCGAGGTACTCCACCAGCGACAGTTCCTCTTCCTTCGCTTCTTCGTAGCGTTCGCGGTAGTGCTGGAACAGGCTCATCGATACCTCCGGACGAAGTGATGATGCTTGGTTTGAGTATGGACCACCCGTAATGATTCCGCGCCTCTGCGCGATGTGTGCAAATGGACGCGCGGTGGGCCTGCTTCGCTCGTCTGCAGGAGCTCATGCAATCAGTGCGCCAAGGCCTCGCGCAGCAGCGCTGCGGGCAGGCCGGCCTCCAGCTGGCGCTGCAGCCAGGCATCGACGGCGCCTTTCAGCGCGGCGTCGCGTGCCATCAGCACGGCCTTGTCGGCACGGTTCAGCGTGCCGGGCAGCGTGCGGCACAGTTGCGGGAGGCGGCGTGCCTGCAGTTCGACTTCCACATCGTCGGTGACCATCGCGTCGGCGCGACCGGCAACGATCTCGTGGAATATCGTACGGTTGTCGGGGTGCACCTGGATCTGCGCCCGCCCCAGGTTGGTGCGCACCCATGCCTCGTTGGTGCCGCCGGGATTCACGATCACGCGAACGGCGGGATCGTCGAGCTCCCGCGCGGTATCGAAGCGTGCGCGCTCGGCGCAGCGCGCAACGATGCTCTTGCCACCGGCGTGGTACGGGAGCGAGAAGAACGCCAAGGCGGCGCGCTCGGGCGTGATCGAGATGCCGGACAGCGCCACGTCGAAGCGGTCGGCGGCGAGATCCTGCATCAGGGTGGGCCAGCCGGTGGGCACGAACACGGCCTCCAGTCCCAGGTCCGCTGCCAGCGCCAGAGCCAGCGCGATGTCGACGCCCTGCAGGCGGCCGTCGCGTTCCAGGCTGAACGGCGCGTAATCGCCGGTGGTAGCTATGCGCAGCACGCCGCTGGCCTGGACGCGCGCGAGCGACGGCGCGGCGGTGCGGCGGATCGCGGCCAGCGCGTGCAGCAGCGCCGCGCGATCGGCGCCGGCCGGCAGCGCGATCTGGAGCCGCTCGTCAGCCAGCGCCGTGTGGCGTACGACGAAGTCCGGCGCTGCCAGCGCCGGCGCGGCGAGATGGATGGCGCGCAGCTGCGTGGCGCCCAGCGCATCCAGCTCTTGTCGCACGGTGGCGAGATCGGGTACCGGCTCGCAGGCGTCGCAGCCGTGGCGCTGCCACTTCGCGTGCAGCCGCAGCTGCGCCTCGCGCGCAAAACGCATCTGCAGCGCCAGCAGTTCGCCCGCCGGCGTCGTGGCGAGTCCCAGCGCGCTGGCCGCCGTGGCGTTGTGCTCCAGCACCGCCTGTTCGCGCGCGGGATCGCTCACCGCGTTGCCCGCGAGCCATTTTGCCGCCGCGACCTGCGACATCAGCGCCAGGCGCGCATCGACGGTGGCGAGCACGCGCGCTACCGCGGTCTCGTCGTCCAGCAGCCGCGGCGCATCGAGCGCGCCTGCGGGCAGGGCGAACGCGAAGGCGAGGGCCAGCCAGCAGGCGAGCCGGCGCACGCGCTGCTCAGGAGCCCAGCATCATCAGCCCGCCGTCGACCGCGAGGGTCTGGCCGGTGATGAAACGCGAGTCGTCAGAGGCGAGAAAGGCGAGCACCGGAGCCAGGTCGCGCAGCGGATCGCCCATCCGGCCCCCCAGCGGAATCGCGGCGGCGAGGTGCGCGTCGACCATCGCGAGCGTGGCGGCGTCCATCTGCTGGCGCTGGCGCTCGAAGATCTCGGTGTGGATCGCCGGCGCTACGCAGTTGACGCGCACACCGTGGCGGCCCCATTCCAGCGCGACCGAGCGCGTCCAGGCCATCACGGCGCCGCGCGAGGCCGCGTACATGGAGTTGCCGGCGAAGCCGCGCACACCTTCGACGGAACCCATGTTCACGATCGAGCCGCCGTGTTCGCGCATATGGCGGAACGCGGCCTGGTTGGTCCACACCGTGGCCTTGCCGTTGAGGTCGAACATCTCGTCCCAGTCCTGCTCGCCGACCAGTTCCGCCGCCTGGCTGCCGTGCTTGCCGGCGGCATGCACCAGCACGTCGAGCCCGCCGAGCGCTTCGGCGAAGCGCTCGAATACCTGGTTCACCTCGGCCCTGTCGGCGATGTTGCAGCGCGCCGTGAGCACGCTCGCGGGAACCTCGGGCGCGGCGGTGTTGAAGGTGCAGGCCACGCGAGCCCCCTCGGCGGCGAACAGCCGCACCGCCGCGTTGCCGATGCCGCCGGCGCCGCCGGTCACGATGATGCGCTTGCCGTCGAGATTGCCCACGGGTTTCCTCCCTGGTCGATTTGGATGGAGTCGGCTTTATACACGCCCGCCACGGGGCGGGGCTAGAATGCCGTCACCCGCAACGGCAGCGAGATTCCCCGATGACGCATTTCACCAAGGTCGTACTGTTCACCGACAGCGACGGGCGCGCCCGCTTTCGCGAGGAGCAGGTGCCGCTGCCCGAAGGCACGCCGCAGGCGCGCTTCTCGGCGCTGATGCCGAGCAGTGGCCTGCAATTGCGCGAGAGCCCCGTGGGTTTTCGCAGCAGCTTTCATTGCACCGGTACGCCGCAGTGGGTGTTCATACTGCGCGGCAAGATGGAGATCGGGCTGCAGGACGGCAGCTCGCGGGTGTTCGGCCCCGGCGAGCATTTCTATTCAGCCGACGTCGTGCCCGAGGGCGTGGAGTTCGATCCGGCGGTGCACGGACACTGGAGCCGCCAGGTCGGCGACGATGAGCTGGTGACGGTGTTCGTGCGCGGCTGAGCACCGCCGGGGCTGGAGCCTGCTGCCCGCCGGAATGTGCGCAGGCGTCCCGGGCTCCGCCCCGGTGAGCAGGGTCAGCGCGAGGCGACGCTCTGGACCGAAACGCGCATCGGCAAGCCCGAACGCTGCACGGCGGCAGCCTTGGCTTCGAGCCAGTCGATCTCGGTGGGTTGGCCGACTATCCGGTTCGCAACGGAAATCGCATCGGCCACGGCCTCTTCGGGCACGTGTTGCGCGCGCTTTTCCTCGAGTGCCTCGTGCACCTCGACATACATCGCGCCGCCTTTCCAGCCCACCTTCACCGGCACGTCGATGATGCGCACCGGGGTCCCGGGCTTGATGAGCCCGGCAAATTCCTCGACGTCTTCGTTGTAAAGGCGCATGCAGCCGTGGCTCACGCGCATGCCGACGCCGAGCTCCTTGTTGCTGCCGTGGATCAGGTAACCCGGCGCTGCGAGCCGGATCGCCCACGGGCCCAGCGGATTGTCCGGTCCGGGGGGCACGACGGCGGGCAGCGGATCGCCCATCGCGGCGTGCTCGCGCCGGATCGAGGCCGGGGGAGTCCAGCTCGGGTCCTTGACCACCTTGGTCACCGTCGTGCTCACCTGGGGCGTCTGCCAGTCCTCGCGACCGATGCCCACGGGGTACGTGACCACGGTCTTGCCGTCGGGCTGGTAATAGTACAGGCGCTGCTCGGCCAGGTTGAGGACCACGCCCTCGCGCGGTCCGGGCGGCAGGATGAACTCGCCGGGCATCAGCACCTTGCGCCCTTCGCCCGGTACCCACGGGTTGATGCCGGGGTTCGCCGCCAACAACTCGCGAAAGCCGAAGCCGTAGGCTCGGGCATAGTCGTTGAGGGTATCGGCGTGGCGGGCGATCTGCACCATCGTGACCTCGCCGATGACGTCGTCGCCGGGGGCAGGCATGCGCAGGGTCATGGCCTGGGCGGCAACGGACGAAAAAACGGTGCACAACAGGGTCGGGATCAGGGTGAATGCGCGCATCTGGAAGCATCTGGAGTTGGGGGACTGGGGCAGATTCTAGCAGGCAATGCCTGAAACGTCCCCCATCAGGATTGAAAACACATTAGATTAGCCTGATATTTGGCCGCGTACTGACCCGCCAGGAGGGTATGCGATGAACCTCGACCGCTTCGTGCTCGGCTTTGCCGGTTTCATGGTGCTGCTGAGCCTTGCGCTCGGCCTGTGGGTGCACCATTACTGGTACTTCCTCACGGCCTTCGTCGGGCTGAACCTGTTGCAGTCCTCCATCACCGGCTTCTGCCCGGCGGCGATCGCGGCACGCAAGCTCGGCGTGGCGCCGGGACAGGCATTCCGCTGAGGGGAGGACGAGGCGCGTGCCCGACGGCGCCGGGCACGCGCCGCGTCCTTACAGTTCCTTGTGCTCGCCTGATCTCAGGCGCAGGATTCCCAGCGCCTTCAACACGTATTTCTCGTAGACGGGCTCGGTGTTGCCGCTCGCCATCTTGTGCATGAAGTACTTCTCGAAGGCGATCTTGGCGAAATGCACCCACTTGCCGCGCTTGGCCCAGGTCATGTTGCGCGGCGGGATCTGCGGCAACGCCACGAAGGCCACGCCGTCGTCGCCGAGGTCGGCGAGGCAGATCGCGTTCCAGGTCGCGCGCTCCGTGGCCGGCTGGCCCGCGAGGTCGGCGCGGATGTTGTGCACGATCGCGGTCACCATCGACTCGATCATGTAGCCGGTCTTGGGCGCGCCCGTGGGCACCGGCGTCGCCTCGACCGGCGCGATCGCGACGCAGACGCCGGCGGCGAAGATGTTGCGGTACCTGGGGTTGCGCTGGTGCTCGTCGATCACCACGAAGCCGCGCGGGTTGCACAGCCCTTCGACGGCCGCCACCGCATCCACGCCCCTGAACGCGGGGATCAGCATCGTGAAGCGCGTCGGCAGTTCGTGCTCCTTCACCAGGGCGCCCTTGTCGTCGTGCTCGGCGACCTTCACCGCCTCGGCGGCGGCTTCCAGCACTTTCGCGTTGGTGATCCAGCGGATGTGGCGCTGGCGCAACTCCGATTCCAGCAGGGTCTTGGAGTCCCCGACGCCGCCGAGTCCCATGTGGCCGATGTAGGGCTCGCTGGTGACGAAGGTCATCGGCACGCGGTCGCGCAGCTTGCGCCTGCGCAGATCCGCGTCGAGGATCATCGCCATCTCGTAGGCCGGGCCGAAGCAGCTCGCCCCCTGCACGGCGCCGACCACTACGGGACCGGGATTGCGCAGGAACTCCTCGTAGCAGCGCGCGGCGCGCTCGGCGTGCGGCGTGGTGCAGACACTGTGTGTGTGGGCGTCGGGACCGGCGCCGGGCACTTCCTCGAAAGCCAGTCGCGGGCCGGTGCAGATGACCAGGTAGTCGTAGGACTCCTCGCTGCCGTCGGCCAGCGTCAGGCGGTTGGCGTCGGCGTCGATGCGCGTCACGGCCTGCGCGATGAAGCGCACGCCTTTCTTCTGCACGTTCTCTCCGATCGGCACCAGCACCTGCTGCGGCGTGCGCCACCCCACCAGCACCCACGGGTTCGAGGGCGTGAACTGGAAGTGCGGGCTGGGATTGATCAGCGTGACCTCGTGGTCCTTGCCGAGCGCGTGCTTGAGATCGTATGCGGCCGGCATGCCGCCGAGGCCGGCGCCCATAACCACGATGCGAGCCATGCGGGACTCCGTTGCGCGGCCCATGGCCGCGTCGATGCGTTGGAGTGCCGATGGTACGCCGGCATCCGCCCCGAACAACAGGGGGCGGATGGCGGGCGGATGCTGATCCAGGTCAATCGAGCACGAGGCTGAGCTTCATCCACGCGGTGCGCCCGGGCTCGTTCACGCGCTCGGTCTGCGTGAAGCCCGCGAGCATGGCGCCGCCGCGGCTGATGTGCTCGGCATAGGTCTCGTCGAGAAGGTTGTCGACGCCAGCCGTCAGCTGCACGCCCTCGCGGATCTTCCAGCCGCCGTTGAGCGACAGCACGCCGAAGCCATCGGTCGGCCCCAGGTCCTGGCCCACCACGTTGCCCTGGTTCAGCGCGTAGCGGTCCTGGTCGTCGACCAGGCGTACGAGGGCGCCCGCAGACCAGGTGCCGTTGTCGTAGTTGAGGCTCCAGCGTCCCTCGAACGGCGACTGCTGTGCCAGCGCGTGGTCATCGGTGTCGTTCTCCCCGCGCGTGTAGGCGAGCGTGAGATCCGTCTTCCAGTGGGTGGCGATCGCATAGCTCAGTCCGGCCTCGCCGCCCCAGGTGGTGGCATCGACGTTGCGCGCGATGGTGGCCGTGCGCATGCCTTTCCTGACGTTCGACTCGATCAGGATGTAGTCCTCGATGTCGTTGTAGAACAGCGACACCGATGTCGAGACCTTCGCGCCGCGCTGGATCAGGCCGACGTCGAGCTGGGTGTTCTTCTCCGGATCGGTGTCGAAGGCGCTGAGGCTGGTGGCGCTTTCCTTGTCCGAGATGATCTCCCAGTAGTCGGGAAAACGCTCGACGTGCCCGAGGCCGGCGTAAACGGTGACGGGCCTCTCCTGCATGTCGTGCTCGTAGCGCAGGAAACCGCTCTCCAGCATGTCGTCGCGCGTCTCGCCCGCGGTGGGGTTCGGCATCGCCATCATCATCATGGGATTGCGGATCGTGGCGCGCTCGTCCCTGGCCTCCCAGTCGTCGAAGCGAAGCCCGCCGATCAGTCGCGAGCGCTCGTCGAGCGCCCGCGTGACTTCGGCGAAGATGCCGAGATTGTCGAAGCGCGCGTCATCGACGCGGTCCATGCGCTCGAAGGGCATCATCGGCTGGTTCATGGTCGAGCGCACCGCATGCTCGTTGGCCTGGGTGTCGAGGCCGAGCTCGGCGCGCGTGCGCTCGCCCAGTTTCAGCTCGGCCAGCAGGCGCCCGCCCGTGGTCTCGCGGTCCGGATTGCTGGCCGAGGGCTTGGGCATCATCATGCTCGGCGTGAACTCACGCAGGCTGTAGTTGTCCATCACGTGGTCGATGTAGTTGTAGTAGGCCTGCGCCTCGACCCGCTGCACCAGTTCCGAGAGATGGTCCTTGCGGAACTTGAGCCCGACGTTCTCGCGCTCGAACTCGGCGCCGTCCATCATGCGGTCCGCGTAGGCTGCCTCGCCGTCGCTGAGCGCGCCGCTGAGTTCGAGGCTGGTGTTCTCGTCCGGCGTCCAGCCGAGCGCGGCGTTGACGCTCTGGCGCTCGTAGCGCGAGTGCACCTCGTTGCCGCTGCCGTCCTCGTAGTTGTCGGACTGCGCGTGCGTGCCGGTCAGCTCGGCATATGCCTGCGGCGTGCCGCCAACCACGTGCAGCACCGCGTCTTCGCGCCCGAAGCTGGCGACGGTCACCGACCCGTTGGCCTTCCAGCCGGTTTCCTCCAGGCGCTTGGAGTCGCGCTCGAACATCACGGTGGCCGCCGAGTTGCCGGGGCCGTGCGTCACGCTCTGCGGACCCTTGATCACGGTGATGCGGTCGTAGGCCTCGGGGAATACGTAGGCGGTAGGCGGGTCCATGCGCATGCCGCAGCCGCCGAGCAGCGATTCGCCGTCGAGCAGGATGTTGACGCGCGAGGCCGCCATGCCGCGGAACATCGGGTCGCCGTCGGTGCCGCCCTTGCGGATCACGTTGAAGCCGGGAATGGTCTTCAGGTAGTCGGCGCCGTCGTGCGCGGGCAGCGGCTGGCGTGGCAGCGAGGGGTCGGTGGTGACCATCAGAGGTCTGCGCATGTGCACCGCGGTGACGATGATTTCCTCGAGCCCCTCGTCGGCGCGGCTGGCGTGGGCGTCGAGGGAGGCAAGGGTGAAGGCGTGGGCGCAGGCGAGCGCGGCCGCGAGCGGACGAAGTGTCATCGGTGTGTCTCCTGGAATCGCAACGGGTGCCGCGGCGCACGGGCGCCACGGCGATCAGCATCGAGCGGGGTTCAGGAGAGCGCGGGCGGGGCGCGCGCGAGCGTGTTGCCCGCGGGCCGGTCGGGAAGGAACGGCGCGGAATAGGGCGTCGCCGGGAAGCCTGCGAACGGGGCCGGCTGCGACAGCGCAACGGCCGCGGGCACGCCGGCGAGGGAGCCGGCCGCGGCGAACGAGCAGGGAGCCGGTTGGACGTGGCCGTCGTCGGGCGCCGCGGGCGGTTGTCCGAGCAGGTCCGCAGCATCCGCCGTCGACAGCTGCACCAGGCCATCGGCGGTGCACAGCGCCAGCGCGCCGGCATCGGCCGAGGGCATCCATCCCAGCGGAATCACGCCACGCAGCAGCACCGCGCAGAGCGCGAGCAGCGTGGCGCAATTGTGCAGGTGGCGGCGCATGGTTGACCCGGCTATCACGGATGGCCGGCACTATAGCGCCGTTGTACCGGCCTGCCTACCGCAGTAGTGCCGCCCGTGGCGGGTGGACGTCAACCTGATCGGGTGAGTCTTTCACCTTGCCGAAGGCCTCCCGATCCGGGGAGAACCGCAACCGCCTCGACAAGCCCTAAGGACACCGGCAGGATGCGCAAGCTGCGGGAATGCGGGAATGCGGGAATGGGGAGCCGGATACGCAATATGAAAACGCACAACGCGAAGAACACCGACGAGGATGCGCCGGGCGCTCGCTGGAGCCTCGGTCGCATGCTGATCGAGGCCTCGTGCGTAGTCATGCTGACCCTGCTGCTGACCGACCCCGTCACCCGGGTGCCGGGCGGTACCGTATGACCGATGGTGCCGTGCCCGCGACCGTGCGCAGCCCCGCCTACGTCAATTACGTCCTCTGCCTGATCTTCCTGGTCGCGGCGTTCAACGTCTGTGACCGCACCATCGTCTCGGTGCTGGTGGACGACATCAAGCGTGACCTCGCGCTCGACGATCGCCAGATGGGTCTGGTGATGGGTTTTGCATTTTCCCTGACCTACCTGCTGGCGGGTATCCCGATTGCGCGGCTCGCCGACCGCTATTCGCGTCCGCGCATCATCGCCGCGGCACTGTTTGGCTGGAGCCTGATGACCGCGCTGTCGGGCGCGGCGCAGAATTTCGTGCAGTTGGCATTGACGCGCATGGGCGTCGGTATCGGCGAGGCGGGCGGCAGCCCGCCGAGCCACTCGCTGCTCACGGACTATGTGCCACCGGCGCGCCGCGCGCGGGCGATGTCGCTGCTCAGCATCGGCGCGCTCGTGGGCATGGGCGGCGGGGTGATCTATGGCGGCTGGGCCAGCGAACAGTTCGGTTGGCGCCTGGCGCTGGTGAGCGTCGGGCTGCCGGGCCTGGTTCTGGCGCTGGTTTTCCTGTTCACGGTGGACGAGCTGCCGCGTCGCCCGGCCGACGCGCCGGGCGTGGACGAGTTCACCGGCAAGTCGCTGGGCGGCGTGCTGTGGCAGCTCGCGCGCACGCCAGCCTTCGTCTGGCTCACGCTCGGGGCGACCTTCGTCACTGTCGTGGCGATGGGGCGCAATTTCTGGGAACCGACCTTCCTGCGTCGCGTCTACGGCATGGATGCGGCCGAGGCCGGGCTTTGGTACGCGCTGATCTCGCCGGTGCCGGCGGCGCTGGGCACGTATCTCTGCGCGTGGATAACCGATCGTCTCGCGCAGCGCGACCGGCGCTGGTACGGCTGGTTTCCCGCGCTCTGCGCGCTGTTGCTCGTGCCGCTCGGCCTGGCGTTTTACCTCGCGCCCGCCGACGTGCTCGCGGGCGGCGTGCCGGTCGGTTTCTATTTCTCGGTCGCTGCCTCCCTGGTTGGCGCCGGCTGGGCCCCGGCCACCATGGCGGTGGCACAGGGCCTGGTGCCGCCCAGCGCGCGAGCCGTGACCGCGGCGAGCTGGAGCATGATCGCAAGCTTCGTCGGCACGGGCCTCGGACCGTTGCTCGTCGGTGATCTCAACATGCGCCTCGAGCCGCGCTACGGCGAGGAAGCGGTGCGCTGGTCGCTGGTCGCGGTGAGCGTCCTGCCGTTGCTGGCGGCGGCGAGCTACCTGCTGCTCGCGCGCTCGCTGTTCCCGGATCCGTCACGGAGCAAACCGCAATGCCCCGACCCCTGCGTGTGATCCATTGCGGCACCGGTACCGCCGGTGTCCTGGCGCTGGGCGAGCTCGCCGACGACACGCTGTGACGCGTCACGCTCGAGGGAGAACCGTAGCGCCTGCGCCGGGACCGGTGAGTCCTCGTGAACGCGGCGGGTGTGGCTCGATGAACATTACGGAGGTGTCGAAAATGAGCCCAGGATTCGTGGGATTGGGGCATATCGGCAAGGAACTGGCGCTGAAGTGGGCGCTCGCGGACGAGGAGATGTGGGTATTCGACGTCGTGCCGGATCCGGTGCAAGTGCTGGTGGCGGCGGGCGCCAGGGCCGCGTCGAGCATGGCGGGGCTGGCGCGCGAGTGTGACCTCATCGGTGTCTGTGTGCGCAATGACGATGATGTCGATCAGTTGCTCTATGGACCTGGCGGCCTGCTGGAGAATGCCAGGCCGGGCACCGTCGTGGCGATTCACAGCACGGTGCTCCAGGACTCGGTGATGCGCTGGAACCGGGATGCCGCAGCGAAATCGATTCGACTTGTCGATGCGCCGGTCACGCGCAATGCCTTGGGTACTTTCGGTTATATGCTCGCGGGAGACGACGAAGTCATTGCGCGCTGCAGGCCAATCATGTCGCTCGGTGGCAACACGGTCGTCGAGGTGGGCGCAGTGGGCGCGGGAATCGCGCTGAAGCTGTGCAACAACCTGATGACCTATGCCGCGATCGTGTCTGCGCATGAAGCCTTGCGGCTGGCCCAGGCCTGTGGTCTTTCCGCGCAACTGATGATGGAGATCGGCAAGGTCAACGGAGTGGTAACGCCGCAGATGAGCGCCTTCCTCACGGGCCGCATCGAGGCGGCCAGACGGACCGGGGGCTCTGCCGGAACATCGGGCGGGATGAGGATGGCGGCGGCTCCCGCTGCGGACCTGGGCAAGAAGGACCTGAGGTGCGCGCTGGACAGTGCGGAAAAGCTCGGCCTCAGGCTCCCGGCCACGAAACTGCATGCCGAGATCATCGAGGATGTTTTCTTCGGTCGGTATTGACGTGGGGCTGGCGCTGGGCCTCGAAGCAGGTCCGCAAAATGCGCGTGGCGCGGGGCCTTGCCGTCGTCGCCCGGCGCCACGGCGTGCGACGCCTTGCTTAACCGAAGCTTAATCCGGAGGCAGACTTAGTGCGCGCCTTTGTCGGTGGTTGCGCCCGGGCGCCGGCAGGATAATGAACCCATCATCCATAGCGTGAAGGATCCGTGTCATGTGGAAGAACTCGACGGCCCGTTACGGTTCGCTGCAGGTGGCGCTGCACTGGCTGATGCTGGTGCTGCTGGTCGCGGTCTATCTGTCGATGGAATTGCGCGAGATTTTCCCGAAGGGCAGCGATTCGCGCGACCTCATGAAGTCAATGCATTTCATGCTCGGCCTCTCCGTGCTGATCCTGGTGACGGTGCGCATCGCGGCGCGCTTCTCGGGCCCGACGCCGGCGATCGTGCCGCAGCCTCCGGGGTGGCAGGAACTGCTGGGGAAGCTGCTGCACCTGGCGATGTATGCCTTCATGATCGGCATGCCGATTGCGGGCTGGCTGATCCTGAGCGCCGAAGCCAAGCCGATACCCTTCTTCGGGTTGGAGGTGCCGGCGCTGGTCGCCAAGAACCACGCCCTCGCCGAGAGCGTGGAGCACTGGCACAAGGATATCGGCGAGTGGGGTTACTACCTGGTGGGCCTGCATGCTGCCGCGGCGCTGTTCCATCACTACGTGCAGAAGGACAACACCCTCGTGCGCATGTTGCCTTGGGGGCGCAAGGCGGGCTGAGGGCTACCCCCAGCGTGGTGTTGCCGCGCCGGGGCGCACTTCGTACCATCCCGGGCTCGTCGTCCATATGATGCCGCACGCGCGGCCCGGGAGTATTCCATGAGCAGCAACACCGAACTCTGGCAGCGCCGCGCCGCCGCCGTCGCGCGCGGTGTGAGCAGTGCCACGCAGCTTTTCGCCGAGCGTGCGGTGAATGCCGAGATCTGGGACGTCGAGGGCAAGCGCTACATCGACTTTGCCGGCGGCATCGGCGTGCTGAACACCGGCCACCGCCACCCGAAGGTGCTGGCGGCGATCGAACAGCAATTGCAGCGCGTGATCCACTCCTGTTTCCAGGTCATGCCCTACGAGCCCTACATCGCGCTCGCGGAGCAGTTGAACGCGATTGCGCCGATCGAGGGGCCCGCCAAGACGCTGCTCCTGTCCACCGGCGCCGAGGCGGTCGAGAACGCGGTAAAGATCGCGCGCCTCGCCACGGGGCGCCCCGGTGTCATCGCCTTCAGCGGCGGCTTTCACGGCCGCACCATGATGGCTATGGCGCTCACCGGCAAGGTGGCGCCCTACAAGATCGGTTTCGGCCCGTTCCCCGCCGACGTCTACCATGCGCGCTTTCCGCATAACTGGCACGGCGTCAGCGTGGCGGATTCGCTGGCGGACATCGCGCACCTGTTCAAGTGCGACATCGAGCCCTCTCGCGTGGCGGCCTTCATCGTCGAGCCGGTGCAGGGCGAGGGCGGCTTCACGGTGGCGCCGCCGGAGTTCATGCGGGCGCTGCGCACGCTCTGCGACGAGCACGGCATCCTGCTGATCGCCGACGAGGTGCAGTCGGGCTTCGCTCGCACCGGCCGCTTCTTCGCGATGGAGCACTACGATGTGCGCGCCGACCTGATCACGACCGCGAAGTCGATCGGCGGCGGGCTGCCGCTCTCGGGCGTGGTGGGACGCGCCGGGGTGATGGACGCGCCCCCGCCTGGCGGCCTCGGCGGCACCTACGGCGGCAACCCGGTGGCGTGCGCCGCGGCGCTGGCGGTGATCGAGGTGATACGCAGCGAGAACATCCTGGCACGCGCCACGCAGATGGGCGAGCAGTTCCGTGCGCACATGCAGGCGCTCGCAGCGGAGCCGCAACTGGGTATCGGCGAGATCCGAGGCCTGGGCGCCATGGTGGCCTTCGAACTGGTGCGGCCCGGCACGCGCGAGCCGGACGCCGATCGCACGAAGGCGCTCACCGCGCGTGCCGCCGAACTGGGCCTGTTGCTGCTGAGCTGCGGCGTGTACTACAACACCGTTCGCGTGCTGGTGCCGATCACGGTCGAGGACACGACCTTTGCCGAAGGCCTGAAACTGCTGACGCAGGCGATCAGGGACACCGCGTAGGTCCGGATTCATCCGGACGATGCCCGAAAGAATCCGGGCCTGCGATTGTCCGGATGAATCCGGACCC